>JBIOJO010000011.1:0-81374 GCA_044450965.1 Elusimicrobiota bacterium | reverse complement strand
TTCCAGAATAAGTTGATAAGTTGAAGCCTGACCCTATTAATTAGGCGGCGACGGTCCAGGTTTCGGGGCCCTTCAACAGCTTCTGAAGGTCGGCCGGCTTTTCGGTCTTGGCGCGGTCGATCTGGGCGCCCATCAGCTCGTGCAAAGTCGGGCGCTGGACGGAACGCAGGACGCCCTGCGCGACGGGCAGGGCCATGTGGGCCAGCAGGTTCGCCAAAGTCGCGGACGGGGCGTGCTCGTCGTGGACGAGCAGGTCCTTGGGCGGGTTCGCGGGATCGAAGGTGACGACCTCGGGCTCCAAGCCGTTGAGCTTGATGCCCTTGTCCTTCTTCGCGCCGAAGATCATCGGCTTGCCGTGCGCCAGCTTCAGGGTCTTCTCGTCGCGGACCTCGCGCGCGGTGACCTCGTCGAACGCGCCGTCGTTGAAGACGATGCAGTTCTGGAAGATCTCGATGAACACCGAGCCCTTGTGGTGCGCGGCGCGGGTCAGGACCTCGGTCAGGAACGGCAGGTCCGTGTCCACGGCGCGAGCGACGAACGAGGCCTCGGAGGCCAGCGCGATCGCCAGCGGATTCAGCGGCGCGTCGATGGTGCCCATCGGCGAGGACTTCGTCTTCTTGCCCATCTCGGAGGTCGGGGAGTACTGGCCCTTGGTCAGGCCGTAGATCCGGTTGTTGAACAGCATGATCTTCAAGTCCACGTTGCGGCGCAGCGCGTGAATGAGATGATTGCCCCCGATCGAGAGGCCGTCTCCGTCGCCGGTGATCACCCAGACCTGCAGGTCGGGGTTCGCGCACTTGACGCCGGTCGCCACCGTCGGGGCGCGGCCGTGGATGGAGTGGAAGCCGTAGGCGTTCATGTAGTACGGGAAGCGGGAGGAGCAGCCGATGCCCGAGACGAACACGAACTTCTCGCGCGGGATGCCGAGCGTCGGCATCACCTTCTGGACGGTGGCCAGGATCGCGAAGTCGCCGCAGCCGGGGCACCAGCGGACCATCTGGTCGGATTTGAAGTCCTTCGCCGTCTGGGCCATGGGTCCGGAGGCGGGGAGCGTCTCGAGCTCGTTCTCGTGGATGTCGGACATGTCAGTTCCCTCCCTTCAACAGCGCTTCGATGCCGGCTTCCACTTCGGAAACCTTGAACGGCTGGCCCTTGATCTTGTTGAGGCCGGTCGCGGGAACGAGATATTTCGCGCGCAGGACCTTCAGCAGCTGGCCCATGTTGAGCTCGGGAACGAGCACGTGCTCGTAGCCGGCCATGATGTCGCCCAGGTCCGGCGGCAGCGGATTGAGGTGGCGAAGATGGACCGACGACACGCTCTTGCCGGCCTTCTGCAGGTTCTGCACGGCGGCGGTGATCGCGCCGTAGGTGCCGCCCCAGCCGATGACCAGGACCTTGCCCTTCTTCTCGCCCAGGATTTCCAGCGGCGGAATGTCCTGCGCGACCTTGTTCACCTTCGCGGCGCGCAGGCGCACCATGCGCTCGTGGTTGTCGGGGTCGTAGGAGATATTACCCGTGACGTCTTGTTTTTCGATGCCACCAAGCCGGTGCTCGTATCCTTTGACGCCGGGCGAGACCCATTGGCGGGCCATCGTCTCCGGGTCGCGCTTGTACAGCTTGAAGTCCGCGGCCGGAGAGACCGGCGCTTTCTCGAACTTCGTCAGCTTCGTCGCGTCCGGGATCAGCCACGGCTCCGAGCCGTTGGCCAGATAGCCGTCGGTCAGCAGGAACACGGGGGTCATGTACTTGACCGCGAGGCGGCAGGCCTCGTAGGCCATGGTGAAGCAGTCGCCGGGGGTCGCCGCGGCGACCACCACCACCGGACACTCGCCGTTGCGGCCGTACAGCGCCTGGAGCAGGTCGGCCTGCTCGGTCTTCGTCGGCAGGCCGGTGGAGGGGCCTCCGCGCTGGACGTTCAGGATCATGAGCGGCAGTTCGGTCATCACGGCCAGGCCGATCGCCTCGCTCTTCAGCGCCACGCCGGGGCCGGAAGTGCCCGTCGTCGCCAGCATGCCGGCGAACGCGGCGCCGATGGCGCTGCCGATCGCGGCGATCTCGTCCTCGGCCTGGAAGGTCTTCACGCCGAAGCTCTTGTTCTTCGACAGCTCATGAAGGACGTCCGAGGCGGGAGTGATCGGGTACGAGCCGTACCAGAGCGGCAGGCCCGAATTCGCCGAGGCCGCGATCATGCCCAGCGCGGTCGCCTCGTTGCCCGTGATGTTCCGGTAGACGCCGGGCTTGATCGGCGCCTTGCGCACGCGGAAGTGATGGCCGAAGATCTCCGCCGTCTCGGCGTACGCATTGCCGGCGTGGAGGGCCTTATGGTTGGCCTCGACGTACTTCGGGTTCTTCTTGAACTTGGCCTCGATCCACTTCAGCGTCGCTTCCATCGGGCGGTCGTAGAGCCAGTACATCATGCCCAGCGCGAAGAAGTTCTTGCAGCGCTCGGTCTCCGTCGCCGTCAGGCCCATGCCGTCCAGCGCGTTGCGCGTCAAGCGGCCCAATTCCACCGGGATCACGCGGAAGTCGGACAGGGAACCGTCCTCGAGCGGGTTCTTGTCGTAGCCGGCCTTCTTGAGGTTGACCGCGTTGAAGGTGTCCTTGTTGACGAGGATCAGGCCGCCCTTCTTGACGTCGTGGATGTTCGCCTTGAGCGCCGCCGGGTTCATGGAAACGAACACGTCCGGCGCGTCGCCGGGGGTCAGCACCTGGCGCGACGAGAATTGGATCTGGAAGCCGGACACGCCGGCGGTCGTGCCCACGGGGGCGCGGATCTCGGCGGGATAGTCGGGGAACGTGGACAGATCGTTGCCGGCGAAAGCGGTGGTGGTGGTGAACTGCATGCCGGTCAGCTGGATGCCGTCGCCGGAGTCGCCGGCGAAGCGGATGACCGCGGACTCGATCTCTTCGATCGGCAAGGCCGAAGGCTTGGGCTGGGTGGAGGTATCGCTCATGGAAGGCTCCCGCAACTGTGACGGCGGCGTGACGCGCCGCTCTTCGGTTATTCTACTCCCGGACGGCGTCCAGATTCAATTGATCTGGATCAACGAACCGCCAGACTTCGGACAGCCACGCGAGTGACGAATATTACTGCGGGTCCGACGGGGCCGCGGACGCGGACAGGAGCTCGGCCAGGCCCCGGCGCTCGCCGGCTTTCACGGCAGCGGAGTCGGGAAGCGGCTCGGGAGCCGCGACCGCGGCCGGAGGCGCGGCGCGGACGGTCGCGGTGGACGCCGACGGCGCGAACTCGTCTTGAAGGACGGGCAGGCGCCGCCAAGACGGCATCAAGGTGGAATACAGCCGCGTCCACATCCGCCGGGCCGGCGCGGCGGCCGGCACCGACACCGGCGCGCGGCCTTCTTCCGCGTCCGGAGCAGGAGCCGTCGGGGCTCGGACCGGGGCGCGCGGCGCGGGCGTCTGCGCGACGGCGTCCTTGAGCGCCTCCCGCATCCGGTCGTCCGCGCCGCCGGCGTCCGCCTCGGCCGCGTCGGCCGTGCGGGCGCGCGCGGCCGATCGGGCCATGCCCACCAGGCTGCCGTAGGCGGCGTCATCGGCCCGTGCGGAAACGAAAGCCGAGGCGATCAGGAGGGCGGCGATGGGAACGATCCGTTTCACGCCCTCACTATAACTCCCGGGCGCCGGGGGCAGGAGGGACCGACGGGGAAGGAGGGTTCCGGCAAGAGGCCCGCCGGGGAAGGGACCGCGGGCCCCCCTCGCCGGGCCCGGAAGGCCCGGACGCTTAAGCGGCTTCGCGCGTCTCGAACACCATCGTCGTCGCGCCGCACTCGATCAGATCGCCGTCCTTGAGCACGACGGAGCCGGTCACCTTCGTCCCGTTGACCTGGGGGTAGCCGTCGGTGACGGCGACCAGGACGTAGCCCTCGGGCTTGCGGTGGACCGACGCGGCGACCTCCGGAGCGGAGCCGAACAGCCCGGAGCCCTTGATCACGATCTGCACGCGGTCCGACTTGCCGATGTAGGTGGACATCCCCTTCAGCTCGTGCTCGGCCGGGCCGACGGCGCCCTTGAGAACGCGTAGCCAGGCGGTGCGCTCCTTCTCGCCGCTCTTGGAGAACGACGCGGACGCGGCGACCATTTCGGCCTGCTTCTGCGGAGAGATCATCATCGTGGCGTCCGCCGCGGGCGGCGGAGGAGGCGGCGGCGGAAGCGGCGTCTCCGCCGGCGCGTCCTCGATGAACACCAGAGCGTGCTTGGCCAGGCCGATCACGTCGTTGTGGTGAAGGCCGGACTTCTTGACCCGCTTCTCGTTGACGAAGGTTCCGTTGGTGGACTCCAGATCCTCGACGAAATAGGTGCCGCCCTGCACGGAGATCCGGCAGTGATGCCCGGAGATCGCGGGATTGTCGATGACGATGTCGTTGTCCGGCTTGCGGCCGACGGACAAGGCGTCCTTCTCGAAAGGGATCTCCTTGATCACCGCCGCGTTGAACTTCAAAAGCATCTTCGGCATCGAATTCTCCTCGACCTCAGCGCCCGAACAGGCGCGAGACGATCCCCTTGACTCCGGAGTCGCGCGATGGAACGCGCGCGACCAGCACCGTCACGTTGTCCACTCCGCCCGCGGCGCGCGCCCGGGCGATCAGCTCGTCCACGACCGCCCGCGGCTCCGCCCCGCCGGCGATGACCGCGGCGACGTCCGCGTCGGGAACCATCTTCGAAAGCCCGTCGGTCGCCAGCAGGACGACGTCTCCCGGGAAAAGCGGATGCTCGGCCACGTCCACCTGCACGTCGCCCTCCGCGCCGAGCGCGCGCGTCAGGATGTTCTGCAGGTTCGAGCGCGCGGCCTCGTCGGCGGTGATCTGCCCGCGCTTCACCTGCTCCCCGACCAAGGAATGGTCCTCGGTCAGCTGCATCAGCTCCCCGCGCCGCCACAGGTAGAGACGGCTGTCGCCCACGTGGGCGACGGTCACGGATTTCGCGTCCACCATCGCCGCGACCAAGGTCGTCCCCATGCCGGCGTCCTTCGGAAACGCGCGGCCCTTCTCGTAGATCATCGTGTTGGCGGTCTTGACGAAATACTCCAGCTGGCGCCCGCGCGGGGACAGGCCCGCGCTGCCCTCCGGGACCATCTGCTTCGCGCCGCCCAGCATCTTGCGCGCGAAATCCACGACGGTCTTGACGGCGATGTCCGCGGCGACCTCGCCGGAGTTGTGGCCGCCCATGCCGTCGGCCACGATCAGCAGGCCCAGGTCGGGCTCGACGGCGAAATTGTCCTCGTTGTTCTTGCGCACGCAGCCCGGGTCCGTCGCGCCGGCCACGTCCACGGCGTCTTTGGTCCTCATGAAGGCTCCTGAGGGTTCGGCTTCAGGCGCAGGGTCGCGTCCGGGCTCTGCGTCGGCTCGATGCGCATGGTCGCGTCGGCGTCTCCGCTCGGCTTCGGCGGCGGCGGCACGGCCGAGGCCGGGCCCACGCCCGAGTGCTGAGGCAGTTCGATCATCGGATCCGAGCTGCTGGGGATCGAGATATCGGGGCCGCGGGCCGCCGTCCTCGGGGCCGGGGGCGGCGTCGCCGGCTTGGGCAGATCGTTGAGGCCGGGGATCGTGATGTCCGGGCCGACGGCCGCCGTCCTCTCGACGGCGGGCGCGGCGGGCTTCGGGACGGGCGCCGGGGGCATCGCGCGAAGAGTGTCCAGCTCCGGGAAATCCAGGCCGGTCATCTTCACCGTCGCCGACGCGTCGGCCGGCTTCTTGGGCGCGGAAGCCTCGGGAACGGGCGCGGTGATCTCCGCGGTGCGCTGAGCCGGGACCGGCGCCGCGGCCGGCGCGGCCGCGCCGGACAGCACGCCGCGGATGGCGGCCGCCAGATCGGAGCCGCGCGCGAAGCGCTCGTCGGGATTCTTGGCCAGGCCCTGCTCGATGACGGCCTTCAGCGCCGGCGGCAGCTTCGGATTGACCTCCAGAATGTCGGGCGTCGGGTCGTTGGCGATCTGGAACAAGAGCGTGCCGATCCCCTCGCCGCCCTTGAACGGCTTCTCACCGGTGACCAGCTCGTACAGCGCGACGGTCAGGGAGAAAAGGTCCGAGCGGCCGTCCACCTTCCGGCCCGCGACCTGCTCCGGGCTCATGTAGGACGGCGTGCCCATCACCGTTCCGGTCGCGGTCTTCGACGACGCGGTGATGCGCGCGATGCCGAAGTCCGCCACGCGGATGGAGCCGTCCTTGAGCAGCATGATGTTGGCGGGCTTGATGTCGCGATGCACGATCCCTTGCTTATGGGCGTAATCAAGAGCATCGGCCACGGTGGCCACGTAATCCAACGCTTTGTCCACGGGCAGAAGCGCGTCCTTGGCGACGTACTTCGTCAGGTCCACGCCGTCCAGAAGCTCCATGGCGATGTACGCGACCTCGTTCTCCTCGCCGGCGTCGAAGATGCGCACGATGTTGGGATGATTGAGGGTGCCCGCCGACTCGGCCTCGCGGAAGAAGCGCTCCTTGACCTCCTTCAGCGAGCCGCCGTCGGAGCCTTCCTCCAGCATCATGGTCTTGATGGCCACCATGCGGTTGATCTTGGGGTCGCGCCCCAGGTAGACCACGCCCATGGCGCCGCGGCCCAGCTCCTTCTCGATCTCGTAGCGGCCCAAGGTGGGCTTCGACGCGCCGCCGGCGAGCATGACGGTGCCTTCCTTCTTGGCCCCGACGCCGCCGAACACGGCGCCCTCGGAGGCTTCCTTCAGCTTCTTGCCCCGCTCCACCACGTCCTTGTACTTGGAGTCCTTGGCGGCGATGTGATCGAACACGGCCGCGGCCTTCGAGTACTGGCGCTTGCGCTCGAAATCGAGCGCGAGGTTGTAGAGGGTGTCCTTCATGTTGTCGTCGAGCGGGCACAGGCGGAACTTCTCGAACGCCAGGTCCAGCATGCCCTGGCCCTGGAAGGAAAGCCCCAGCATCTTGTTGGTCTCGATGGCCGAGGCCTCGACCAGCTCCTTGCCCTTCTCGGTGATCAGGAAGCTCTTCGAGATCACGATCAGGTAGCCGCCCACCAGCAGGATCAGCGGATAGCCGACCTTGATCCACTGCCCGGCGACGAAGAAATAGGTGCCCGCGCCCAAAATGATCACGGCCAGCAGGACGCTGATGACCAGGCCCCAGAATGCGCGCAGGCGCGGCAGGACCAGCATGATGAACAGTCCCAGGGCCGCCATCACGCCCAGCTCGAACGAGACGGCCCACGGCGGCCGGGTCAGGAAGCGCTTCTGGAGGATGTTCTCGATGACGTGCGCGACGATCTCGATGGACGGGAAGTCCCCGGCGACCGGCGTCACGTAGGAGGTGCCCACGCCCAAGGCCGTCGGGCCGATCAGGACGATCTTATCCTTGAAGAAATCGGCTCCGGTGGAGCCGTTGAGCACGGAGGCGAAGGAGACGCGCTTGATGATGGCGGCCGCGGCGTTCGGCGGGCCCACGAAGGTCACCGCCATGGCGCTGTCCTCGTCCAGCGGCACGCGCAGGCGCCCCGCGGACACCTCGACGCCGGGGGTGAAGCGGACGTCCTCGGGTTTGGCGCCGACGTAGGCCATGGCCAGGCGCAGCGCGTACGACGGGTAGTAGGACCCGGCGTAGCTCATCATCGGGAAATCCCGGCGGAACGTGCCGTCGCTTTCGGGGAAGAAATTCGAATGGCCCAGCCCGGCCGCGGCGCCCGAGAACGCGGGCAGGGGCCAGATCATCTTCTCCTGGGTCAGGCCGGGATCGGGAGCGGTCTTCGAGCGGACGGCGGCGCTGGAGACCTCGGCGGGCGGGGCGACCATGTCGCCGTGGGCGTCGTTCGGCGCGAAGAACACGGGCATGACGACGTTGCCGGCGGCCTGGAGGGACGCGAGCAGGCGGGAGTCCGAATCCAGCGCGACGGTCGAGGAGGCGAACTCCAGGTCGAATTCGGCGCCCTTCTTCTGCGTGATCTTTTTTCCCGCCAGGAGTTCCTTGTACCTTGTCTCCAGGCGGCGGACCTCGGCCAGGCCCATGCTCTGCTCCGGCTCGGAGAAAAGGACGTTCAAGCCGATGACCTTCGGGTGCGCCGCGGCGATCTTGTCCAAACCGGCCGCGATCTTGCCGCGCGACCAGGGCCAGCGGCCGATCTGCGAGATGGATTCCTCGTCGATGGCGACCAAGGCGATCTCGTCGGGAGACTTCAGGGTCTCGCGGAGTTTCGCGCGCAGGTCGTAGGCGCGGAACTCGACGCTGGCCATCAAGGGCCATTGCTTCATGTAGCTGGTCATGACCACGAGGGTCAGGACGAGCCCCGCCCCGGCGTCGATGAGCAGTCCCTTCTTATTCCTCATTATGAGTGTCGCGGGTCCTTGTCGTATTCGTCAATTCGGGCTCAGTGTAGCGGACCGTACATGGCCTGTCAACCCCGATTTGGTCGCAGGCTCCCGAGGACCGGCAAGGCGCGACTTCCGCTAAAACTTGCGGCGTTTTCCGATCAGCTTCCAGCCGAACGGAAGCAGGCCGGCGGACGCGGCGGCCTTGATCAGGTCGCCGGGCACGAACGGCCACAGGCCGGCCCCCAGCAGGGCGCGGGCCGGGAGGAAGCGCGACAGGCCGATCAGGCCCAGCGCGAAAATGGGGAGGCTTCCGGCCAGCATGGTCGCGAACGCGCGCAGCGGGGTGCGGTCCCAGCCGCGCTCGGCCAGCAGTCCGGCCGCGAAAGCGCCGACCGGGAAGCCCAGCAGGTAGCCGCCCGTGGGTCCCAGCAGGTGCGCGAAGCCGGCCGCGCCGCCCGAAAACACGGGCAGGCCCGCCGCGCCCTCAAGAAGATACAGGGCGACGGCCATGGCGCCGCGGCGGGAGCCCAGAAGGGCGCCGGCGTACAGCACTCCCAAGGTTCCCCCGGAGATCGGAACGGGCGTGAAGGGCAGGTGAATCTCGATCTGGGAGCAGGCGGCCACGAACACGCTGGCCACGACGACGGCTAATCCGTCGGCGAACGCGCCCGCGGGCAGAAAGGCGTCGGCCATCACGGCGTTGGGCGAGGCGGCGAGGGTCTTCATATCAGTCATTCTCCTTGGAGTGCTGCGAGAGCGGCAGGCGCGCGACGAAACGGGAGCCGACGGACGGGCCCGGCTCCACCCAGATGACGCCACGGTGCAGTTTGACGATCTTGGCGCAGATGGACAGTCCCAACCCGAAGCCGGACTTGGGGCCCGCCGTCTCCAGCTGGCGGAAGCGCTCGAAGATGACGGCGCGCTGGGCCTCGGGTATGCCGGGGCCGTCGTCCTCGACGGAGAATTCGATCAGATCGCCCCGGGAGGAGACCTGGGCCACCACGCGGCCGCCGCGCGGGGTGAATTTCAGCGCGTTGCCCAGGAGGTTGTGCAGCATGCGCTCGATCAGGCGCTCGTCGGCCTCGAAGGCGGCCGGCGCGTCGGCGTCGATGCGCACCTCCAGGACCAGCCCGCGCTCGTCGGCCAGAGGATGGAAGAGATTGACGGCGCGGCGCACCAGGGCGCGCGGGTCCACGGGGGTCGGCGACAGGCGCAGGTAGCCGTTCTCGATGCGCGCGAAATCCAGGGCGTCCTTCACCAGCAAGGTCAGCTTCTCGCAGGACTGGTCGATGGAGCCGAACCAGCCGGTCTGGCGCTCGTCCAGGATCAGGG
The DNA here is from genome assembly GCA_044450965.1 of Elusimicrobiota bacterium. Classification (GTDB taxonomy): domain Bacteria; phylum Elusimicrobiota; class Elusimicrobia; order UBA1565; family UBA9628; genus GWA2-66-18. Next base: position 71,758 of record JBIOJO010000011.1, on the reverse strand, counting down.
ACTTCTTCAGCAGGCGCAGGTAGCCCTGGATGGCGAACAGGGGGGCCCGCAGGTCGTGCGCGGCGGATTGGAAGAACTCCTCCTTCATCGCGTCCAGACGCCGCTCCGCGGTCACGTCGCGCAGCATGACCAGGACGCCGAAATCCCCGGTGGACGCGTCGTTGAACATGGTGACGACGGTGCGGTAGGTGAAGACGGCTTCGTCCACGCCGGAGATCTCGACCGGCAGGCCGGCGGAATGCTTCTTCAATATCTCCTGCACGGGCATCCGCCATTTCTCCGGCTGCAGCGGGCTGAACAGGGCGCGGCCGCCGGCGCGGACGTCGGCGGGCTTGGCGTTCAGCACGAACATGGCGGCGGCGTTCAGGAAGACCACTTCCCCGCGCATGTTGGTCATGATCAGGGCGTCGGGGATCTTCTCGATGAGCGTCTGCATGCGCGCGCGCTCGATGGCCAGCTCGGCCTTGGCGTCCTCCAGGCTGCGCTGGAGGTCCATCTGGGCGCGCGAGAACTGCCGGGCCAGGCCCTGCCAGCCGGACATCTTGTCCTCGTCCAGGGGGGTGGACAGGTCGCCGTGGGTCCAGCGCTCAAGCCCCCGCTCCAGCTCTCGCAGGGGCGCGACGAACCAGCGCCACGCCAAAAGGGACGCGCCCACGGAGAAGAACACCGACGAGAGGGCGATCAGGCCCAGGACCCAAGGCGACGACGCGCCGGCGCGGCTGCCGATCCACCAGCCGGCCAGGCCCGTGGGCAATGCGCCGGCCGCGAACATAAGCCACGTCGCGCGACCGAAGAGTTCCACGGCGCGGAGTTTATCAAATCCTCTGGACGGGCGCCATCGCGCCTGCTATGCTCCTGGGGATGAAACTTCCGGCCCTGCCGCTCCTTCTTCTGACCCTCGCCGGCACGGCGCTGGCGGCCGGCTTCGCCGACGCGCCGCCGTCCTACGCGGAGCTCCCTCCGGGGCGCTACTCGGTGGGGGTGAAAGGCATGCTGTGCACGGTCTGCGCGCGGGCCATCGCCGCCGAGTGGATGAAGCTGCCCGAGGTTCAGAAGGCGGTCCTGGACTTCGACAAGGAGCAGGGGATCGTCACCATCAAGCTGGACAGCACCATCCAGGTCAACGACCTGTACAAGGGGCTGCGCCGGGCCGAGCGGCTGGCGAACATGGGCGGGCGCTACGAACTGCGCACGATCAAGTACATCCCCTAACCCGGGCATTTGACGACGGGCGCCGGATGTGGGACAATGCCGCCGTGGAGCCCACCGACCCCCTCAAGCTGGCCGATTATCTGGAGCGCCTGTGCGCGGGGCTGCAGCAGACCGCGGAGAATCTCAAGTTCGAGATCCCGTACTACAAGCCCGACGACATCCAGGGGCACTACGCGAAAAAATATTTGGCGTCCGTCGAGCAGCACCTGGCCGAGACGAAGGTGCGCCTCGAAGAGCTGAAGAAAACCCTCCCTCCCGCCGCGAAGCCCGAGGGGCACTAAACAAGTCGCATCAGGAGACATTTCCATGATCGCAGCGGGCTCGAAGGTCAGCATGCATTACACGTTGACGGTGGATGGAGCGGTGGTTGACACTTCGTCGGGCCGCGAGCCCCTTCAGTACGTGCAGGGCGAGGGCATGCTGGTCCCCGGCATCGAGGCCGGTCTGGCCGGCGCGAAAGAGGGCGAGAAGCGCCACATCCGCGTGGAAGCCGCCGAAGGCTACGGAGAGCTCCACCCTGAACTGCTGATCAAGGCCCCGCGCCAGGCCCTGGCGCACCTTCCCGACCTGGCCGTGGGCGCCGTGGTGCAGGGCGAGGGCCCGGACGGCCCGTTCCGCGCGGTGGTCCGCGAGATCTCGCTGGAAGACGTCATGCTCGACCTCAATCATCCGCTCGCCGGCAAGGTCCTGGAGTTCGACGTCGAGGTCCTGACCGTCGGCGCGCCGAAGTCCAAGATCATCCTGCCTTAAGCCAAAACTGGTGGGCCGTGAGGGGATCGAACCCCCGACCTTTCCCGTGTAAGGGGATCGCTCTACCGCTGAGCTAACGGCCCGTCGAGAGGAAGTTTAACAGGTTTAGGCCGGAGAGGCGAGGGCGGGCGGCCGTCATCCCCAGATCAAAGGCAACTCCAACGCCTGGATCGCGAGCGCCGCGTTCTTTTTCGCCGGCGGGGGCGCTGGCACCAACCCGTCGAGAATTTCCAGCGCCGCGCGCTCCAGCAGCTCCAAATATTTCTTCACGTCGTACTCCAGCCCGTTCTCCATCAGCGCCAATGGCTTGGACCGCCAGTCCTTCACCTTGTCGCGGGCGTTGGTGATCACATACCTCACCGTCTCCCCCACGTGCAAGGTCACCCCGGACGCGGCCAGCTGCTTGGCCGCCGTGGACGACACCGTGTCGTGCATATATTCTTCCGGCGCTCGGGACAAATGGAACGCAATCGCGAGTTCCTCCGCCGTGACCTGCCCCTCGCGCACGCGCAGGCGATAATCCTCCACGATGTCCAGCAAGGCGGGAACCAAGGTCTTCAGGTCCGCGCCGGGTGAAATTCCCGCCAGCTTCGAAAGCAGTTCGCCCTGCATGTTCTTAAACAGCTTCGGCGTGTCGCGCCGTCTTGAGGCGATGCCGCGGATCTTCAACTCCCCCGTCTTGAACGCCCCGAAGTAGCGCCCCGGCACCCCGGACAGCGCGTCCTGCTTCGACGGACAATAACGGATCCACTCGTACACCCCTTCCAGCGCCAGCGGACACTCCGCCTCCTTCTCGATCGCCAGCCGCAGCTCCTCCAAATCCGCGCCCGGCCCGATCCGGATCCAAATGGAGTCCACCAACGCGTGCAGAAGATGATAGCCCCGCCTCTCCACCGCGTCCTTCGCGCGCAGCAGCACCTCCCGCCCCCACGCCGTCACGCACTCGTGCGCCTCGATCTTCCCGAAGCGCGCGTTTTTAAATCCCAGGTAGCCGAAGCAGCACACCAAGGTCCACTTGTGCGCGTCGGCCCGCGCCTTGTAAACCTCCCAGCCCGGGCCTTTTTTCTTGTACAGCGCCTTGTACTTCGCCCGCTTCTCCAGAATGGGCGCCAGCACCGACGGCACCAGACCCCGCCGCTTCGTACAGAGGTGATGACCGATCTCCGGCACCACATTCTCCGGACAGCACCCGCAGTTCACCGTCTCCGGGGAGATGTTGCGCTGGACCATCATCTCCGGATACATGGAGGTGAAGTCGTACTCGGCCACCTCGCGGTGCCAGCCCACCTCCGGCTCATACACCAGCCCGCCCTTGTCCGCGATGAGCAGGTCCGTCGCCGGCCGGAAATCCTCCGCCTGCTGCTTCTCCATCGGAATCAAGATCCCGTTCGTCCACGCCCACGCCATCTGCATGGAGCTGAGGCTCGTCCCGATCGTGCAGCGCGCCGCCCGCTGCACCGGGATCTTCGCGATCCGCGCGATCTCGAATAGCCCCGCCGTGTCCGTTTGTTGGATCATGAAGCTGTTTTTGACGTCCAGGTGCCAGCGCCCGAACAGATAACGCGCCCCGCCCTGGTAAACGACGCGGCCATACGAAAAAAAGGTCCGTTCTTTTTTGCCCGCCATCTCGCGTCCCGTCTCGCGCGAGAAATTCAACGGCACCCGGAGTTCTTTCGAGAGCCGGTCCAGCTCCGGCATCAGAACGCTGTCGCCCCAGTCCGTGGTGATGACATCTGGATCCCATTTTTTCAAACGACAAGACACGGTCTCGAGCTGTTCTTCCATGCGGCCCTCGAGCTCGTAGGCGCGGCCGTCCATCGACAGCACGATTCTTCCTCGCGCAGAATGGTTTGGATCCAGCGCGCCGACTATTTCCGAGCCCGTCAACGACAAATGCATCGTCGTCAGCGGCGGGAGCTCGTAATCGACCGCCCATGGATCGTCGCGCAATTCATGGGAGACCATGCGATCGCCGTCGATTTCAAAGCCGCACAGCGCCAAGGGGAAGTGGCCGCGGTCATAATGGTAGGCCTGCACCAAATGCATGTCCGCGTCGTACAGCGGCAGTTCCATTCCGGCCAGCCGCTTGACCAATGGATCGCGCTCCAACACGGGCACGCGGATTTCCAGAACGCGCAGGATTTCCCCGCGGAACAGCTCTTTTTTCTCGACCATCCCCGTCTCGGCGCGGTACGGAAGGCGCGCCAGCAGACGCAGAGCCTTCTTCAGCGTCGAGCAATCCCCGCCCACATGGAACGCGGGGCGCCACGCGTCCAGCACGGAGCGCCGCCCGCCGCCGCGCTCCACGATCCAGACCCGCATCCCCTCTTCCTCGGGATACGCGTCAAAGATCCACCCCTCCGTTTTTTCCGTCGGCATCCGCTCTCCGCTTCTTCTCCAGCCGCTCCATCTCCAGGAGCTGCCGCTCCACGGCCACCAGCATCGCCATCAGCGCCGCCTCGAACGGCATGGGCCGGCTGGCCATGGACGCCGGCGCCGCGTGGTAGCGCGCGAAGCGCCACAGCGCGTCGAACGCCTCCTGGTCTTCCTTGCGCAGCGCCCGCCTAAACAGCTTCCACGCTTCCTCTTCCGCCTGAAGCGTCTGCACGATCGTCGGCAATGTCCGGCCCATAGAACCTCATCGCGCCATGCGCGTTCTTGCTCAATAAATCTTCCCAGCCCTCGCGCCCCGCGGGCGCCTCGCGGTCCGCGGTCAGCACCAGCCACACCGCCGGCAGGGCCGCCATTCCCTCCAGCACGCGCGCCAGCACCCGCCGCGCCGCGGCCGCGGGCACGTCCTCGTCGTAGAACAAAGGCATCGGATCGGAGATCACGATGGGCTCCCCGCGCCAGCGCTCCGGAACCTTCACCTTTACCATCGTCTCCAGCTGATAGAGGTTGAACGGCCGCGCCAGTTCCACGCGCGCCAGCGCCGCGCGCGCGTCCGCCCCGAAGAAGCGCGACGCGTAGCCCAGCCCGTAGGCGTTGAAGGAATTCCCCGCGTCCAGCCACAGCACGCGCGTGCCGCTCAGCAGCGCCGGGCACAACGCCGTGAGAAAGCGCCCGCTCAGATCGCGCGGGCCGGACACCGAGTAGCGTCCGGGCGCAATGCGTCCGTCCTGGAGCAAAGGCCTGAGGGACTCTGTTCCGGCCAGCGAGTTTTCGACGGGGACGGGGTGCTGCGGAGACGCCACCCCTACAGCTTAATCGAACATCTGTTCGATGTCAAGACCCAGGCGTTCCGCCGCGCGCGAGGCCCGACTATAGTACAGTGATCCATGAGCTCCCGCGCCGCGGCCGCACTCGTTCTTCTCCTCGCCGCGTCCGGCGCGTCGGCCTACGACGGCGGCGCCGCCGACGAGGGCATGCACAGCGCCACCTCTTTGGGGCCGCGGGCCGCGTTCTACCACCCCGACGACGCCGACCACGGGACCTGGGCCCCCGGCGTCCAGCTTCATCTGCACATGACGCCCGTCTACTCCTTCGAGGCCTCCGCGGACTTCGCCCACTACACCGCCGGCGGAACCCACGTGCGCACCACCGCCGTCCAGGCCACGGTCCTGGGCTACTTCGCCCCGGACGCCAGCCTGTCGCCGTACCTGCTGATCGGCGGCGGCTGGTATCCCACGCACGCGGACGGCCCCTACGCGTCCCCCCGCCTGTTCGGCCCCCACGTCGGCGCGGGAATGGAGCTCCTGCTGGGCTCCAACTGGGCGCTGGACGGCTCCTATCGCTACCTCTGGACCGAGACCGTGAGCTGGTCCCGGCCCCTGCGCCTATTCGGCACGGACTTCAGCACGCGCGGCCACATGTTCACCGTCGCTCTGACCTACCGCCTGTAGCCCCGGCGGATTTCCCCGCTTGATTTATCGCGGAGGCCGCTTTATACTGCGGCGATGAAGCGTTTGCCCCTCGTCTTCCTGCTGCTGTGCGCCGCGGCCGTCGCGCGCGGCGAGGACAATCCCGATTTCCCGCAGGTCCACCCCGCGCCGAACCCCGGCGCCGACAGACGCGTGGGCACCGACCCCTCGGGCTACGAACCCATCCAGCCCCAGCCGAACCAGCCTCCGACGGGCTCCGTCGACAACGGAAACCACATCGGCGACGGCAACAGCGGGAAAGGCGACTGGCCCGCCGCGACCGCCGCCGGCGTCCGCGCCGGGCCGTCCGGTCCGGTCATCCACAACAACATCGCCCCCGGGCAGTCGGACAATTCCGTCAGCCCGGATCCCGCGCCCGGCCCCATGAGCCTGGACGACGTGCGGGGAAACTTCGCGACCGTCGTGGAGACCTACGTCTCCAAGAAAAGCCCCAAGGGCTACTGGCCGTACGCGGAAAAGGTCCCGGGAAAGAAACCGAAGGCGTGGCGCCTCACGCGCCCCCAAGTGGACGAGGACAGCGTCAAGAAATTGACGACGGATCATTACTCGGGACGGGTGACGCTGCGCGACGCGCGGGGCGGCCGCCCGCCCGCGCTGGAATTCGTGGTGGATTTCTCCGGCGTGGACTGGAAGGTGCTCTCCGTGAAGCCCGCGCCGCCCGTCCGCTAGAGCGCGCTCAGCTCTTCCAGCGCGTTGCGCGCGCTCATGCGCGCGTCGGGGTTGGGGTCGTGGTCCATTTTTTTCAGCTTCGGGATCGCGCCGCGCGCCGGGGCGCCGATGTTGCCCAGCGCCATCGCCGCGCTGGAACGCGCCCGGTCGTCCTTGTCGTCCAGGTTTTCCATCAGGCGCGGCACGGCGGCGGCGGCGGACTCCCCGCGCTGGCCGATCAGGTCGGCCACGCGCGCGCGCACGCGCGGGTTCTCGTGGCGGAGCATCTCGATCAGATCGGGGAGCGCGTCGTGCTGCAGGCGCTCGTCCAGATCTTCGTAAGTCTTGCCGGAGGGAAGCGCCGGACTCTCGTGCGGCGGGACCGGCGGCAACACGGGAAAGGACTGCGGCCCGGCGGGCGCGGCCTTCGCCGTCTTCGCCGGCGCCGCGCGCCGTTTCGCGGCGGGCGCGCGGGGCTTGACGGCAGCTTTGGGCTTCGTCTTGGGAAGAACGGCCGGCGCCGGGAACTTCTCCGGGCGCCTGGGCTTGGTCCTCGCCGCGACGCGGAGCGTGACGGTGCTCACGGCCGGCGCCGGCGGAACGGGCGGCATGGGCGAGGAGCTGTGCATGTCCTGCATCAACGACAGGTCGGACTCGCCGGAGAAGCGTATGCCCCAGTCGTCGCCGCTCCCCGCGCCGTTCGGGATGGGCACGGGACGCGCGTCCGCGCCCGGCGCCGCGCGCAGGCCGCGCAGAATGCCCAGGAGCTGGGCGCGCGACGGCTTGAGCGGGTCGTAGTTGACGCCCTGCACGCGGTAGAACTCGTCTCCCGACCGGGCGATCCCGGAGAGGACGCCGCGGTCGGACGGGATGGACGGATCGCGCAGCTCATAAAAGGAGAGCGTTCCTCCGTTCGGCAGCTCCTGGGTGGACAGCGGCGTGGAACCGCAGACGTGGTCGCCGCACATATGGGTGGACTGGATGAACCGGGCGGCGTCCTCCGCCGAGCCGCCGAAGCGCCGGTACACGTCGTGATTCATGCGCCAGACCGCGCCGGCGACGGAGTGGTCCCCCTCCAGCTCCCAGCCCACGATGTCCAGGTTGATCCAGGGAATGAAGCGCGGCCGGTACGGGGCCGGAATGGTCAGCGCGAAGCTCCCGTTCCGGGAGAGATAGGACGGAGCGTCCGCGGCGAACAGCGGCGCGACGACGAAGAGAACCGCGGCCAGAAGCCTCACGTCCAAAGAATATCGCCTATCCGCTCCGCATGCAAGGCCCGGCCCTTGACCGGGAGCGCCGTCCTGCTACACTCACGTGCCCATGCTGATGCTCAAGGCGCTGCGCGAACGGTCCATCCGCCTCCTGTGGAGCGGCCAGGCGCTGTCGGCCATCGGCGACGAGATCTACCGGGTCGCGCTGATCTGGCTGGCGGTGGGGCTGATCGGCGAGGACACGGGCTACCTGGCCGCCGCGCAGTCGGGCGCCCTGCTGACCTTGTGCCTGGTGGGCGGGCACTGGGCGGACCGGTGGAACCACCGGCGCACCATGATCGGCGTGGACGGCGGGCGGGCGCTGATCGTGCTCCTGCCGGTCGCGGCGTTCTACTTCGGTCGCGTGACCTTGCCGCTTCTCTTCTTCGTCGCGCTGTCGCTGTCGGCGCTGAGCGCGTTCTTCGAGCCGGCGCTCCAGGCCACCCTACCCGACGTGTCGCCCGACGTGGAGACGCTGCAGGCCGCGACGGGGCTGATGAGCACCACGGTGCGGCTGGCGCGCGCGGTGGGCCCCGCCGTGGTCGGCCTGCTGGCGCCGTTCGTGTCCACCATCCACTTCTTCACCTTGGACTCCGCCAGCTTCGCGGTGTCCGCGTTCTCCGTGATGCGGCTGGGACGGTCGGCCGCGGCGCCGCGCCCGGAGCCGCCGCGCGCCGGCTTCCAGGAAAGCCTGCTGGACGGGCTGCGCGCCGCCGGGAAAAGCCCGCTGATGCGCGACCTGATGCTGGTGCGCTTCCTGATCGGCGGCTTCTGGAGCCTGTCGTACGGATTGGGCCTGGCCCTGCTGGTCCGCGCCATCGCCCCCGCCGACGTGCGCGCGTTCGGCTGGGCCGTGGCGTGCTACGGCGTGGGCAACTTCGCCGGAGCGCTGTCCGCCGGGAACATGCGCCGCCGCCGGCCGGTCACCATCGCGTGCGTCGGCTATTGGTTCATGGGCGCGGGCTTCCTGGCCATGGGATTGGCGCCGAACCTGTTCTGGCTGGGCTTCGCCTGCGTGGCGGGCGGGTTCGGCGGCCCGGTGAGCGACCTGCCGTTCGTGGACCTGGTCCAGGCGCGCTACCCGGTGGCCGACATCCCGAAGCTGTTTCGCCTGCGCATGGCCGCGGAGACCGGGGCGGGACTGCTGCTGCTGTCCGCCTCGCCCACGCTGTTCCGCGCCTACGGCGCGCACGCCGTGATCGCGGTCTGCGGGCTGGTCTTCGGGCTCATCGGCACGGTCTTCTTCGTCGCGCACGGAGAAACCGCGGAGGGTTGAGACGGTTTGGCGGGATTCGCGCGAATGTGTTATACTGTCGCGCTGGGGTCATGGTGTAGCTGGCCTAACACGCCGCCCTGTCAAGGCGGAGATCACGGGTTCGAATCCCGTTGGCCCCGGAAATTTTACCGAGCAAGAGCCGCGCCTCTGTTGAGAGCGCGGCTTTTTCTTTTCCCGACACCTTCAGCAACGCGACATATATGCCGTTGACTTTCATACAACGTTCGTTGTATACTTAGCAACGATATGGCGGACCTCTTGGAAGGGATCTTCGCGTCGCGCACCCGAGCGCGCCTCATCGCCGCCTTCGCCATGAGGCCGGGAGAGCGTCTATACTTGAGAGAGGCCGCGCGGCTCATCAAAGCCGACGTGCGAGCGGTCAAGGTCGAACTCGACCGCTTGGAACGTCTGGGATTTTTGAAGCGCGAAACCTCTGGAAATCGGCGCTACATGCAAGTCAATCAAGCCTTCACGCTCTACCCCGAACTCAAGGCTATGGTCATCAAGACCGCGGGACTCGGCGGAAGCCTGCGCGCGGCCCTCACCCAGCTGTCCGGCATCCGATTCGCGTTCGTTTACGGTTCGGTCGCCAAAGGGGAGGAGACTCCGGAGAGCGATCTAGACTTGTTCATCGTGGGCAAGGTCTCCGGCCCCCTGGTCCACAAGGCGCTTGCCGGAACCAAGGCCGCATTGTCGCGCGAGGTCAACACTTCGCGGTTCACGCTTGAAGAAGTGCAGGCCCGGCTCAAGAAAGGAGACTCCTTTATCAAGGACGTCCTGAAGGGTCCAAAAATTTTTATCATAGGCACCGAAGATGAGTTTACAAGAGTTCTTGGACTCGGGCCGTCTTAAGCCTCATAAGGCGACCGCCGAGGAAATCGGCAAGCTGTTCGACGTCGTCAAGCGCGATCTGGCCGATGCGCATGTGAAGGGTCTCTCCGAGGATCGCCGCCTCACGATCGCCTACAATGCCGCGCTCCAGGCGGGACGCGCCTTCCTCGCCGCGGAAGGGTACCGCACCGCGGGCCAAGGCCACCACCATACCGTGTTCATGGCGCTGCGCAAGCTCATGGACGCGGAGCACCATCACGTGCTGGATTATCTGGACGACTGCCGGTCCAAAAGAAACCTGGCGGAATACCTTGGAACCGAGGTCGCGTCCGAGCAAGAAGTCACGGAACTGGTCCGTGAGGCCAAGAAATTTTCATCTCTTCTCCACGGCCTCATCGGCAAACGCCATCCTCTCCTGATCAAGTGATCGCGGGCCTTGTCAGCTGGAAACCGCACCGACCCCGCTGACAGTGAACTCTATCTTGAAAGTTCTATCTTTCATATAGACTGGGCCGCCACTTTCGAGAGCAGTCTTCATAAAGATAGAGCCGGAGGCACGCAGCCTCCGGTTCTTCTTTTTAAATAGAATCCCTCCTATGACGTCATCACTGAGAAGAGTCCGCTCGGCCGCGTGCATCGTCGTCCTCCTTCTGGGACTGACCGCGACCGCATCGGCCGCGCCCGGCTCCAAGATCAAAGCCGTCGCCTTCGATGCCTTTCCGGTCTTCGACCCTCGCCCGGTATTCGACCTTGCGGAGAAACTCTTCCCGGGCAAAGGCGCCGCCCTCTGCGACGATTGGCGCGCGCGGCAATTCGAATACACGTGGCTGCGCTCCATGTCCGGCACCTACGCCGATTTTTGGCAAGTCACCGAGGACGCGCTGGTGTTCGCCGCGAAAAAGCAGAAGCTCCAGCTTTCGGCCGACGAGCGGAAGCAATTGATGGACGCTTACCTCGACCTGAAGCCCTGGCCGGACGCTCCGGCGATCCTGCGATCGCTCAAGGGCGCGGGAATCCGGCTGGTTTTCCTCTCCAACTTCACTTCAAAGATGCTCGAAGCCGACATCAAGAGTTCGGGGCTGGAAGGGATTTTCGAGCAAGCGATCAGCACGGACAGGCTCAAGACCTACAAGCCCGATCCCCGGGCGTATCAGATGGCCGTGGACGCGCTGGGCCTCAAGCGAGACGAGATCGTCTTCGTCGCCTTCGCCGGTTGGGACGCGGCCGGAGCCAAGGCTTTCGGCTACAAGACGTTCTGGGTCAACCGCTTGAATCTGCCTTTGGAAGAGCTCGGCGTAGCGCCCGACGCGGCATCGCCGAATCTGTCCGGCCTCGAAAAGCTCGTCAATCAACCGTAAACGCCGCGTCAATCTCGAGGGCGCCGTCGGGCAGGTCCCAATGGCCGTCGGGACGCACGACGTGGCGGAGCGCGCTCCCGAGGTTCCAGGCGTAGCACGCGGCGGTCGCGAGCAGGCACCCTCCAGCCGCGCGCACGAGTCCGCCGCGTTCGAGCCACAAGCCAGCCGTCCCGAGCGGCACGGCGGCGGCCAGCGTGAAGAACTCCATCCAGGCGAGGCCGCGACTGGTCAGATCGTCGATCTTGGGAACCTTGACCGGCGGCGTCCATTGGCGAGGGCTGTAGACGTGCAGCCAAACCAGGAAAGGCGCGATCTTGTGGACCTGCGCCAAGATGATCGGCGTGATGCAGCCGACCAGCGCCGCCCAGACGTAGGCGCCCCGCGCGGGCGTGCTGTCGGCGAAGGCGTCGAACGCGAGGCCCAGTCCGATCGCGGCCCACAACGCGCCGCCGGCGAAGGACAGCAGCGTCAACGCCAGGGAAGGATCGAGCGTCGCCCCGCCGGTCAGGATGGGCCGCAGCTGCAGCGCGTACAGAAGAAAGCCCGCGGCGATCAGGCACGCCCACAGCGGCATCAGACGCCGGCCCAGGAACAGGGAGTCGATCGCCAGACCCGCGAGACCGATCTGGGTCAGCGCGAAGCTGGCCCGTCCTTCCCAGCGCGTGCGGATCTGGCACAAGGCGATCCAGGGGATCAGCCGGTGACCCGCGCCGTAGATCGTCGTCGCGGCGAAGCCGATCAGCGCCATGTGCACGTGCGCGATCAGCCCGCCCTCCGGATCGCGAAAGACGAGCCCGCGGTGCCGGTCGTAAGCCATCAGCGCGCCCGCCGTCGCGAGCGCGCCGAGCCAGAAGAGCGCCGCGGCGAAATGCAGCCACGTCGTGTCGCGCTTCCGCGCGCGCGCGTGCGTCACGGCCAGGACGAAGAGTTCGATCGCGACGCCGCCGGCGACGGCGAGCGCCGGTATCCAATAGCGCTCGACGCCGCTCCAAAGCGCGCCCACGTAGGCGAGGACCCCGAAGACGAACAGCCACCAGCCGGCCGCGGCGGCGCGGGGAAAGGCGAGCGGGACCTCGCCGTGGGTCGGCATCATCTGGCAACACGCCCCCAGGATGGTCTGCGCGATCCAGCCGAGCGTCAGGACGTGCACCAGCCCCAGCGCGAACCGCGCGTCGATGTCGAAACCGACGAGATTCCCGCCGCGCCAGGCGACCGCGGCCGCGAAGACGACGAAGGCGACGGCGGCCAGCGCGAAATGGCGCAGCGGGAGCCACAGCGGCGGGGCGATGCGCAGGAACGGTCCGCTGCCGCGAAACGGCGCCGGCTTGACCGCCTCGCCGCTCATCGCGTCCCGCCGGCCGCGGCCGCGCGAAGTTCGATAAGCAAGGCCTCGGGATCCACGCCGTGCGCTCCCGCCGCCATCCCGACGGGATGGACTCCGCCGCAGCACAGGTCGAGTCCGCGGGCGACCAGCACGGCGCGCGTGGCGGGCCAGCGCTCGATCGTCTCGGTGACGCTCAATTCCAACGTCGGACCTTCATCGTTTACCATGGCGGTCTCCCTCGCGACGGCTCACTTCACCGTGCCGTAGATCTCGGGCGCTTCGGGGCCTTCGGCGTGAAGGACGCCGACCGCGCCCTTCTCCAGCCGGAAGATCGCATGATCGACGAGCGTGTAGTTGCCCGGAACCTTCAACCGCAGTTCGACGATGGCCGCGTCGCCGGGCGGCACGCCGATCGTCTGGACGCCGTGCTCCGGAAGCGAACCGAGGCTTCCATTGGGATAGACGCTGTCGAAGATCGTCCCGATCACGTGGAACGAGGACATCTTGTTGGGCCCGGCGTTGCCGAAGAATATCCGGACCTTGTCCCCCACTTTCGCCTGCAGCGCGCCGTCCTCCATCAGCGACCCGTGCTTGCCGTTGAAGACGATGTACGTCGGCGTCTCCGACGAGGCCGCGATCGGATCGTACGTCGCGAGCCCCTCGTAGCCGAGCTCCTGCTTCGTGTAGAACTCGCTCTGCAGAACGTAGAACTCGCGGTCGACCTTCGGCAGGCCGTCCTTCGGCTCGACGAGGATCATCCCGTACATGCCGTTGGCGATGTGGTCCGAGACGGGCGGCGCGGCGCAATGGTAGACGTACAGGCCGGCGGCGAGCATCTTGAAGCGCGACTTCGTGGTCGCCCCGGGATCGGTCAGCGTGATCGCCGCGCCGCCGCCGGGACCCGTGACCGCGTGCAGGTCGATGCTGTGCTTCATGGAGCTCTTCATGGAATTCTTCAGCGTCAACTCCAGGGTATCGCCCTCGCGCACGCGGATGAACGGGCCGGGAACGGTCCCGTTGAAGGTCCAGAAGGAGTACTGAGTCGGCTCGCCGATGCTCTCCATCAGGTTGCCCACGACTTCCTTGGCTTCCAGCTCGACCGCGACGACGGCCGGCGTCCGGCGAGTGATCGGCGGCGGCACGTTCGGCGCCGTGGTCAAAACGGCCTTCTCCGCGGTTTCCGCCGCGGCGAACGGCGCCGAGAGCAGCAGGATGGCGGCGGCGATGCGCATGTTCATGGCTTCTTCTCCTTTTGGATCTCGGCGAAACGGCGGATCAGCTCTCGCCGCCGGGCGGCCCACGTCTCGGCGGCGGTGCCGGTCTTCCGTCGTATGGAATCATATGCGAAGAAGCGCCGCAGCGCCTCGGCATCCGAACGCGTGAGGATCGGACAGGCGCCGCAGCACGGCGGCCGATTTTTCATCCTCAAGACCTCGGCGCGCCAGCCGCCGCGTGTGTAGACGACGAGCATCGGATCGGCCGCGATGTCGGGATGCGCGCGACGCTCGACTCTCTCGCCCGCGGCGTCGATCTCGACGAGGGGCGAATTGATCGCCCGCGCCGCGCCTCCGCGCTGCTCTTTGTAAATGGGCAGGAACAACTCTCGATAGACGCGCTGCTGCTCCGGTGGATAGCCCGAGACATCGATCATCGCGGGCCCGAGATCCTCGGGGAATTCCGGCGGACCCTTGGGCGCCGGCGCCGCGGCGGCGACGAGAGGCAAGAGCGCGGTCAGAGCGAGCAGGCGCAGTCCCGAGGCGAGGTCGGCGAGGGTCAGAGACTCGAGCGTGCGCCGCAGGCGCGCCTCCGCGGAGGCGGCGGCGTGATGCATGACGCAGGGATTGCCTTCGTCGCAGGCACGATCCCGGAGAAGGCAGCGGCCCCGGCTGCGGCTCGACTCATCGACCGCATCGACGACGGCGGCGAGGCTCACCGCGCGCGGGGCGCGTGTCAGCCGGTAGCCGCCGTTGGGACCGCGCCGCGAGTCGAGAAGACCTCGGCGCGCCAGACGCTGGAAGATCTTGGAAAGGCCCGCTTCGGGAAGTCCCAGGCGGCGGGCGAGCTCCCCGACGCGGCGAACGCTGTCCGGCCGGGCGCCCATTTCCGCCAAGGCCTGCAGCGCGTGACGAACTGGAGCGGCCATGCTCAATATTCGGACTTTAAGTTCCGAATTAGACCCAACGAATGAGCTGGAACGCGATTTCATACCAAACTTACTGCAACGTTTCGTCCACTCTCCCGCATAAAAGGCGAGGCCCTTTCGTTGCGTTGTCACGCGAAAGAAGCCGCGCGGCCTCGCACGATCGCGCCGAATGCCAAGGGGAAACCAGTATGCGCTCTGAGATCGCGGAAGTCGGAGTCGAAGCCAAAGTCTTTGGGTTGCTCCCGGCTTCCGGCGCCGCCCAGATTCGCCTGCTCCGGACTTCGGAACGGCTCCGGAACATGCTGCCGAAGCTGGGGATTTTCTGGGGCATCGCCCTCTTCTGCGTCTTATTGCCGCTGATCCATTTCGTCTTGGTGCCGCTTTTCTTGTGCCTGGGGATTTATTTCTCGGCGAAGACGGCCGCGGTCCGAGGACTCATCGTGTCCGGTTCGGTCCCTTGCCCCGGCTGCAAGAAACCCAATGTCTTGAAGCCGCGGCCGGCGCAATGGCCGATCGCCGAGGTCTGCACCAACTGCCGACGGGATTTGGAGCTTTATCCCGTCTTGAAAAGTCACGGCTGACCACACAGGACGGCGCGCACCGGCGGCAGGGCCCCTCTGATTTTTCATTTAGTACAATCATTCGGATGCGTCTGATTCTCGCCGTGAGCCTTCTGTCGGCGGCCGCTCCCTCCGCGTATTCGAAGGACTGCACTCCTCCCGTCTTTTACACTTCCCTGCCTCGCGACCGAGATTGGTATTACGGCGCCGGAAAGGCCGCCGACGCCCAGGAGGCTCGCGAAGCAGCCCTGCGAAGCCTGAGCCAACAAGTGACCGGAGATGCGCAGCTCTGGAATCTGGAGCAGATCAAGCGCATCGCCGGCCCGGGCCGCGACAGAGCTCGGGTCGCTGAAGGCATCGGGAACGTCTTGCCCCAGAGCTCCCTGCTCGCCGGCTGGGAACAGGACGATTTCGAGTACAAGAACTGCAACGGCATGAGCTACGCCATGGTCCGCATCGAGAAAGAGCGCGTCCTCAAGTTCGTCCAATCCGACGCCGCCTTCAAGCAGGCTCTGGCCGACAGCCTGACCCGGCGAGTCGAGAAGGTGGAGGTCGGGTTGGCCGGGGCCACGGAGGATATCAAGGCCCTGATGCAGCGCCTGAACGCTCTCGAGCAGAGAATCAACAGAGCTCCAGCCTCCGACAACCTCGCTCACGGCGAACTGGCCCAGACCGTCGCTTCAATCAAATTGGAACTGAACTCCGGACGCGCATCCACGCGAGAACTGGCGCAGAAGATCACGGAAACGGAGGACGTGACGTCCATCCTTCTTGATCAAGACCGCGTCAGGCTTCTGGACGACGCGATAGGTCGGGACATTGTGGCGTGCGTGAGCGCGATGCTCAAGTACGGCGTCGCGGCCGACAAATCAACGATGAATAACGCGCTGCTGAAGGCCATCGACCTCGGCCGGACGGAGATCGTCAAGCTGCTCATCGAGAACGGCGCCGACGTCAATACGCGCGGCCCGGGCACGCGCAAGCTCTCCGACAAACGGGAAGACTCGCACTACGCCTATCACGGGGCGCTGACGCCGCTCATGATAACTGCGGCGCGCGGAGATGTCGCGACCGCCCAGCTCCTCCTCGAGGCGGGCGCCGATGCCTCCCTGAAGGATTACGACGATCACACTGCCGCGGATTGGGCTCGTAACAGACGTCTGAGCAACCTCATCATCGCCGGCGGCTCGTACTCTTGGGGCGATGACAAGAGTCACGACAAGGCGCGCGGCGAAATCTTGGAGCTGCTGAGCCATCCTCCCTCTCCCACGCTGACACCTCGCCCGCTGAAGGGCGTTGCGTTGACCGGCCCTGAACACCAAACCATCGAGCAGCTCCTCTGGGGCGACCGGCAGGCCCTGCAACACGCGCTCCGGTCCGGAAACCAGGCCCTTGCTAAACGAATACTTGAGAATGGGCCGCAGCACGGCCTTCATTTTGGCGTTGAAGACTTGCGCGCGGCGATCTGGGCCGACAACTTCGAGACGGCGACGGCGCTCATCAAGGCCGGGGTCAACGTCAACGAACCCGTCCCGAATACGTACGTAGATGATCACTGGACGGTTACGAGCGGTAAAACGTTCTACCTCGTGGGCACGACGCCGCTCATGTATGCTGCGGTTGATGGACATGCCGGCATGATCAAGCTCCTCATCGATCACGGAGCCGACCTGAACGCGGTCAACGCCAAAGGGCAGTCCGCGTTCGATCTGGCTCCCACGCCGGGCATCGAAGCATTGCTGCGCCGTCGCTAGCCCCGCTCCGCGTTTTTTCTCGAACAGCAATTATGGCGGGCAAGGGGCGCGGTCCCTCCGCCCTCAAGCCTACGCCCGCGCCGCGAAAAGCCTCGCGACGCGTCAGAATCGCACGCGCACGACCAGATCGCCCTTCGGCGGCTGCTTCCGGGAACGGCCTCCGAACTCCTCGCTCATGTCGAACGCCGTCCGGCCGCCGTCGTCGACGCGGTCCGGGCCCACGCTGTACGCCGTCCATTCTCCGCGCCGAACCGCGTAGCGCAGGGGCCGGAAACCGTCGAACGGGTCGGCGGGCACGGCGGACAGCTCGCCGGGCACCAGATCGGCGAGAGTCCGGGGCGCGGTGCCGTGACGGCTCTCGTAGACGCGCGCGGCGGCCGCGGCCGCCAGCACGCCCACCGCGGCGTCGGCGATGAATTGGTAGACGATGGGGCCGCCGTAGTCCGTGGAGTAGAGCAGGTTGACCTCGCCCCAGCACCGCCCGGCGACCTTCGGATCGGCCAGGCAGACGGCGTAGGATTCGAACAGCGAGCCCCCGGAGACGGTTCCGCCGTAATCGCGCGCGGCGACGTCGCGCTCGCGCGAGGCCAGCTCGGGCCGGTTCCGTTCGGCCGCCTCGACGACCGCCTCGCGCTCGCGCGCGAAAACCACCAGGCGGGCGTCCTGGAACGACCGGCGAAACGGCGCGCTGAAGACGCTCGCCTCGATCGGGCCCACGGTCTCGGCCTGGAGCTCGAGGCGCCGCTCCTCGTCCGCGACGGCGGCCGCCAGGCTGGGCTTGGAGTCCTCCAGGGCGCGCAGCGCGGCGAGCAGGCGCTCGCGCTCCGCGCGCGCCGGCTTTCCCTCGGCGAGCAGGAGGGAGAGCCCGGGCCAGGCGTTCTGGACGATCGTGCGGTAGCAGAACGCGTGCATCCAGCGGGCGTTCGTCTGCCGGGCGAAATGCCGGGCCATCGAGAGCGCGGCGACGTAATCGTCCACGGCGGAGCCCGGGCGGCCGCGCGCCTGCTCGCGCCGCGCGTCCAAAAGGGCGAGGGTGCTCAAGCGGAACGGCTTGAAGCGGTTCGGGAACGCGTTGTTGAAGCCGATCGTCTTCGCGCCGCCGTTGAAATCGCAGAACGGCAGGCGCGCCGCGCGGCGGAAAGCGGCCAAGGCGGCCGCGTTCTTCTTGAGGAGCTCGTCGAACTCCCTTGCCGCGTCCGCGTCGAAAGCCGGCTTCCGGAGCTGCTGGGATATTTTAATGATGGCCGGGGAGCCGGGATCCATGCCGGCGAGGAGGCCGTCGGCCTTCATGTACTCCGGGGCCGCGTCCGTTTGGCCTTCGCCCCCGGGCTGCAGCTCCGCCGGCCAGGACACCGCCTGGATGCCGCGGCTCACGTCGTCGAAGAGCCCCGAGACGACCGCGCGGGGGAACGCGCGCGCCAGCCCGGCCGGCGCAAGGACCCATAAAGCCAGCGCCGCCGCCAGGCCCGCGACGGCGCGCTTCGGCGCCAGGCCGTGAAGGCCGAGCAGCTGGCCGTAAAGCAGCCAGGCGCCCGCCGCCGTGAGGACGAAGGCCCACGCCCCCGCGCGCCCGGGCGCCGCCGACCGCGCCAGGGCGTCCGCCGCGCAGAACGCGACGTACGTCCCGTAAAGAGCGGTGAAGGAAGCCGCCCGCCGCGCGCGGCTTCCCAGCCGCAGGAAGGCCTCGTGCAGAAGGACCGGCCCCGCGAGGATCAGGAAGGCCCAGGCCGCCAACTCGCCGCCCGCGCGGCCGCCGAGCGCCCGGGGACCCAGGTCGGCCGGCACGAGCGCGCCGGTGATCGGCTGAAGGAACCACAGGCACGCGCAGGCCAGCGCGAACGCGGCGGCGGCGTGCGTTTGCGCGCGCTCGTCGCGGTCTAAAGCGCTCCAGAGCGCCCAAGAACCTGCCATTCGTGGAGTGTAGCCCCGGTCCTTCCCGGGCGCAAGAGCACCGGGCGCTCCGGTGCCGGGGTTCGGCGCGGTCAGTACGGCGCCGCGACGCGCCAGGCGGAAGCCTTGTAGATCGTCGCGGAAAGGGGATCGGCGGGATCGATCATCGCGGTGAGAACTTCGCCGGGCTGGAGGTTTTGAGAGCGCGTCGAGAGGAAGGTGCCCGGCCGGACCTGCCCGTCGACCTCGTAGTGGAACGAAACGGCGGCCATCCCCTTCGCGCCGATCTGCACCGCCGCGATCCTGGCCGCGCAAATCCGTCCCGACTGAATCAGGCGCCGTTCCCGCCGGATCCTGGGCCAGGCGACGAGGAGAATGAGGACGGAAGTCCCCACCCCCGTCGCCGCGAGGACCCAAAATATTTTCATTTTCTGCGCGCTGAATCCGAAATCGTCGTCCAGGGCCGCCCAGCCCGGATAATCCGGGAGGAAGCGTATCGGGACCGTCTGGCCGACGGCGACGGACGAATCGTCCCCCGTCGGCGCTTCCGCGGTCTGGGGCCCGCCTCCCGCCGGCGCATAAGAGAACTCGAGACGATTCTCCAGGTAGCTGCCGTGCTTGGCGGCGCGCCGGACCTGGAATTTCCGCAGGACCGTGCCTGTCCCGGCCACGCCCCGCCACGAGATGAGCCCGCGCTTGACGGTCGACGGCGCGGCGATCAAAGTCACGACCAGGACATAGACCAGGGGGATCGCAAACAACCCCCAATACGCGACCGGCGACCGCAGCTTCACCGGACGGGGCGACGGGGCCGACCGCAGCTCCTCTTCCGGGCTCCAGGAGGCGACGGCGCGGCGCAGTTCGTCTATTCCGGGCGCCGCGGCGGATTCCACGGCCGCGGGCGCCGCGTCGCGACGCCGACGGCTCAACGCGATGACCAGCGCGAGGAGACCCGCGAGGAATACCGCTCCGATCAGGAGCGCGGGGACGACGGGAAGAGGCGCGGGTGCGGGCGCGGGCGCGGGATTCGGACGCGCCACGATGGGCCGGTTCGCCAGAAGCGGATTCAACGACACCGCGGCGCCGTACTCCGCGTCCGACAGCGGCTTATCCCCGCTCTTCAAATACAGGACGCCCAGATTGTAGTGGATCAGCGCCAATTGGCTTGTGTCCCGCGTATTGGCCAGCGCCAGCTTCCAATTGGAGCCGGCCGAGGCGTCGTGGCCCTGAGCGAACTCGCAAGCGCCGATCCAAAAATAGGCGTTGCCGAACTTCGGATTCAGTCGAACGGCTTCCGAGAGTTTCGCGACGGCTTCGGGATAGCTCTTCCGCGCGGCCAGGGCGACGCCGGCCTTGTAATCCTCCGCGGCTTCGGCGTAGACGGAGCCGGCCGGCGGATGGCCGTCTTCGGCGCGAACCGCGGGAGAACCCAGACGCAGCAACACGATGACCAGAACCGATATCACGAGATGAGTCTAGCCGGACAACCGCCTCGCGTCAATGCCGCCGCCCCTATTCCGCGCCGCGGCTCCCGAATGTCCTACGATGTCTCGTGTCTAAAAACACCGCGCCCCCCGACGTCGCGACCGCCTCGGTTCCCGAAACCCTCGCCGCTCTCAAGGTAAACCCCCAGGTCGGCCTCACGAGCGCCGAAGCGGACTTCCGGCGGAAGGCGCACGGCTACAACGAGGTGGCGGAGGAGAAGGAGCACCCTCTGCTTCGATTCCTCGCGAAATTCTGGGGCGTCTCGGCGTGGATGCTCGAGCTCATCATGATCCTGTCCGCCGTCCTCCGGAAATACTCCGACCTGGCGGTGGTCAGCGCCCTGTTGGTGGTCAACGCCGTGCTGAGCTTCATGCAGGAAAGGCGGGCCGCGGGCGTGGTCGAGGCGCTGCGGCGGCGCCTGCAGGTCAGCGCGCGCGTCCTGCGCGACTCGGCTTGGCGGGTCCTTCCCGCCCGGGAGCTGGTTCCCGGCGACATCGTCCGCGTCCGGCCCGGAGACATCGTCCCGGCGGACCTGAAGCTCCTGGCGGGAGAGCTGAGCCTCGACCAGTCGGCCCTCACCGGCGAGTCCAAGGAAGCCGACAAGATCGCCGGGGGAGTGCTCTCCTCGGGCTCCATCGTTCGCCGCGGCGAGGGCAACGCCGTGGTCCTGCTTACGGGCGCGAAAACCTACTTCGGCCGCACCACGGAGCTGGTGCAGCAGGCGCGCCCGAAGCTGCACATCGAGGCTGTGGTCGCCAAGGTGGTCCGCTGGCTTTTCGTCATCGTCGGCGCGCTTCTCAGCGTGGTGGTCGTCCTGTCCCTGCTGCGCGGGGTTCCGATGCTGGAGATGGTCTCGCTCATGCTCGTCCTCCTGATGAGCGCCGTGCCCGTCGCCCTTCCCGTCATGTTCACCGTCAGCATGGCCCTCGGCTCCAAGGAGCTGGCCAAGCGGGGCGTGCTGGTCACGCGCCTGAGCGCCGCCGAGGACGCCGCGACCATGGACGTGCTGTGCGTGGACAAGACCGGCACCATCACCATGAACCGGCTGGCCGTGACCGGCGTCATCCCACTGGAGAAGGCGACGGAGGCCGACGTCTTGGCCGCCGGGGCGCTCGCCTCCCAAGAATCCAATCAGGACCCCATCGATCTGGCGTTTCTCGCCGCCGCGAAAGAACGGAATGTCTTCAACGGCGCGCCCGCCTCCACGCCCGTCTCCTTCGCGCCGTTCGACGCGACGAACCGGAGAACGGAAGCCGTCATCGAGCAGAACGGGCGGCGGTTGCGCGTGATGAAGGGCGCCGTGAGCGCCATCGCGCAAGCCTGCGGGCTTCAACCTGCGGCGATCGAAGCCCTGGAAGCGCGCGTGAGAGAATCGGCCCTGAAGGGCTATCGAACTTTAGCGGTGGCGCAAGGCCCCGAGACGGGCGCGCCCGCGATTCTCGGCCTAGTGACCCTGTATGATCCGCCGCGGCCGGACGCCAAGCAACTCATCGCCGAACTGCGCGGGCTGGGCGTTTCCGTCAAGATGCTCACCGGCGACGCGCTGGCGGTGGCCGGCGAAATAGGGCGCGGGGTCGGCCTGACGAAAATCCGGCGCGTCGCGGACCTCAAGGCCGCCGGCTCTCAAGCCGGCGGCGAAGCCTTCGACCTGTTGGCGGGAACCGACGGCCTCGCGGAAGTGTACCCCGAGGACAAGTACACGGTCGTGCAGCGCCTTCAGGCCGCCGGGCACGTGACCGGCATGACGGGCGACGGCGTCAACGACGCCCCCGCTCTGCGCCAGGCCGAGGTGGGCATCGCCGTCAGTTCCGCGACCGACGTCGCCAAAGGCGCCGCCAGCGTGGTTCTGACGGAGCCGGGGCTGACGAACATCGTGACCTTGGTCGAGCAGGGACGCACCATCTACCAGCGCATCCTGACCTGGATCATCAACAAGATCAGCCGCACGATCCTGAAGGCGGCCTTCGTGGCCATAGCCTTCGCGGCGACCGGGAAATTCGTCGTCTCCGCTTTCGCGATGCTGCTGCTGACCTTCATGACGGACTTCGCCAAGATCGCGCTAGCCACCGACCGCGTGCGTCCGTCCCAAAATCCGGAGACCTGGAATATCGGCGGCTTCATCGCGGTGTCGGCCGCGCTGGGCGCGGCCATGGTCGCCGAGTCGCTTTTCTTCCTCTGGTTCGCCTGGACGCGCTTCGGCCTGGCGTCCAACGAGCACGCCCTCCACACCTTCAGCTTCCTGACGTTGCTCTACTTCGCGGCCTTTTCCATCGTGTCCGCCCGGGAGCGGCGCTGGTTCTGGTCGACGATGCCGAGCAAGACTCTTCTGGCGGCGCTCGCGGCGGACGCGCTCACCGGCACCGTTCTGACCCGGGTGGGGCTGCCGGGGCTCCTGCCGCTGCCTTGGCCGCTGACGCTCATGATCTTCGCGTATTCGGCGGCCGCCTGCCTGATCGTCAACGACGCGCTCAAGGTCGCGCTGATCCGCTGGCGCGTCCCCGCCGCGGCGGCCCAGCGCCGCTAACGCCGGAGGACCTCGCCCGCGGAGGCGCCCTCAAGGACGGGCGTCTGGTCGCGGTTCTGCCGGCTGGCGGCGTCCTGGACCTTGGGCTTGAGATAGTCGAAAATCCCGCGCAGAGTGATACTTCCTGATTGGTCCTTCGCTCCGCCGTCGATCCCTTTTAGGAAGTAGTAAGTGAACGCGCCGTGGCCCTGCTCCTCCAGCGTGCCGCTCGTCTCGTCGGCCGAGGCCGCGCTGAAGAGGATCAGCTTGCCGCCGGACGCGACCGAAGTATCCACCCGGTTCACCAGCGGACGCGCGCCCTTGGCCAGGACCGAGCGGCCGCCCGAGCCCGAAAAGCAGGAGTCCAAGGCGACGATGACCCGTTTTGATTTCAGCGCGTTGAGATCGGCGTAAAGCTTCTTGAGCGGGAAAGAGGTCTTATCGAGGAACTTCGGGTCGCCGTCCGAGGGAACCAGATAGGCCCGCCCCGAATCCGCCTCGGGCGCTCCGTGACCCGAGAAATAGAAGAACACGCGTCCGTCTTCCTTCGCGTTGCGGGGAAGCCAATCCTCGAGATACGCCTCCAGGTTTCCCTTGGTGGCCCGTGCTCCGGTCAGGAACTTCATGTTCCGCTCGGGAACTCCAAGAGCGAGAAGGTGGCTTCGCACCGCCTCGGCGTCGCGTTCGGCGAATTGGGCGTCCGGAAGGTCGTTGGAATACTTCTCGATGCCGACGACCAGCGCGAAGTCGTCCGGACGCTCGGGCGAGCGCAGGGTCGGAACGTCCACATCGGAGGAATACGACGCGGCCGAACGCGGCGGGCTCGTCCGCGCCTGCCCCCCGTTCTTCGCGTCCTCGGTCCTTTCCGCGGCGAGCAGTCGGTCCGCCGTTCTTTCGAACAGGGGCCTGTCGTTGATCAGGTCCTGGAGCAGTCGCGAGGTGACGTTGTCGTAGGCGGAACGCGCCCCCGGATTCCAGCTGTCCCAGACCAAGTTCCAAGCGGTCAGAACCTCCTGCGACTCGCTGTATTGTCTCAGCTCCTCGCCGGCTCCGTCCTTGACGGTCAGCCGGGCCTTCGCCGAAAATTCCTCGCGCGCCGGGAACAACGGCGCCGTCAGAGTCAGAGTGAAAGCGACCACCGCCGCCTTCGGAATATAGAGGGCGTCATCGACGTAGCGTGCGGACAGGCGCGGATAGAGGACTAGGTCGACGCCCGACCGATTGGCCTGGCTCAGCGGATACCGCACCTCCTTGAATATTTTCGCCTCGCGTAGAATCTGGGAAAAGCGGTCGAGTTCGCCGGGTTCGCTTTTGACGAAACCCTCGTCCAGAATGGGAAGTTCCTGCTCCTCGCCCGATACGCCGACCCTCAGCGGCAGAGGCGCGCCGGCGGCGGCGGGAAACGATTGGGGCGCCGGGGGACGGGAGCCCGTCGCGCAGCCGGCCGTCAGAATCACGACGATCATGATAATCTTCATAGGAGGATGATCACCTAAGGCGGATGATCTCTCTTTCCGCGGCGCCCTCAAGGACGGGCGTCTGGTCACGGTTCTGCCGGCTGGCGGCGTCCTGGACCTTGGGCTTGAGATAGTCGAAAAGCCCCTGAGCGGTGATCGCGCCGGATCGATCCTTCGCGTCCCCGCCCAGGCCTTTTAGGAAGTAGTAGGTGAAGATCCCGTGGCCCTGTTCTTCCAGGGCGCTCGTGATTTCCCGCGACGACGCGGCCGCGAAGAGGACCATATTGCCGCCGGGCGCGACAGAAGTATCCACCCGGCTCACCAGCGGGCGCGCTCCCTTGGCCAGGACCGAGCGGCCGCCCGAGCCGGAGAAGCAGGAATCGAGCGCGACGAGAATTTTTTTGGCTTTCAAGGCGTTCAGATCGGCGTAGAGCTTCTTCAACGGATACGCGGTCTTGTCCAGGAAATTCGGGTCTCCGTCCCAAGGCACCAGATACGCCTGCCCCGATCCGGGATCCGGCGCGCCATGTCCGGAAAAATAAAAAAAGACCTTACCGTCCTCTTTGACGTTGCGCGGGAGCCAGTCTTCCAGGTACGCCGCCAGCGCCGAACGGACCGCCCGGCTTCCGGTCAGGAACTTGATGTTGCGCTCCGGGTAGCCCAGCGCGACCAGATGGTTCTTCACGGCCTGCGCGTCGCGCTCCGCGAACGACGCCGCCGGAAGGTCGTTGGAATATTTTTCGACCCCGACGACGACGGCGAAGGCCCCCGCGTCCTCGGCGAGCCGGTAGCGCGGCTCGTCCACGTCGGAGCTGAAGTTTTTGATGGGCTCCGGAACGGGCGACGCTCCGGCCGTCTCTCCCGCGGCCGCGGCGGAACGGGGCTCCTGCGCGTAGGCGATGAAGATGGGAGACTTCAGAAGCTTGTCCACCAGGTTGGACGCGATGCCGCGCGCGAGCGCCGAGTAGTCGCTCCCCTGCCCGCCCACGAATTGGACCTGATCGATCTGCGTGCCTCGCGGCCCGCGCAGGATCAACGTCGTGCGGTACGGGGCGAACGAAGTCCCGTGGAACCCGACGGCGACGTTCACGCTGGCGTCGGCCGTCCGGGCGTCGTACACCAGCTGGAATCCCGCCTCCTTCAACGCGGAACCCAGAGCCGCCAGAAGCTCCTGCTCGATCGTCGTCCCGCCGCCGCCGGCCTTTCCGGCGTTGTTCCCGCCCTCGGCCGCGCCGACGCGCAGCCGCAGGTTCGCCGCGCCCGGCGGCAGCGGATCGAACGTCGGCGCTTCCGGGATGGAGGCGCAGCCGGCCAGAATCAACGCCATGCCCAAACACGCCGCGGCGAGATGTTTCATAGCGCTCCGTTCGCGGGCCCCGACAGAACGGGGGTCTGCGCCCGGTTCTGGCGCCCGGCGGCGTCCTGGACCTTGGGCTTGAGGAAGTCGTAGAGGCCGCGAGGCGTGATCGTTCCGGACCCGTCCTTGGCCTCCGCGCCCAGACCTTTCAGGAAGTAATAAGTGAATAGTCCGTGGCCTTGATCTTCCAGCGCGCTCGCGCCTTCGTTCGACGAAGCCGCCTCCAACAGGACCAGCTTTCCGCCGGGGGTGGCCGCGCCGTCCGTTTGGGACACCAGGGGGCGGGCGCCCTTGGCCAGGACCGAACGCCCGCCCGCGCCGGAGAAGCCGGAATCCAGCACGACGAGAATCTTATCGGCCTTCAACGCATTCAACTGCGCGTAGAGCTTCCCGACAGGATACGCGGTCTTGTCCAAATAATTGGGGTCTCCGTCCCAGGGCATCAGATAAGCCCGTCCCGTTCCGGGGTCCGGCGCGCCGTGCCCCGCGAAATAGAAGAGGACCTTGCCGTCCTCTTTGACGTTCCGCGGAAGCCAGTCTTCCAGGTACGCCGCCAGCGCCGAGCGCACCGCGCGGCTTCCGGTCAGCAGCTTGATGTTGCGCTCCGGGTAGCCCAGCGCGATCAGGTGGTTCTTCACGGCCTGGGCGTCGCGCTCGGCGAAGCGCGCCGCGGGCAGATCGTGGGAGTATTTCTCGACCCCCACGACGACGGCGAACGCCCCCGGAACCTCGCTCCGCCGGTACGGAGGCCTGTCCGCGTCGGACGAAACGCTCCCGGGGCGGCCCTGGCCGCGCTCCTCGGCGAAGGCCTGGAACGTCGTCGACTTCATCAGCTCGTCCACCAGGTTGAGTGCGATGCCGCTCGCGATCTGCTTGTTCAGCCGCGCCACGTATTCGGGAGCGCCGCTCCAGGGGACTCCGATGGCGCCTCCTTTATAAAAGACATGATCGACCGGCGCTCCTTGCGGCGTGGTCAAGATCAGGGTCGTATGATATGGAGAGCTGTTCGTCGGCCCGGACGTCGCGGTGAGACCGACGGCCGCGTCCGCGGACGCCGGATCGAAGACCAGACGGAAACCCGCCGATTTCAGGGCGGAGGCCACCGCCGGAAGGAGCTCCGCGTCGATGGACCCCCCTTCGGTGACCTTCTGCACGTCGTTCTCCGAATCCACCGAATTCACCCACAGCCGGACGGTCGACATCGCGGGCGGCAACGGCTCCAAGGCAGGAGCGACGGGAATGGAGGAGCACGCCGGAAGGAGCGCCAGTCCCAAGAGCAGCCCCGAGCTTGCGCGAGAAAAGAAGGCGATCCGCGATGAATGCCCCACGCCATCGCCTACGCAATGTTCCGGCCGCCGGTTTTCAAGCCTCTCCGCAGCGCGTTTCTTTTTATAAAATAACGGGATGACAAAAATTCTCCTCCTGCCCTTGTCCGCGGGCCTCCTCTCGCTCTTGACCGGCTGCAATGCGCCCCCGGTACGCGAGGACCCCTTCGCCGGAATCGCCGAAGCCGCCGGCGCGTCCTACCCGAACCTGACGGTCGCGCTCCTCCCGTCCAAGAACAGCCGGAACGTCGCTGCCTATCTGCAGACGAAGCAGTTCATGGCGCCGAAGGTCGACGCCGGCCCGATCTTCGAGGAGATCGGCGGCGTGTTCGCCAAGGCGTTCGGCACGGTGGTGAAGATCTCCAGCCTGCAGGACTCCGCGTCCTCCCGCGCCGACGTGGTGGCCGTGATCGACGTCTACACGACTAAGGGGATGACGATGCACGTCGACGCCCGGGCGATCCTGCTGACGCCATCGGGTGAGCGGATCGACGAGGTCGGCGGCTCCGGAGATCAGTCGCAACTCGCCTACGTCAGCTTCACTCCCGAACCTTACATGCGGGACGCCGCCCGGAAGGCCGGCGCGCAGCTATTTAAGGAAATCCTCTCGTCGCCGAAGCTCGCCGAGTTCGCCAAGTCAAAGACCGGCCCAGCCGAAACCGCTCGAGTCCCCGCGCCGGCGCCGCCGGCGCCCAAGACGATCCATTCCGACGTCGACAACCCGAACTACAGCGGCGAGGAGCGCCCGAACGATTTCGCCCTGATCGTCGGAATCGAGAAGTACTCGGGCCTTCCCGAAGCGCAGTTCGCCGAGCGCGACGCGGCCGCCGTGAAGAAGCACCTGCTCGCGCTGGGCTACCCGGAAAGGAACATCCTCTACCTGACCGGCCAGCAGGCCAGCCGCGCCGGCTTGGCCAAGAATCTCGAGTCCTGGCTGCCGCGCAACGTCAACGAGAAATCCACCGTCTTCTTCTACTACTCCGGCCACGGAGCGCCCGACGTCAAGACGGGAGAGGCCTACCTGCTGCCCTGGGACGCGGACGCCTCGTCCCTGGAATTCACGGCGTACCCCATCAAGCGTCTCTACGAGAAGCTCAACGCCTTGAAGGCCCCGCGTGTCATCGTGGCCCTCGACTCCTGTTTTTCGGGCGCGGGCGGCCGCTCCGTCATAGCCCAGGGCACCCGCCCGCTGATCACGAGGGTCGACACCTCGGCCGAGGCGGCCGGGAAACTCGTGGTCCTCACCGCGTCGGCCGCCGACGAGATCACCGGAGCGGACGAGGCCCAGGGGCACGGGCTCTTCACCTACAATTTCCTCAAGGCCCTCAACGCCCGCGGCGGCGACGCGACGATCAAGGAGCTCTACGCCGACCTTCGGCCGAAAGTGCAGGACGCGGCCCGGCGGGAGAACCGAGACCAGACTCCCCAGCTCGTTCCCGCGAACCTCGGCGACAAGGCGTCGCTGCGCCTGAAATAGGTCAGCGCTTGGCCGGCGCCGCCAGGCCGCGGTACTCGAGCAGCGGCTCCACGTCGGGCTTGCGGCCGTAGAACCGCTCAAACAGGACGCCCGGCTCCACGGTTCTGCCGCGGGAGAGGATCTTGGCGCGGAAGAAGTCCCCGTTGGCGCGGCTGATCCCGCCGTGCGAGTGGAACCAGGCGCCGGTGTCGCGCGCCAGAACCTCGCTCCAGATGTAGGCGTAGTAGGCGGCCGCGTAGCCGCCGCTGAAGGAGTGCGCGAAGTACGGCGTGTGGTAGCGCGGCGGCACCGGCCCGTAGGTCATGCCGTTCCGGCGCAGGGCCGCCTCCTCGAACGCCATCACGCCGGAAGGCGCCGGCGCGCCGGACGCGGAAATCTGATGCCACGACTGGTCCAGCATCGCGGCGGCCAGGTACTCGCTGGTGGCGTAGCCCTCGCCGTAGTCCTGCGCGACGAGCACCTTGTCCAGCAGGGCCTTGGGCATCGGCTCGCCGGTGCGGTAGTCCTTGGCGAAGTGCGCCAGGATTTCGGGCTCGCGCGCCCACATCTCGTTGAACTGGGACGGGTACTCCACGAAGTCGGGCGGGACCGCGGTGCCGGCCAGCAGCGGGTACTTCACATGAGAGAGCAGGCCGTGCAGGGCGTGGCCGAACTCGTGGAACATGGTGGTGACCTCGTCGAAGGTCAGCAGCACCGGTTGGCCCTCGGCCGGCTTCGGGATGTTCAGGTTGTTGATGATCACAGGCTTGGTATCGAACAGTCCGGTCTGGTCCACGAACGAATCCATCCAGGCCCCGCCGTTCTTGTTGTCGCGCTTGAAGTCGTCGCGGATCAACAGGCCGATGGACGATCCGTCGGCCTCGAAGACCTCGAACACGCGCACGTCGGGCCGGTACGCCGGCAGGTCCTTGCGCTCCTTCACGGTGATGCCGTACAGCTCGTGCGCGGCGTAGAAGACGCCGTCGTTGAGCACGCGGTTCAGCTCGAAGTAAGGCTTCACCTGCGCCTCGTCGAAGTCGTAGCGCGCCCTGCGAACGCGCGAGGCGTAGTACGCCCAATCCCACGGCTGAAGCTTGAAGGGCTTCTCGTGACGGGCCTTCGCCTCCGAGTCGATGACCGTCTGGATTTCGGCGGCCTCGGCCTTGGCCTTGAGCAGGGCGGCTTTGCCCAAACGGGAGAGCATCTCGTTGACCGCGTCCGGAGTCCCGGCCGACTCGTCCTCCAGCGAATAGGCGGCGTAACTCGAGTAGCCGAGCAGGGCCGCCTGCCGCGCGCGCAGGGCGACGATCTTGGAGACCAGGGCGGTGTTGTCGGCCTCGCCGCCGATTCCGCGCGCGATCGAGGCGCGGTACATCCGCTCGCGCAGGGCGCGGTTCTTCATCTGCTCCAACGGCGGCTGGATCGTCGTGTTCTGCAGGCCGATGACCCACCGGCCCGCCAACCCGCGCGCCTTCGCCGCCTCGGCGGCCGCGCCGATCTGCTGCTCGGTCAGGCCGTCCAGCGCCGCGGCGTCGTCCACCACCACGGCGCCGCTCTTCGCGTTCTTCAGCAGGTTCTGCTCGAATTGCGTGGTCAGGGACGACAGTTCCTGGTTGATCGCCTTCAGCGCGGATTTGTCGGCCTCGGACAGGCGCGCGCCCGCGCGCACGAACTGCTTGTAGTAGCGCTCGAGCAGCTGCGCCGATTCGGCGTCCAGACCCAGGGACTCCCTCTTGTCGTGCAGCGCGGAGATCCGCGCGAACAGCGCGCCGTCCAGGCTGATCGCGTCCTGATGCGCCGCCAGCTTCGGCGCCAGCTCGCGCTCGAGGGCCTGCATCGCGTCGTCGGTGTTGGACGCGTTGAGGTTGAAGAAGGTCTTCGACGTCCGCGACAGCAGGCGCCCGGAGCGCTCCAGCGCGACGATCGTGTTGTCGAACGACGGCGC
The DNA here is from genome assembly GCA_044450965.1 of Elusimicrobiota bacterium. Taxonomy (GTDB): domain Bacteria; phylum Elusimicrobiota; class Elusimicrobia; order UBA1565; family UBA9628; genus GWA2-66-18. The sequence continues at coordinate 41,353 of JBIOJO010000011.1, read as the reverse complement.
CGCCGCGTCGCGCGCGATCGCGTCCACCTCGCGGCGCTGCTCGGCCATGCCGGCCTCGAACGCGGGCGCGAAGTCCGCGTCCTTGATCTTGTCGAACGGCGGGAATTGGTCGGAAAGCGCGCTGGGCGCCGCGAAAGGATTGGAGGCCGGCAGCGCCGCCCGCGCGGAGGAGAACGGCGCGCCGGCCGCCAGCATCAAGACCGCGATCAATTTCTTCATGACGAGCCTCCTATTCCAATTCGTCGTTGCGGCCGGGCAGGGGGTTGTCCCCGGCGCGGAAGGGACGCTTCAGAAGGTACTTCGCGTAGCGCGGCACGCCCCAGAACGGCGGATTGGCCAGCGCCTGCCGGTAGGAGTCCACGGCCTCGCCCCGCCGCCCCAGGACGTCCTGGCATTCCCCGATGAACAGCCACGGCAGTCCGCGCGTGCGGTGACCCGCCGGAATCAGCTCCAAGGCGGCGCGGTTCTGCGCGATCGCCTCCTCGCAGCGCCCGGCCAATTGCTCGCCCAGGCCCAGGAAGTAATGGCCGGCGGCCTTGTCGAGCGGGCGGTAGAAGGGCGCGCCTCCGTCCGCTTTCGCCAGGAAGCTCCGCGCCTCGCGCTCCAGCCCCGCGGCGTCGCGCAGGTGGAACAATCCGATGAGGCGCATCGATTCGATCAGCGGACTGTCGGGGTAGCGGCCGCGCAGTTCCTCGAGGGCGGCCCAGGCCTCGCTCGGCTTCTTCTCGAAGGTCCAGTCGATGCCCACCAGTAGCAGCTGGGCGGCCGTGCCGCTGAAATGACCGCGCTTGGCCCTCTCCAGCTCGGCCAGCCCCTTGGCCTTGTCCGGCCGGGTGAAGACGAAGAAGCGCACGAAGCGGGACAGCGTGGCGGAATAATAGTCGAACGCCCCCAGGCCCAGATAGGCGTCGTCCAGGCCGGGATCCAGGCGGACGGCGCGCTGCGCGTTGCGATAGGCCCGGCGGCCGTCGCGGTAGGCCTTGAACCATTGTTTCCGGGCCGCCTCCAGCCGTCCTCGCAGGCCGTAGGCCGCGCCGAGGCACAGCGAGGACTCGGCGTCGCCCTTCGCGGACACCGCGCGCTGGGCGTCGTCGATTGCGGTCTTGACCGCGGCGAGGAAGCGCGCCTCCTCCGGACCGCCGGGAGGAGCGAAGTCGTTCTCCATGCGCCACCACGCCGCCACCGCGAAGCCCAGCGACATCGGCGGATCGCCCGGCCGCGCCGCGAGCGCGTCCGAGAAGGCCTTCTCGGCGCCGTCGTAATCGCTGCGGTAGAGAGAGTCCAGACCCCGGTCGATGACCTTCTGATCTTCGGGCGTGAAGGCGCGCGCGAAGGCCGGAGCCAGGAGGAGCGCGGCGGCGACCGTGAGAACTCGGGACGGCCTCATGATCCGATCTTATATTATCCCTGGGCGCGATTTTCTCCGCGGCGCCGCGCGGAGCGATTTACTATGCTCCCGGAATCGCCATGGCCGACGGCTTCAAGGACTACTACGAGATCCTGGGCGTCAAGAAAGACTCCTCCCCCGAGGAAGTCAAGCAGGCCTATCGCCGCCTGGCCAAGCTTCATCACCCGGACCTGCATCCCGAGGCCAAAAAAGCCGAAGCCTCCGCGAAGTTCAAGGAGCTCAACGAGGCGTATGAGGTCCTCTCCAATCCCGAGAAGAAGGCCAAGTACGACCAGTTCGGGGCCGACTGGGAGCGCGGGCCTCAGCCCGCCCCCGAGCGGGAACGCCCGCGCCGTCCCGCCGGGAACGGCGAGGAGAACGAAGCCTTCTCCGGATTCAGCGATTTTTTCGAGAACCTGTACGGCGGACAGGCCCCGGGCGGCGGGCGTTCCGCGCGGCGCGGGCCCCGCAAGGGCCAGGACATCGAGGCGGAGATGCCGCTGTCGCTGGAGGACGCGGTGCGCGGCGGAGAGAAGAACATCACCTTGAACGTCCCCGCGCTGTGCCCGGAGTGCGGCGGCACGGGGCGCAGCGGCCGGAACTTCTGCCGGAACTGCGGCGGCGTGGGCGAAATCTCCTCGCCCCGGACCATCACCGCGCGCCTGCCGGCCGCCGTTCACGACGGGATGAAGCTGCGCCTGCGCGGCCAAGGCTCCCCCGCCCCCGGAGGCGAACCCGGCGACCTCTTCCTGCGCATCCGCCTTCAGCCGCATCCGTCGTTCAAAATTTCGGGCGCCGACCTGGAGACGACCGTGACCGTCATGCCCTGGGTCGCCGCGCTGGGCGGGGAAACCGCCGTGCCCACCTTGGAAGGAACCATCCGGATCAAGGTTCCTCCGGGCACCCACTCCGGGAAAATCTTGCGCGTCGCCGGAAAAGGGCTGGGGCGCGAGGGCGGCGGCCGCGGCGACCTTCACGCCGCCGTCCGCATCGACATCCCCGACACGTCGGGCGAGCGTCTGGAGAAGATCTATCGCGACATGAAGGAGGCCTCGTCATGAAGCGGCGCAGCGAGAAGGAGATCATCCTCCTGGCCGAGCATCTCGGCGTCGAACCGGAGTTTCTTCAGGAGTGCGTCCGCCAAGGGGTCTTGATCGTCGAGGAACTGAAGGGGGATCCGCGCGCCCTTTCGGCCGCGCGGCTGGCGCGGCTGCAGCGCCTGCGGCGGCTGTGCGACGCGTTGGAGCTGGACGTGTTCGCGGGCTCCCTGATCGTCGATCTGCTGGAGCAGATGGACGACCTGCGCCGCGAGTTGAATAGCGCGAAATGATGTAAATTATAGAAGTGCCTCGTCATCGCCCCCGCGCCGCTCTCCCGGTCTTCCTGCTCGCGACGGCCTTGATGGCCGGCGCGGCGGCGCGCGCGGCGGCGGAAGACAAGGAGGCCGACTACTTCAAGTTCATGGAGGACGAGGCGAAGGCCGTCACCGTCGCCTCCGCCCGCCCGGAAAACGTCTTCAACAGCGTCTCGAACGTCACGGTCATCGACCGGGACACGATCGACCGCTACAACTTCGAGAACGTCTCCGACGCCCTGCAGACCGTCGCCGGCGTCATGATCACCCGGACCTACAGCATGCAGCACATCCCCACCTTCCGCGGGGCGCTGGAGGAGCACTACGCCAACAAGGTCCTGGTGATGATCGAGAACGTCCCGGCGTGGAACGCGGTCACCGGGGAAGGGGACATCGACCGCGTCGGCATCGACTCGGTGGAGCGCATCGAGATCCTCCGCGGTCCGGCCTCGGTTCTCTACGGGTCCAACGCCCTCAACGGCGCCATCAACATCGTCCTGCGGCGGCCGCAGAAGAACTCCAAGCTGGGGCTGGTCGGCGCCGGCGTGGGCAACGGCCACGACGGCTTCGGAGGGACCGCCCAGGTCTCCCACGCCGCGGGTCTTTACTCCCAGGCCAAGGAGAACTCCTCCCTCTTCTTCTCGGCGGATTACAACAATCAACGCGAGCCCGCCTTCGCCTTCACCGACGAGACGCGCGCCGCCTACCAGCTCCAGGAGTACTACACCGTCCGGAACGTCAACGCGCAATGGAAAAACGGCGGACACAGCCTTCTGGCGAACGTCTCCAACAGCCTCCAGGACTACGGCGGAAACAACATCTCCCTGGCCACCGGCGGGCAGAACCCCGCCGAAAAGGAGATGGAGCTGCTCAATTACGCGTACTCCTTCGGGCCCAACTGGTCGAACCTGAAGTATTCCGCGACCTACGACCGCCAGCGGCGGCAGATCCCGCGAGACGAGGGAGACGGGCTGCGCTCGGACATCCTCGGCGCCCGCTACGTCAACGCCTTGACCGCGGACTTCGACCTTCCCGGCCCGTTCACCCTGGAGCTCGGCGGGGAGCACGAATACCGGGTGGACTCGCGCTACAACAACTTCATCAGCACCTCGCAGACCGTGGTCTCCGAGAACGGGATGCGCAACCGCGTGGTCTGGGAAGGTTCGGTCTTCGCGCAGGTCGGCTACGACCAGAACCCCTGGAAGCTCGCGGCCGGCACGCGCTACACCCACAACGAGCAATTCGGCGACGACTTCTCCTCGCGCGGATCGGCCGTGTACATGATCAACGAGAAGAACAGCGTCAAGTTCATGGCCGGGCAGTCTTTCCGGGCTCCCACTCCTTTCGAATTGTATTTCCTGAACAACCCCGTGACCATCGTCGGAAACCCCGACCTCCGGCCGGAAAAGACCTTCTCGACGGAACTGTCCTATCTCACCCAGATCGAGCGTGTTTTCGGCCAAGCCACGGTCTATTACGAGGAATACACGAACTCGATCTTTCGGAACCTGGGCGGCTTCAACCGGGACGGACAGTCGTTCAGCGGCGTGAACTTCTACGACAACGCGCCCCGCTATCACGCCAAAGGCGCCGAATTGGAGCTGCGCTACGCGGAGCCGCGCCTGGCCGCCTTCACGTCTTTCGACTACATCCTGGGCAGCCAGGGAGACGCGCACGCCATCGCCGCGCCGGGCGTTTTCGGACTTCCCGGCGCGCAGTCCTACAACTTCAAGTACGTGCCGAGGTACTCCCTCTCGTCCGGGGTGTCGGGGAACGCTCCCAATCCCTTCGGGCCCGGGGAATTCTTCGGGAGCCTGGTCGCCAATCATTTCTCCAGCATGGACACGTTGCGCACGCGGCTGCCGGACCAGGCGTGGGCGGACGCGAGCGTCGGCTTCAAGAACGGCGCCTTCAAGCACACGCTGTCGCTCCACAACGTGACGGGCAGCGCGGTGGCCGTGCCGGAGTACGTCCGCCAGCGGGTCGTGGAATCGATGCCCCTCGTCAACGGGCGCCGCGTCGACTACACGGTCGCCTACCGGTTCTAAGCCCTCCCCGCGAATTTACCGCTTGACGTCCGCGCGCCGTTATGTATAATTATTCATAGTTATGAATAAATATGCGACGCGCGAGGACCGCAAGTCCGCCCGGCAGACCGCCATCCTCGAGGCAGTTTCTCAAGAAGCGGTCGCCACGCAGAACGATCTGGTGCGCGCCCTGAAGAAGCGCGGAATCCCCGCCACCCAGGTCTCCATCTCGCGCGACGTCGCCGAGCTGGGCCTGATCAAGGTGGCCGGCGCCTACAAGGCCGCCACCGCCGAAGGAGGCGCGCACGACCCCGAAATGCCCCTGCGCACCTTCGTCCGGAGCGTCGTCGCGGCCGGGCCCAACCTGACGGTCGTGCGCTGCGACGCCGGCGCCGCGCCCCGCGTGGGCCTGGTGCTGGACGGCTTGAACATGACGGGACTGGTCGGCACCTTGGCCGGCGACGACACGGTGTTCGTCGCGTCGGATTCCGGCGCCGCGCAGAAGAAGCTGATCGAATTCCTGGAAACAAGGATGGCCCACTGATATGAAGAAGCCCAAGATCGTCCTCGCCTTCAGCGGCGGACTGGACACCACGTTCTGCGTGCTGTGGCTGCAGAAGGAATTGAACGCCGACGTCCTGACCGTGACCGTGGACACCGGCGGCTTCGGCCCCGAGGAGCTGGCCGCCATCGCGGCGCGCTCAAAGTCCCTGGGCGCCGTGGAGCACCGCACCATCGACGGCCGGGCCGAGGTGTTCTCCCGCTTCGCGGTGCCGCTGATCCAGGGCAACATCCTGCGCGGCCGCGCCTACCCCCTGTCCGTCTCCGCCGAGCGCGTGCTCCAGGCCGAGGTCGTGGCCCGGGTGGCGAAGGAAGTCTCCGCCGACGGCGTCTCGCACGGCTCCACCGGCGCGGGCAACGATCAGGTCCGCTTCGACGCGGTTTTCCAGGTGCTCCTTCCTAATATAACGGTGCACACGCCCATCCGGGACCTGGGCTGGTCGCGGCAGCAGGAGACGGACTATCTCGCGAAGTTCGGCGTGCCGGTGCCGGCCAAAACGGTTTCTTACTCCGTGAACGCCGGTCTTTGGGGCACGACGGTCGGCGGCGGCGCGACGCACGATCCGTGGACGGAAGTTCCGGATTCGGCCTTCCCGTCCGCGTCAGAAACGGCGCCCGCGAAAGGCCAAGACGTCGTTGTGGGCTTCGAGAAAGGCGTTCCCGTCTCCCTGGACGGCAAGAAACTCGACGGGGTGTCCCTGGTCCAGGCTCTTCACGTCTTGGGACGCACCTACGCGGTCGGCCGCGGCATCCACATGGGCGACACCATACTGGGCATCAAGGGCCGCATCGCGTTCGAGGCGCCGGCGCCGCTGATGCTGATTTCCGCGCACAACGAATTGGAGAAGCTGGTCCTGACCCGTTGGCAGGTGTTCTGGAAGAATCACATCGGCGAATTCTACGGCCAGATGCTGCACGAGGGCCTGTACTTCGACCCGGTGATGCGCGACATCGAGGCCATGATCGCCTCCAGCCAGGAAGCCGTCACCGGCGAAGCGCGCCTGCGCCTGCGCGCCGGGCATTTCGACGTGACGGGGTTGAAGAGCCCGTACAGCATGGTCGCCGGAGCCGCCACGTACGGCGAGACGACGCGGCTGTGGACCGGGCCGGAGGCCGCGGGCTTCGCCAAGCTCCACGCCCTGCCCATGACACTCGCCGCGCGAGCGCACGCGCGCGGAGAGAAAACGCCGGAGACGGCCGGGAGCGCCTCATGAAAGTCACCCTCGATAAGATCGCGTCGGTCACGCGCAACGCACGCATTCCCCGGGAAGTGCTCCTGTCCGACGACATCCATGCCCAGGAAGGAAACGTCCTGGCGGTGAGGATCCACGGGACAAAGACGGTCTACAACCAGGTCGAGGACGTCTACGGCCGCATGATCGGGTTGAACGACGGCGACGTGATCGCCGCCGTTCTCGGTACGCGCCGGGCTCTCCGCGGTTATGCCGGAATCGTCCCTGAAGTCATCAAGGTGGGCGACCGCCTCGACGTGCTGAACCTCGGCGGAGTCATCGGGAAATGCACGTCCGTTAATCTCGAATTGGGGAAACCGTTGCAGGCCGAGGTTCTGGGACAGATTCTCTCGTTCCCCCATCTGGGTGAACGAGTGGGCGTGCCCGCTTCGATCCGGACGGGAGCGATCCCGTGGGCCGATCATCTGGAAAAATCGGCCCCGATCGTCTACGTGGCCGGAACGTGCATGAACGCCGGCAAGACCTTCGCCTGCGGCGAGGTCATCCGGTATCTGACGCGCAAGGGCTACAAGGTCTGCGGCGCGAAATTAACGGGCGTCTCGCTCCTGCGCGACACGATGAGCATGGTGGACCGCGGCGCGATCAAAAGTCTCTCTTTCACGGACGCCGGAGTGGTGTCCACGACCGGGAAGGTGTCGGTCCCGGTGGCCAAGGGATTGATCAACGCGCTGAACAAAGAAGAGCCCGACGTCTTGGTCATCGAGCTCGGCGACGGAATCCTGGGAGAGTACGGCGTCCAGGAAATATTGCACGACGATGAACTCATGAACGCGGGCTCGGCCCATCTGATGTGCGCCAACGATCCCGTGGCCGCCTGGGGCGCCGTCGAATTGTTCAAAAACACGTTCAAGCGCCGGGTGGACCTGATTTCCGGCCCGGCCACGGACAACGCCGTCGGGAAGGAATTCATCGAGAATAAGATCGGCGTGCGCGCCATGAACGCGCGCATCGAGTACGACCTGCTGGGCAAGTTCGTCGAGGACGCCGTTTTTTCGGGAGTGAAGGCATGAAGAAGATACGGGTCGGCATCGAAGGCGGCGCGGGGTTCGCGGGCGGAGAGCTGATCCGCCTGCTGCTCGGCCATCCGAAGGTGGAGATCGCCGCGGCGACCTCGGCCACCTTTCCCGGCCAGCCGGTGTTCCTGGCGCATCCCAACCTGCGCGGCCGCACCGACCTGTCCTTCACGCGCAAGCTGGATTACGCGAAGCTGGACTTCCTGTTCCTGGCCGGCGGACACGGCGACGCGATGGGCAACGTCCCGGCGATCATCGCCGAGACCGGCCCGCGCCTGCGCATCATCGACCTGTCCGGCGACTTCCGGCTCCGCGACGCGGAGCTTTATCCGCGCTGGTACACGCGCACGCACAAAGCGCCGGCCCTCTTGAAGAAGTTCGCCTACGGCCTGGTGGAGCTCAACCGCGCCGAGATCGCCAAGTCGCGCTGGGTCGCCAACCCCGGCTGCTTCGCCACGGCCACCGCGCTCGCGCTCGGGCCCTTGGCCAAGGGAAAGATCGCCGGCACCGTCTCCGTCACCGCGGTCACCGGCTCGTCGGGATCCGGCGCGTCGCCGTCGGTGATCACGCACCACCCCACGCGGCACGCGAACCTGCGCGCCTACAAGCCGTTCGTCCACCAGCACGTTCCCGAGGTCCAGCAGATCCTGGACCGGCTGTCGGGAGGCTCCGCGCTCAAACTCTCGCTGATCCCCATCTCCGGGCCGTTCGCGCGCGGGATCTACGCGGTGTGCCAGGTGGATCTGCCCAAGGGCTGGACCGAGAAGAAGGTGATGGACCTGTACCGGGACGCCTATAAAGGATGCACCTTCGTGCGCCTGGTGACCGAGCCGCCGTCGCTGAACGCGGTCAACGGCAGCAACCACTGCGACGTGTTCGTCACCGTCTCGGAAGGGCGCATCGGCGTGATCGCCGCCATCGACAACCTGGTCAAGGGCGCCTCCGGCCAGGCGGTCCAGAACCTGAACGTGATGATGGGCTGGAACGAAAGCGAAGGCCTGGCCTTCGCCGGCCACTACCCCTGAGGACGATGATGAAACAGTCCATGGCGCTGGAAGACGCCTACGTCCTTCCCACGTACGAGAAGTTCCCGTTCGCGCTGGAGCGCGGCGAGGGCTGCTGGGTGTGGGACGAGAACGGAAATAAATATCTAGACCTCTATGGCGGACACGCCGTGGCGGCATTGGGTCACAGCCCGGCGGAGATCTCCGATGCGATAGCCGCTCAGTCCAAGAAGCTCCTGTTCTACTCGAACCTCGTCTACAACCGCGCGCGCGCCGAGGCCGCGAAAGCCCTGGTGGAATTCTGCGGCGAGGACGGCTCCCAGGTGTTTTTCTGCAACTCCGGGGCCGAGGCGAATGAAAATGCGTTACGCATAGCGCGGTCCGTGACTGGGCGCGCCAAGGTGATCGCGGCCGAAGGTGGATTTCATGGTCGCACGGCGGCCGCTGTGGCCGCCACCGGCGCTAAATACAGAAAGGGGCTCTCGGGGCTGGGCTCCGACATCGTTCATGTGCCTTTCGGCGATCTCCCCGCGGCGAAAGCCGCGATCGATTCGAACACGGCCGCGTTCCTTTTGGAACCGATTCAAAGCGTGCAAGGCGCCACCACGGCGACGAGCGAATATTTGAAAGGCCTTCAGGCGCTCTGCGAGAAGTCCGGCGCGCTCTTGATCTTTGATGAGGTCCAAACCGGATTAGGACGCGTCGGCGCCCGCTCCGCGCGCCACGCCTGGGGCGCGCGGCCGCAGATGCAGACATTTGCAAAAGCGCTGGCTTCAGGCGTCCCGGCCGGAGCGGTGCTCGCCGCTCCGGAAGTCGCGAAAAAGGTGAAGCCGGGCGCCCTGGGTTCGACGTTCGGCGGCGGCCCGCTCGCCTCCGTCGCCATCACGGCGACCTTGAAGTCGATCTCGGATAAGAAGCTCTGGGATAACGCCGCTGCCATGGAAGCGTTGATCCGTAAGACTTTTGATTTCCCCCAGATCGTGGAGATCCGGGGCAAAGGTTTGCTCTTGGGAATCGTTCTCGACCGCCCCTCCAAGGCGGCCCGCGCCGCGTTGTTGGCCAAGAATATATTGGTCGGCGGAGCCGACGATCCCCACGTGATCCGCCTCCTGCCGCCGCTCACCGTGAGCGCGGTCGAAATCGGGATGCTCCGGGACGCACTCGCGGACATATTCGCGCAAGATCAACTGTTGGCGCCAACAGTTGCCCGGTGAATATTGTGAACAAGATCAAACACTTCACCCATCTGAAAGACTTCACCGGCGAGGAGCTTCTGGCTCTCGCCGATTTCGCCCTGTCCTTGAAGAAATCGCATCCCACGAACGCCCCGTTGGCCGGCAAAAGCCTGGCGTTCTGCTACATGAATCCCTCCCTCCGGACCCAGGTCTCCAGCGAGGTGGCGACCGCTTCGCTTGGCGGGCATCCGATCACTCTCAGCCTGGGCGGCGGCACGGGCGGAACCTGGGGCATGGAGTCCGTCGAAGGCGTCGTCATGGACGGCACCGCCGCGGAGCATCTCAAGGAAGCGGTGCCCGTGCTGGGCCGATTCTGCGCGGCACTGGGGCTTCGCTCGTTCCCGGCGGGCGCTTCATGGGACGAGGACAAGAAGGAACGGCCGCTCGCGGCCTTTCTTAAATATTCCACCGTGCCGGTGATCAACCTGGAATCCGCCAGCGGCCATCCGTGCCAGGCGCTCGCCGATCTGGCCACCATCAAGGAGCGCTTTGCGCCCAAGAAGAAGAATTTCCTGCTGGCCTGGGCGCCGCACGTGAAGGCGTTACCCATGGCGGTACCGAATTCCGCGGTGGAAATGTCCTCCATGGCGGGCATGAACGTGACCATCGCGAGACCGCAGGGCTACGACCTCGACCCCGAGGTGATGGCCCGCGTAGAAAAGAATTGCGCGCGGGCCGGGACCACCCTGCGGGTCACCGACGACGTTCCGGCCGCATACGAGGGACAGCATGTCGTATACGCGAAATCTTGGGGCTCGCTGGCGAATTACGGCCAACCGCCTTCGTCCGACGCCGCCTTCCGCGCGAAGTGGATGGTGACCGCGGCGAAGATGAAGAAGACCTCGGACGCCCTGTTCATGCATTGCCTGCCCGTGCGCCGCAACATGGTCGTCGCCGACGAGGTCCTCGACGGGCCCTGGTCCGTCGTCATCGACGAGGCCGAGAACCGCCTTCATGCCGCCAAAGCCGTCCTGCTACACCTGCTCGCTCCCGAAGTCAAAAACACCCCCGCCGTTTCCAGGAGACACTCCCGATGACCGACTCGCCCATCATGCTCAAGCAGGCCATTCCCTACATCCGGATGTACAAGGGCAAGGTCTTCGTCGTGAAGGTCGGAGGCCGCGTCGTCGGCCGCCGGGAGACGCTCGACGCCCTCGTCGAGGACGTCAGCCTCCTGCAACAGGTCGGCATCCGCATCGTGCTGGTGCACGGCGGCGGCAACCAGGCCACGGAGCTGGCGCGCAAGCTGGGCCTTGAGCCCGAGTTCGTGGCCGGACGACGGATCACCGACGCGCAGATGCTGGAAGTGGCCAAGATGGTCTACGCCGGCACGCTCAACATCGACATCCTGTCCTCCTTCCGCGCCCACCACACGCCCGCCGTCGGCGTGTCGGGCGTGGACGGCAACCTGATCACCGCGTCGCGCCGCCCCAAGCGCTCCATGGAGAAGAACCCCGGCGAGGCCCCGGTCGAGGTGGACTTCGGCTTCGTCGGCGACATCGAGACCGTGGACCCCAAGATGCTGCTCAACCTGCTGGACGCCGGCATGACGCCCGTGATCTCCTGCCTGGGCTGCGACAACGACGGCACCATCCTCAACATCAACGCCGACTCCATCGCCGAGGCCGTGGCGCGCGCGCTGAAGGCCGAGAAGCTGGTCGTCGTCACCGACACCGAGGGCCTGCTCAAGGACGTGGGCAACCCGGGAAGCCTGGTCTCCTACACCGACGTCGAGGAAGTGGAGTCCTTCAAGAAGGCGGGCCGCCTCACCGGCGGCATGCTCCCGAAAGCCGACGCCTGCATCCGCGCGCTCCAGGGCGGCGTGCGCCGCACCCACATCATCAACGGCCTCAAGCCCGGCGCCCTGCTGCGCGAGATCTTCACCAACGCCGGCTGCGGCACCATGATCGTCGAGAAGCGCGAGCGCGTGGCCTACCAGCAGGCCGAGCTGGCCGCGACCGAGACGCAGTCCGCCGCCGCATGAACGCGGTCGCGCTCCTCCAGGACCTCGTCCGCATCCCCTCGCCCAGCGGCCAGGAGGACGCGGTCGTCGCGCGCCTGGAGGACGCGTTCCGGACCCTGGGCCTGACGCCCGAGCGCCGCGGCCGCAACCTGACCGCGACCTTCGACGGCGGGCCGGGTCCCCTGCTGATGTTGAATTCCCATACCGACACGGTTCCCGTCGGGGAGGAGTGGACGAAGAACCCGTTGGCGGCCGACATCGTGGACGGAAAAATATACGGGCGCGGGACCAATGACGCGAAGGGGTGTCTCACCGCCATGATTTTGGGCGCGGCGAAGGCCTTCCAGACGAACGCGCCCAAAGGCCGCGTGCTTCTGGCGGCGACGTGTGAAGAGGAGGTCCTCGGCCAGGGCCTGGAGAAGCTTCTTCCGGAACTTCCCCGCCCCGACGCCGCGGTCGTCGGCGAGCCGACGGGATTGCGGCCCGCCGTGGCGCAGAAGGGATTAATTGTTTTAGAAATTACGGCGAACGGAAGGGCGGCGCACGCGGCGCACGGCGGAGGGATCAACGCCGTGGAGATCGCGGCGAGGGACGTGCTGTCCTTGTCCAAGATCCGTTTCGACAAATCCCATTCGTCGTTGGGCACGCCTTCCTTGAGCGTCACCCAGATTTCCGGCGGCGCTCGCCACAACGTCATCCCCGACCGCTGCAAGTTGGTCGTCGATATCCGCACGACCCCGAATTATTCTCCCGAGGAGATCATTTCCGCCGTGAAGGCCTCCGTCGAGGGCTCCGTCCACGTTCGCTCCTCGAGGCTGGGGTCCGTCGAGACCGATCCGTCCCACGCCGTCGTCCGCGCCGCGCTGGCCGCCAATCCCAGTTCGAAGGTGTATGGCTCCCCGACCTTGTCCGACTGGGTGTTTCTTAAGGGAATCCCCACCGTGAAGGCCGGGCCGGGCGAGTCCAAGCGCTCCCACACTCCCGATGAATACCTCGAAGTGACCGAGCTCGAGGCCGGCGTCGTATTTTACGAGAAGCTGATCCGGAACTATTTTCTGAACGCGGCGGCGAAATGAAGAAGCTTTGGCAGACGAAGACGGACCTGGACGCCACGGTGGAGGCGTACACCGTTGGGAACGACCCGGAGTTGGACTCCCGCCTTCTTCGTTACGAAGTTTACGGTTCCTTGGCGCACGCCGCCGGCCTGGCGAAGATCGGCGTGCTGACCAAGAAGGAGCTCTCCGCCCTGCGTGCCGAACTGACCAAGCTGCACGAGCGTCCCGGCGCCTTCGCCGTCACCCGCGAGCAGGAGGACGTCCACACGGCCGTCGAGCAGCGCCTGACCAAGACGCTCGGCGACGTCGGCGCGAAGATCCACGCGGGCCGCAGCCGCAACGACCAGGTCCAGGTGAACCTGCGCCTGTTCCTGAAAGACCGCCTTCTCGCGCTCCACGCCCAAGCGGGCGCGGCGGCCGACGCCTGGGCCGCCTTCGGCGCCCGCAATCAAAAGACCGTGATCCCCGGCTACTCGCACCTTCAGCGCGCCATGCCGACGACGATCGGCCACTGGGCCGCCTCGCACGCGGAGGCCCTCTGGGACGGCCAGCGCGCCCTGCGCTTCGCCTTCGACGAGGCCGACGCGTGCCCGCTGGGCAGCGCCGCCGGCTACGGCGTGATGCTCCCGCTCGACCGGGCCCATGTCGCCAAGCTTCTGGGCTTTTCCCGCGTGCAGCGCAACACCTTGCGCGTGCAGACATCGAGACCGCGGCTGGAAGCCGCGGTTCTTTCTTCGTTGTCGTTGTTGGCGCGGGATTTAGGCGTGCTGGCCTGGGATCTGTCGCTGTTCACCTCCGCGGAGTTCGGCTTCGCCAAGCTGTCCGACGCCTTCACCACCGGCAGCAGCATCATGCCGCAGAAGAAGAATCCCGACGTGGTGGAGCTGACGCGCGCGCGCGCGGCGCTGTTCCCGGGCTGGCTGAGCCAGGTCCTCGCGATCGGCGCGCTTCCATCCGGCTATCACCGCGACTACCAGCTCACCAAGGGCCCGCTGTTCGCCGCCCTGGACGCGATGGAGTTGATGCTGGACGTGGCCGCGCGCCTGCCCGGCGCGCTGAACATCCGCAAAGACGCCTGCGCCGCCGCGGTCACCCAGGATCTCATGGCCACGCACGAAGCCGTCGCCCTGGTCCGCGCCGGCACCCCTTTCCGCGACGCGTACCGGCTGGTCGCCGCCTCCGCGCGCGCGCGCACCGGAGCGCCGCTCCCGGTGACGGACGTCCCGCTTCCCGATTACTCCGGAGCCCCGGGCCGTCCCGACTGGAAGCTGCTGGCCGCCGACGCCGCGCGCGAGCGCGCTTGGGAAAAAACGCGGCGGCGCGCGTTGGACGGCGCCTGGTCCGCCCTCCTGGCGCCGGCGATGCGCCGGAACTAGCACCCGGCGCGCTCCTTCAGCATCACGGCGACGCCCGCGATCAGGTCCGCCGTCAACGCGGCCAGCGCGGAGACGGCGCTCAGCAGGCCGGCGCCCTTGCGGCCGGTTTCCTTCAAGTCCCGCGCCAGAACGTCGGCGACGCCGCCCACCAGCGCCTGGCGGTCGGAGCCGGCGTCCCTCACCGCCTGAACGATGCTGCTCTCAGCGCGCAGAAGCGATCGATCGTGCCGTTTCATCAGGTTCATCATAGGTTCCTCCGTTCCGGGCGAGCGTCAACGCGCTCGCCTCGGACTGATAGCAGCTCATCACGACGCGGACGTAGCGTCGGGTGGCCGCGGACCAGCCGCCGCCGCGCAGGGCCGCGGGACCGGAATGATACGCGGCGAGCACGCGGCGGACGTCGCGCTCCGGCGCCGCGCCGCGTTCCGGCAAGGCGGCGAACAGCGCCGCCAGGTACTTGGTCCCGGCCCCGATGTTCGCGTCCGGATTCGACAGCGACCGCGGCGGTACGCCCATCTCCCGGGCCGTCGCCGGCATCAGTTGCATCAAGCCGCGCGCGCCGCTGGGCGAGACGGCCCCCGTCGCGAACTGGGACTCCGCGGCGATGATGGCCTTCACCAGGCGCGGATTCAGGCGCCGGCGCTGGGCGTGGCGGAGGATGAGCGCATCGTAGCGGCGGACGCGGCCCGATTCGGCGGAAGCGTCGGGAACGCAGGCCGCGGGCGTCCGCGCGGACGCGAAGCCCGCTCCCAGGATCAACGCGATCAGAACGGCCGGCGCCCTGAAGCCACGCATGGTGCCTCCTCGCCGCATCGCTCACCGAAGGATAGCGGGCGGGCGTCAGGAGGCGCTCAAGGCGCGATCAAGAAGTAATCAATTCAGCGTATAATGAAAACCATGAAGCCCTCCAAACCCGTCCTGGTCTTCGACGGCGACTGCGGGTTCTGCCGGCTCTGGATCGAGCGCTGGCGCCTGGCGACCGGCGACGCGGTCGAGTACCTCCCCTCGCAGAAGGCCGCCGCGCGCTTCCCGAAGCTGTCTCCCGCCGACCTGGGCGAAGCCGTTCACCTGGTTGAACCGGACGGGACGATCTCCCGCGGCGCCGAGGCGGTTTTCCGCAGCCTGGACCGCGCCGGCGGCGCCTACCGGGCGGGCCTTTTCTTCTACAGGAGCCTGCCCCCCTTCCGCGCGGCCAGCGAAGCCGCCTACCGCTTCGTCGCGGCGCGCCGTCCGGCGTTTTCACGATTGACGAAAATATTTTGGGGCGATTCCCCGGTACCCGCGCGCGTGGACGGAACCTCCCGCGCTCTTCTGGCGGGCCTGGGGCTGTGCTACCTGGCGGCCTTCTGGTCCTTGGGCGTGCAGGTCCGGGGCCTGATCGGACATGACGGCCTTCTTCCGGCGGCGCAGTATCTCGACGCGGCCGCGAAGCAGGTCGGGCCGGAACGCTTCTGGCTCCTGCCGACGTTCGCCTGGTTCTCCGCGTCCGACGCCGCGCTGGTCGGAATGTGCTGGGCCGGAGCGTTGGCGTCGCTGGGCCTGATCCTGAACGTCGCCGCGGGTCCGTGCGCGCTGGCGTGCTGGGCGCTGTACCTGTCGTTGTGCGGCGTCGGTTCCCAGTTCATGGGCTACCAGTGGGACGTCCTGCTCCTGGAGACGGGACTCATCGCCCTTTTCCTGGCGCCGTGGGCGTGGAACCCGCGGCGGCGGACGGCGACCTCGCGCGGCGCTCTGTGGATGATGCGCCTCCTGCTTTTCAAGCTGATCCTGCAGTCGGGGATGGTCAAGCTACTCAGCGGCGACGCCGCTTGGCGGGATCTCACCGCGCTGACCTACCACTACTGGAGCCAGCCGCTTCCGTCGCCTCTCTCCTGGTGGGCGAACCGCCTGCCGCTCGGGGTTCAAAAGCTGTCCTGCGCGCTGATGTTCGCCGTGGAGCTGGGCGCGCCGTGGCTGCTGCTGGGCCCGCGCCGCGTCCGCGCCTTCGGCGCCGCGCTGATCGCCGCGCTCATGCTCCTGATCGCGCTCACCGGGAACTACGGCTTCTTCAACCTGCTGACCCTCGTGCTGTGCCTGTCCGCGCTGGACGACTCCCGCCCGTGGCTGGCGCGCTGGGCGCCGAAGGCCGTGCCCCGCGCCGCCTCGCCGTGGCGGGCGCGGGCGCTGGCGACCTTCGCCGCGCTGTGGCTGACGGGAAGCCTATTTCCGCGGGCCCTGTCCTTCGCGGAGCCCCTGCGCTCCATCAATTCCTACGGGCTGTTCGCGGTGATGACGACCTCCCGCGACGAGATCATGGTGGAGGTCTCCGCCGACGGCCATGAGTGGCGCGAATGGCCGTTCCTATGGAAACCCGGAGACCCGCGCCGCGCGCCCGCCTTCGTGGCGCCGCACATGCCCCGTCTGGACTGGCAGATGTGGTTCGCCTCGCTGGGCGCGCCCAGCCCGTGGATGAACAACCTGATCTACCGCCTGCTGCAGGGCGGCTCCCCGGTGGAGAGCTTGATGGGGCCCTCGCCGCTGGGAAGTGAAAAGCCCCTGTACGCCCGGGCGACGGTCTGGGCGACGCGCTTCTCCACCGCCGACGAGCGCCGCGCCGACGGCTCCTGGTGGAAGCGGGAACGCAAAGGACTTTATTTTCCTGTCGTTTCGCTAAAAAATGGCCCTTAGGCGTCTTTCTTTTTTCTATCATTTTCCTCGACGGCCAATTAAACTGAGAGGCACCCTCATGCCGAAACGTTTCCGGTCGAACCAAGGCTTCACTTTGATCGAATTGCTGGTCGTGGTGCTGATCATCGGCATCCTGGCCGCGATCGCGGTGCCCCAGTACTTCAAGGTCGTCGAGAAGGGCAAGGTCAGCGAAGCGCTGACCACTCTGGATTCCGTCCGCGGCGCGCAGGAGCGCTACCTGGCCGCCACCGGCGGCTACTGCACCGGCGCCGTCTCGGCCTGCAGCGGCTGGGACATGCAGATTCCCACCATGAAGTATTTCAGCGCCCCGGTCTTCGCCGCGGGCACCGGCAGCCCGGCGTGGAAAGCGACGGTCACGCGAAACACGAACGTGGCCACCTACACGCAGTACGTGATCACCTACGACGTGGAGCCGGGCGCCCGGCCGACGATGACCTGCAGCCAGACCAACTGCTCGACCGACCTGATGCCGCAGTAGTCTTTTCTCCCAAGGCGGACCAATGAACGGCCTTCTCCTGCTCCTCGCGCTGATCGCGGCCCCGGCGCGCGCGGCCGACCCGGTCCTCTCCTTCCGTTCCGGCGACCAAACGCCGCTCAGCGTCACCGCGGCGGACCTGCGCGGGCGCAAAGGCATGCGCGTGATCGAGGTGCAGGATCCCTTCTACGGCAAGCTCAAGCATTATCGCGCGGTCCCGGTGAAGGACCTGCTCACGGCGGCGTACGGGCCGACGTGGATCGAGAACGGAATCGGGGAATTCTTCTTCGAGGCGCTGGACGGCTACCGCTCCCACGCGAAGACGTCGCTGCTGAGCGAGGACGGCGGGATGATCGCGTTCGAGGACGCGGACGCGCCTAACTGGGAAGAAATGCCGAAGGAAAAATCCAAGCCGGGTCCTTTCTACCTGGTCTGGACGGGGCCGGAGCAGACGCCGGCGAAAGGCTATCCGTGGCCGTGGCAGATCCTGAACGTGAAGCCGGCGATCATCGAGGACGAGTACCCGAAGGCGGTGCCGCGCAACGTGCCGCAGGGCTCGCGCGCGCCGGCGGGCTGGGCGATCTTCAAGTCCCGCTGCATCTCCTGCCACGCGATGAACGGGCAGGGCGGCTCCGTGGGCCCGGACCTCAACGAGCCGCGCGGGATCACGCGCTACCACGAAAAGGACCATCTCAAGGAATACATCCACCGCGCGTCCGCGTTCCGCCACACGAAGATGCCGGACTTCGACGAGCTGGACTCGCGCGACCTGAACGACCTGATGGCCTACTTCGACTTCCTCTCGGTCCAATCCGGGACGAAGTAGGCGCGTCTCAGGCGGGGGTCGTCTTCTCGTCGAAGGCGGCGGCCGCTTCCTCGTAAAACTCCAGGCAGGTCTTCTGGCGCTTCTCCGGATCGGGATCCAGCGCCTTGGCCACGACGGCGTCCGCGGCCGGAGGCAGTCCGGGCACCAGTAGCGACAGCGGCGTGAAGCTGCGGCCGATCTTGGCGCTCAAGTCGTCGCCGCGGAAGGGCAGCTCCCCCGACAGCATCTCGTAGAACGACACCGCCAGGGAATAGATGTCCGACGCCTTGGTCACCTTGCCGGAGGACTGCTCCGGCGCCATGTAGGGCGGGGTGCCGACGATGGTGTTGGTCTGGATGTCGCGCATGGTGTCCTGGACGAAGCGCGCGATGCCGAAGTCCATGACCTTGATCCGGCCGTGCTCGTCGATCATGATGTTCGACGGCTTCAGGTCGCGGTGCACGACGCCTCGGCCGTGCGCGTGATCCACGGCCTCCGCGGCCTGGCGCAGATACTTGAGCGCCTGCTTGGGCTCCAGCCGGCGCCGCGGGCTTTCGCTGCGCACGTCGTGCAAAGTCTGGCCCTCCACGTACTCGAACACGATGAACGTCCCCGCGTCCGCCTGCACGATGTCGTAGATCTCGATGATGTTGGGATAATGAAGGGCGGCGACCTTGCGCGCCTCCTCCACGAACCGCTCCCGTTCCCGCGGGCGGGACTGCAGCTCGGCGCGCAGGCTCTTGATGGCCACGCGGCGGCGGAGCTCGTTGTCCTTCCCCTCGTAAACGTCGCCCATCCCGCCGGATCCGACCTTGCGGCCGCGCGCGTACTTCGCGCTGATCGCCAGCGGGCCGTCGTCGGCGGGCGCGGGCCGCGCGTCCGGCGTGGACCACGTCGTGAACCGCCGCATGCGGGAGCCGTCCTTGGCGAAGAAGAACACGTACGCGGCGAACAGCACGAACAGCGCTCCGGCCGTGCCCACCAGCAGCGACAATCCGCCGCCCGTCGCGTCGGTCAGCCGCGAAAACGCCGAGGGCGCTCCTCGGCGCGGCTGGGCCGCCTCGTCGGCGCCCTCCGTTTCCCGGGCCGCTGCCAGATAGAGGCTCTGATACCGTTCCGGATCGTACGTCGCCGCTTCCTTGAGATCCGAGGCCGCCTCCGCCTTCTCCCCCAGATTCTTCTCGGCGAGCGAACGCTGGTAATACCCGTCGGCGAACTTCGGATTGATCCCCACCGCCGCGCTGGCGTCCGCCTTCGCCCCCGAGTAATCCCCCGCTTCATTTTTATAGGAAGCCCGCAGGTTGTGCGCCGCGGGCAGCGCGTCGCGCGGCCCGTTCGCGGAGAACGCCGCGATCGCCTTGTCCAAAATCTTCAGCGCCTCCCCCAGTTGCCTCAGCGCCGCCAGCGAGATCGCCTGATGCATATACGCGTCGCCGCTGTTCGGATCCAGCGCCGCCGCCTTCATCGCCGCGTTCAACGCGCTGCGATAATCCTTCAACCGCAGAAAATTGTCGGACTTATCGATGAACGGCTTCGCTTCCAGCGCATGCATATCCGTCATCCGCACGCGCGGGACATCGCTGATAGCGGCTGGCGGCGTCGCCGAATTCTGAGCCGGAGCGGCCGTTCCGGCAGTAGTTGCTGAGCCGCCTACAGCCCCGCGTCCCTTCGAAGCATGGAGTATGAATTGAAGATTCGGATCGTCCCGTTTCAATTTGAGCCCGCGCTCGGCGTCCGCCGCCGCCCGAGCATAATCTTTCATCTCATACGAGACTTTTGCCGAGGATTCCAGCGCTAGAAGAAGTTTCGCCGGGTCGCTGCCGGCCAAATTGACTGCTCGATCCGCGAACGTCCGGCCCTGAGCCCACTCACCCCGCTGAACAGCGTAATCCGCCGCGAGTTGCTGCATCTCCCCGCTGTCTTTATATTCATCAGCGTATCCGTAGCTCTGCTGCGCGCGTTGCGTTCTTTCTGATTGAATATCAGCAAGCTGATTCGCCACTACTTTATTATCTGCCAGATTGTTATTTTGGTCTTGAAGAGCTTTGGCTTTTGCTGCGAGCGCTCCGTCTGCAGTTTTATTATTACGGGTCTCCGCAAGCACGACATCCAAACCCTTCCGAGCAAATGCGACGCTGGGTCCTAGACATATCAAGGCAGAAATCAATATTGTTCGTCTGACTCCACGCCGCGCATGGGTCTTGACGGTCAATTCGTGCGTGTTACAATTAACCAACGATATGAGATTCATATTATCCGTCAATAGCCGCCACAACATCACAATCATTTCCCTGTTCGCTAGTATGATGCTGCTTCCGCTTACTGTCAAGGCTGGCGAAAAAGCATCCCCCTCAGATGAGCACTCCAAGTCTCCTCGCCAAAATATTCTTAGGGATTCGGTAAAAGATGAGGAAGTCGGGGTTCAGCAACTCGTCGATTATTTGCAGAAAGCAGGAACGGCTGATACACTCGATGATGAGTCCGTAAATCCGCATCTCGGATTTCCAGCTTCCATACCCATCAAGGTGGTCGAGGTTGAAACTCCTCGCAATAAAACTAGCTGGGAACACCACGAATGCGCAGTCGTATATTCCATTAATACTGACAATTCGACCCCTCTAACCAAAACCCACCCATCCTGCTTCTACACATATATGCGGAAATCTTCCGGGCAAGATGCGATTTCGTATTGGTTCCGAATCAGCACTGACGGGAAACTTGAGAAAGCCGTCCAAGTTACTGGTAGGAATGATGCCAAAGGTCAACCCGATCAATCCGTGTCTGCCGTCTTAACCGATCAAAGTGTCGATTCTCCAGAAGTAAAGAAGGCCTTCCAAGAAGAAATTTTTTATTGGAAGAAATGGCTCAAGAGACAACAGAAGGCAGCCGTGAAATCGGTAAGCACGAAAGAAAAGCATTAAAGATAGGCCGGTTTATTTCAAAATCGGCCTGATGTGCCCCAGTGATCATCGCGATCGGGAAGTGGCTTATATTTGTCCGATGGATGCCTCTGATGACCCCGGCACATCACGCCGATAATGGCGGCCCCCGCCGCCCCCCTCGGCATCTCCTCTCAACAAGGATTGGATGAAGCAACAGAAAAAGGCTGCCGCCGCCGCTGAAAAGCACTAACACCGGAGCCCGGACGCCTCCGTTTTTGGTTCGCTGCTTTTAAGGCAACGCTCGGGTAATTAGGCTGTTTATATTCGCCCGTTACCGGGGGGCGATGCTTAAAAGCAAAGAACCAAAACGGCGGCTACACCCCTCCCCCCGCCAGGCGATTTTGGTAAGATGCCCGGCATGGCGAACGTCGGGAAAAGCATGCCGCGCCGCGAGGGTCCGGAAAAGCTGACGGGGCGCGCGCTTTACCTGGACGACCATCAATTCCCCGGCTGCTGGCATGGCGTCACCGTGCGTTCGTCGGTGCCGCACGGCCGGATCAAGGCCGTTAAATTCGATCCCGCGTTCGCCTGGGGCGAGTGCGCCATCGTCACCGCCAAGGATATCCCCGGCAAGAACGTCGTCACGCTCATCGAGCCGGACCAACCGCTGTTGGCCGACGGGCTGGTGAGACACCGCGAAGAAGCCATCGTCCTGATCGCCCACCCCGACCGCGCGACCGCCTACGAGGCGGCCAAGCGCGTGACCATCGAGTACGAGAAGCTGCCCGCCGCGCTGACCCTGGAAGAAGGCCTCGCGCTGAAGGCGAAGATTTATAAAGAAGACAACGTCTTCAAGTCGTACATGATCCAGAAGGGCGACGTGGCCGCCGGCTTCGCCAAAGCCGACTTCGTGGTGGAAGGCGAGTACCGCACCCCCGCCCAGGAACAGGCGTACATCGAGAACAACGCCGTCGCCGCCTGGGAAGAAGACGGCGTCATGGTGGTGACCGGCTCCCTGCAGTGCCCTTACTACGTGGTCAAGGCTCTCAAAGTCATGCTGGACCGCGACGAGACCAAGGTCCGCGTCATCCAGACCGTCACCGGCGGCGGCTTCGGCGGAAAGGAAGAGTATCCGTCCATGATCGCCGGCCACGCCGCCCTGCTGGCGCTCAAGTGCGGACATCCCGTCAAGATCGTTTACGACCGCCACGAGGACATGGCCGCCACCACCAAGCGCCATCCCGCCGTGGCCCGCCACAAGACGGGAATGATGAAGGACGGAACCATGGTCGCCCAGGACATCGAGCTGCTGATGGACGGCGGCGCGTACGCGACCCTGTCGTCCGTGGTGCTTTCGCGCGGCACCCTTCACGCCGCCGGCGCCTACGAGTGCCCCAACGTCCGCGTCCGCTCCAAGGTGATCGCCACCAACACGCCCCCCAACGGCGCCTTCCGCGGCTTCGGCGCCCCGCAGTCCCTGTTCGCCGCCGAACTGCACTGGGAAAAGATCTCCGACGCCCTCGGCATCGACTCGCTGAAGCTGAAGCGGAAGAACCTGTTCAAGCTGGGCACGATCACCGCCACCGGCCAGCATCTGCGCGAGTCCGTGGGCGCCGCGGAATGCCTGGACATCGTCGTCAAGCGCTCCAAGTACGCCGCCAAGCGCAAAGAGTACGACCGCTGGAACAAGAATTCGAAGAACTCGACCTGGAAGGGCATCGGCCTGGCCGTCGCCCACCACGGCGCCGGCTTCACCGGTTCGGGCGAGGTTTATTTGGCCAGCCGCGCCGGCGTCGCCCTCACCAAGGACGGCGGCTTGTTCGTCCTGGCCGCCTCCACGGAGATCGGCCAAGGCACCAACACCATGTTCTCCCAGGTCGCCGCCGACGCGCTGGGCATGCCCATCGACTGGTTTCAGGTGGAGACCCCGGACACCCACAAGGTCCCGGACTCAGGCCCCACCGTCGCCTCGCGCACCTGCATGGTCGTGGGCGGCCTGGTCCAGCGCGCCGCCGCCGAGATGAAAGCGGCGTTCCAAGCCGAGCACGGCCGCGTTCCCCGCACCGCCGCGGAGCTGAAGAAAGCCGCCGCCGTCTTGTGCGGCGCCAACCCCGCCCGCCGCTTCGAGGTCCAGTACGAAAAGCCGCCGGAAGTCACCTGGGACGACAAGACTTATCAAGGAGACGCCTACGGCGTCTACTCGTACGCCGCCTTCGCCGCCGACCTGGAGATCGACAAGTCCACCTACGAGGTCCGCGTCGTGAAGATCACCACCGCCCAGGACATCGGCAAGGCCATCCATCCCCTGTTCGCGGAAGGGCAGATCATCGGCGGCTCCACCCAGGGCCTCGGCTGGGCCCTTCTGGAGGAGCCGGTTTACAAGGACGGAGTGATGATCAACTCCCAGCTCACGAACTACGTCATCCCCACCAGCCTGGACACGCCGCCGTTCGACGTCACCTTGGTGGAGCAGCCCTACTCGCGCGGACCGTTCGGCGCGAAAGGCGTGGGCGAACTGCCCATGGACGTGCCCGGACCCGCCGTGGCCGCGGCCGTCAAGCACGCCACCGGACGCCTCATCACCGAACTCCCCGTCACGCCGGAACGAATCGCCCAGGCCCTGAAATGACCACTTTGACCGTCAACGGCAAGAAGAAAACGTTTAGCGGCGCCCCGTTCACGCGCCTGATCGACGTCCTGCGCGAGGAGTTCCGCCTCACCGGAACCAAGGAAGGCTGCGGCGAGGGCGAATGCGGCGCCTGCACCGTCCTGCTCGACGGCAAGCCCGTCAATTCCTGCCTGATCCCCGTGTGCCAGGTCGACGGCCGCAAGATCGAGACCGTGGAGTCCCTGGGCACGCCCGAAAAGCTCTCGAAGCTGCAGAAGGGCTTCATGGAGTGCGCCGGCGCCCAGTGCGGCATCTGCACCCCGGGCATGCTGATGAGCGCCCACGCCCATCTCAAGTCCGGCGGCAAGGCCGACGACGCGTCCATCCGCACCGCCCTCTCCGGGAACCTGTGCCGCTGCACCGGCTACCAGCACATCGTGGACTCGGTCATTTGCGCCGCGAGGAACAAGAAATGAGAGGCGACGCGAAGTCCATGGTCGTCCTGACCCCGCGTTCGGCGGCCGCCGCCGTGCAGGCGCTGGCGGACAATCCCCAGGCGATCCCTCTGGCCGGCGGCACCGATCTGATGGTGGGCTGGAACATGGGCCTGATGAACGGACGAACCGTCGTGGACCTGTCCCGCGTGGCCGAGTGGAAGAAGATCCGCGTCACGAAGACGTCCGTCTTCATCGGCTCCTTGGTCACCCACGCGGAGATCCAGGCGCATCCCGTTCTGCGCGCGCGCTTTCCCGTTTTGACCGCCGCCTGCGCCACCGTGGGCGCCGCGCAGATCCAGAACCGGGGGACCTTGGGCGGCAACGTGGCCAACGCCTCTCCCGCCGGAGACACGTTTCCCCCTCTCGCCGTCTACGACGCCCGCGTCCACTGCGTCGGCCCCGCGGCTCCCGCCGGACGACGCGTCGTCCCGATTTTGCACATCTTCGCCGGCGTGAAGAAGACGTCTCTCAAGCCCGGAGAGCTGATCGAAGCCATCGAGCTCCCGTTTCCGGCCAAGACGCCCACGCGCGGCCTTTTCCGGAAGGTCGGCACCCGCGCCGCGCAGGCCATCTCCAAGACCATGTTCGCCGGATTGATCTGGGTGAAGAAGGACGGAACCGTCGAGGACGTCCGCCTGGCCTTCGGCAGCCTCGCCCCGACCGTGCGCCGCCTGGCCGCCGCCGAGGGATTCTTGAAAGGCCGAAAGCTGGACGCCGCGGCCGTCGCCGGCGCCGCCGATCTGCTGACCTCCGACGTGTCGCCCATAGACGACATCCGCTCCACCCGCGACTACCGCCTGGACGTCTCCCGCAACCTGATCGTGCGATTCCTGGAAGGAGCCCTGCGATGAAGCCCACCGTCACCCTCGAACCCAAGGCGTTCAAGCCCGTCCTGGCCAAGCTCTCCAAGCAGAATTCCGCCTACACGGCCCGGTTTCCCGGCGATTTCGCCGGACGCCAGCCCGTGCACACCGTGTACGGCGGCGCCCACCTGTTCAAGTCCGACTCCGCCAAGAAGCTGGGCGAGCTTTCGATCCGCGCGCTGTCGCGCTACGCGCCCGACGCCGTCACCTTCGCTCAGGCCGTCGGCATGGACCCGGCGCTGGCCCACAAGGTGTACGACCGCGTGGTGGAGAAGCTCAAGCGCGAGGCCGTGGAGGACTTCCGCATCGACTTCGAGGACGGCTACGGCAACCGCCCCGACGCCGAGGAGGACGGCCACGCCGTCTCCGCCGCGCTGGAAGTGGCCAAGGGCTTGGAAGAAGGGACCTTGCCCCCGTTTATCGGCATACGCATCAAGACGTTCTCGAATGAGCTGGCCGGAAGGTCGTCCCGGACGATGGACATTTTTCTCACGACGCTGATCCGTCAGACCAAGGGCCGTCTTCCCGATTGGTTCTGCGTGACCCTCCCCAAGATCGTCCACCCCGGCCAGGCCGCCGCCCTGGCGAAGCTCCTGGACGCTTTTGAAAAGAAGAAGAAGCTCAAGCCGAACACGATCAAAGTGGAACTGATGGTGGAGACGCCGCAGTCCATCATCGGCGCGGACGGCACCGCCCCGCTGCGCGCCATGGTGGACGCCCTGGGCGGACGCATCACCGGCGCCCACTTCGGCACCTACGATTACACCGCGTCGTGCAACATCACCGCCGCGCACCAGCACATGATGCACGCGTCCTGCGACTTCGCCAAGGCCGTCATGCAGGTGACCTTGGCCGGCACCGGCGTCACCATGTCCGACGGGGCCACGAACGTCATGCCCGTGGGCCCGCACCGCCCCGCCGCCGGAGAATACCTCTCCGCGGAGCAGGACCGGGAGAACTTGGAGGCCGTGCGCCGCGCCTGGAAGCTGCATTACGATCACGCCACGCATTCGCTCGTGAACGGCTTCTACCAAGGCTGGGACCTGCATCCCGCCCAGCTTCCCACGCGCTACGCCGCCGTCTACGCGTTCTTCATCGCGGGCCTGCCCCAGGCCACCGCGCGGCTCAAGAACTTCATCGAGAAGGCCGCCCAGGCCACCTTGGTGGGAGACGTGTTCGACGACGCCGCCACCGGCCAGGGCCTGCTGAACTACTTCCTGCGCGCCCGAAACTGCGGCGCCATCACCGCCGCCGAGGCCTCGGCCACCGGGCTGACCCCCGAGGAGTTCGCCAGCCGGTCGTTCCTGAAGATTCTCGAAGGTCGCAGAAAAGCGTAGGCCCTATTCCGGGTCGGAAAGGACCTTTCGCCCCAGGCGTCGTTTTCGCCCCCGGGCTATCATAGGGGCATGACGCGAAATACCCTGTCTTTCCTGGCGCTCGTCCTTGCTTGCCCCCTCGTCGCCTCCGCGCAGTCGATCAACGCTCCCGTCGGCGCCGCCGGAGCCGCTCCGTCCGCCGCCGCGTCCGCCGGCGCCGCCTCCCGCGCGACCGGAATGCCGTCCATGACCGTTCCGTCGTTCGCGCCGTCCTTGAACTTGACGGCCGCGCCCTCGATCTCCGCCGTTCGACCCGCCCTCGCCGCGCCCGCTCCGGCCCTTTCGCCTCTCGCCGCTCCCGTTCTTCCCGCCGCCGCCGACGGCCCCACTCCTCTCCAGGAACCGCTGCACCCCGGACAGTACTGGTCCCCCCACGCCGACGGCCATCGCGATCCGCGCATGGGCACCGGCGACGAAATGGTCCACACGGGCCCGCGCGGCCGGGAACTCGTTTCCATCCGCGAGTTCGAGGCGCCGCAGACGCCCGACGGCTGGGAAACCTCCCGCTCCCTCTCCAACCGGACCTTCGACGGCTCCGCCGCGCGCAAGGACCTCGCGACGGGAGAGTCGTCCGCCGTCGCCGCGTCCGCCGGCCGCGCGTCGTCGCCTCTCTCCAAGCCCGGCGGCGCCGCCGCGGCGCAGTCCCCGGCGCCGGTTCCGTCCGCCGCCTCCGACGTGAAAGCGTCCCACGGCCTGCCCCTGATCGTGAAAGTGCTCATCGGCTTGGCCTTGGTCCTGATGCCCGGCATCGCCCTCGCGGCGGCGCCCGTCGCGGCCGGCGCCGCGGCCGCGGTGCCTCTAACGATGTCCGTCGCCCAGACCGTCGGAATATTGGCCGCCATTCGCCCCGCCGCCAGCGCGGCGGGCGCCGTCGCCGGCGCCATCTACGGCATGTTCGCCGCGCGGCCGAAGGACGGCTCCGAGGCCTCCTCCGGAGAGATGCTGTCCTCCGTGCTGCGTTACGGCGCCTTGGGCGGCGCGTCGGTGTACATGCTTCTCGACGTGACCTCTTTGGCCTTCATCGGCCCGACGGCCGCCGGCGGGCTCCAGCCTCTTTCCTCCGCCGTGGTCACGGCCGCGCTGGGCCGCACGGCGTTCCAGGGCAAGTTCATGGACGCCGCCACCTCCTCGGCCGACCGCATCGTCGGCGCGTTCCCGGCCGTCGCCGCGGCGCTGGGCATCAGCCTGGGCGTGGTGGGATTCGGGCTGGTCGCGCCGCCGCTGACCTTGGCCGTGGCGATGGGCGCCATGACCGTCACCGGCGTGGCCGTGGCGCTGTACTCCGCCCTCTTCAAGCTGGGCCGTTCGCCGCTCACCGGTCCGTCGCAGATGGCCAAAGGCTACGTCCTGCAGGCGCTGATGACCGGCCTCGCGCTGGCGGTGACCAATCCTTACTTGATCTGGATTTTCTCCGCGATGGGCGCGGCCGGCTTCGCCATGGTTCTGTGGAGCATGGGCCGCGAGCTGATTTCCTTCCTGCCGGGCCACGCGACGCCGGCTCCCTCGCCGACACCCGCGCCCGCGCCGGCCCCGACTCCCGCTCCGAAAGGCTGAGCTAACTGCCGCGGTAGGTGGAGTAGCCCCAGGGGCTGAGCAGCAGCGGCACGTGATGGTGGCGCGCGTCGCGCACCGTGAACACGATGGAGACCGACGGGTAGAAGCTCAGTTGCTTGGTCTTCTTGAAGTAGGACGCGACGCCGAAGGTCAGGCGGTACGCGCCCTTTTTCAGCTTCCCCTCCTTCATGAGGCTCTTGCAGCGGCCGTCGGCGTCGGTGACGCCGCGGCCGACGTTGGTCCAGCCGGAGCCGCTCGACTTGGACAGGATCAAGGTGATGCCGGCCGCCGGGCGGCCCAAAGCGGTGTCGAGCACGTGGGTGGTGATGGGGCTCATGAGAGTAGTTTCTCCAGTCGGATCTTGGTGATCTTGGCCTGCTCGGCGGCGGCGTTCTTCAGTTCGGCGGTCTGCGTGTTCGGCAGGCGCGCGTTCAGCAGCGCCAGCATTTCCTTCGCGGACTTGCCCGTCGCGCAGACGATGAAGAGGAAGCCGAATTTATCCTCGTACTCAGCGTTGCCCGCGGCCAGGGCGTCCAAGGTGGCCTCGTCGGCGGCGGCGGCGCCGGCCTGCTCGCCCTTGGCCCAGTCGGCGGTCTTGGCGAACCGCTCGCGCAGGGCGTCCTTGTCGCCGATGCGGGGATGATGCTCGAAGGCCTCCATCCAGTCGCGCGGGAGCATGACCGACCAGGTCGCCTCCGCGTCGCTCAGCACCTTGGCCTTGTCCTTGAACGGGCGGCACTTGAGCATGATCTCCACCCAGCGCGACGCGCCGCAGCAGCGCTCCAGCTCCTCGCCGGCGCGTTCCGCCGGCAGGGCGTTGAATTCCTCCAGCGTCATGCGCGCACCCCCCACAGGCGCAGGCGCGAAACCCCTCCGTCCGGATAGATGTTCAGGCGGACGTGAGTGATCGGACCGTGCGCTGAGATTTGTTTATGGAAGAGGTGGCGCTTGCTCGCCGACAACTTGGTCTGCGGCAGGATGGGAACCCACGGCGTGAACTCGTCGGCCAGCTGGTCGGGCGAGACCACTCCGGTCTTGTGCACGCCCTCGATCATGCAGGAGTCGGGGTAGTTGCCCTTGAAGTGGTTCGTGTCCACCTCGATCTTGCGCAAAACGCCGGGCGCGCCCAGCTTCAGGATCAACCAGTCGTGGCCGGGGCCGCGGCGGCGCTTGGTTTCCCAGCCGTCGCCCATGTTCTTGGCGCGGCCGGGCATGATCAGATTCTGCGGGTGCGAGTAGAACTGGTCGCTGGACAGCAGCGGCAGCCCGCCGTAGCCGACGGACGCCAGGTCCACCAGCGCCTTCTTCGGCACCGCCTTCCAGTTCGGGGTCACGTCGCCGTAGACGCGCAGGCGCGCCACGCCGCCGTCGGGAAAAATGTTCAGGCGCAGATGCGTCCACGCCTTGTCCGCCGCGACGGCGAACAGGTTGTCGCTCCCGCCCTTCAGCTCGGACTTGGGCAGGATCTCCGTCCACGGGCCGGAACCGTCCCGCGCCTCGATGGACGCATGCGACGGATAGTTGCCGGTGAAGAAAGCGGTGTCGATGTTGACGCCGCGGATCACGCCGCGCAGGCCCAGCTTGAGCACGCACCAGTCGAAGCCGGGGGTGCGGCGGCGGCGGGTCTCCCAGCCGTCCATCCACTTGCCCTTATTGGTGTACTTGTCGGCCAGCCAAATGGCCTTCGGGGCCTTCAGAAGATTTTCCTTCGGGGCGAAGAACTCGTCGTTCGCCTCCAGGACGCGGCCGCCGGTGCGGGCCGCCGCCAGATCGATCAAGTGGGTGAAATCCATGTCAGGCTCCTTTCAATATCGCCCGCCCGCGCGCGTCCGCGGCGGGGCGGTCCTTTTCGTACGCGGGCAAGCCGCGCACGAACGTCGCCTCGACGACGCCGGGCAGGCGGAGCCCGTCGTACGGCGTCAGCGCGTGACGGTGGCGCACGCACTCTGGCGTCAGGTCGAACAGCTCGGCGTCGTCCAAGATCGTCAAATCGGCGTCGCGGCCCTTCTCCAGTCGGCCCTTGCCCGTCAATCCGACGAAGGCGGCGGTGTTCTCCGCGGTCCAGCGCACCACGTCCTCCAGATTGTAGCCCCGGCGGATCGCGCCCCACAAGGTCGCGGGCAAGGTGAACTGCAGGCCGGAGATTCCGCCCCAGGCGCCCATGAAGTCGCCTTCGTCCTGCTTCTTCAGCTCCGGAAGGCACGGCGAGTGGTCGGACACGACGAAATCGATGACGCCGCGGCCCAGGCCGCGCCACAACGCTTCGCGATTTTCCGCGGAACGGATGGGGGGCGCGCATTTGAATTGAGTGGCCCCCGGAGGCACGTCTTCCGAGCAGAACGTCAAGTAATGCGGACACGTCTCCACGGTGATCGGCAGGCCCTCGGCCTTCGCGTTCTCGATGTCGGTCAGCGCCTCGGCGTTCGAGAGGTGGACGATGTGCGTGCGGCAGCGCGTTTTGCGGCACAGCTCGATGAGCAGGCGGATGGCGCGCAGTTCCATGTCGCCGGGGCGGGAGTTCAGGTAGGTCTGATAAACGGCGGGGTCGCCCGACGAATCGCCGCACGGATCCAGCTCCGCGTGGGCGATCAGCGGCAGCCCGAGGCGCGCGATGACCGGCATCGCGGCTTCGAGATCGGCGCGTGTGACGTTGGGAAATTCGTCCAGGCCGGATTGCGTCAGGAAGCACTTGAACCCGACGACGCCGCCGGCGGCCATCGGCTCTAATTCGTTCAGATTTCCCGGTACCACGCCGCCCCAGAACGCGGCGTCCACCGATAATTTGCCGTTCGCCGCGGTCAATTTTGTTTCAAGAGCCGCCCGGGTGGTCGTGACGGGCGAGCAGTTGAGAGGCATGTCGACGATCGTCCCGATTCCGCCCGCGGCGGCGGCCTCGGTCGCGGTGACGAAGCCTTCCCATTCGGTGCGGCCGGGTTCGTTCACGTGTACGTGCGTATCGACAAGAGCCGGGATGACGGCAAGGTCGCCGGTCTCACGCAACGCCGTGCCGCTGGGAACATCATTCGGCCCGACGATGTCCGTGATCTTCCCCTCAGAAATTAATACGGCGCCGGGGATAAATCCCTTCGGCGTGTAAATCCGTCTTCCCCGAACCGCGAGTTCGATCATGAGACCTTCTCGTTATGATTCCGAAGGATGGCGTCGGTCGAAACGACCACTTCGAGCGCGTTTCGTTTGCGCAACCATGAATCCAGTCTATCGGTGAGTGGATTCATCCGTTTGATTTCGTTCAGCGCTTCCGGGGAGAGCAAAACGGGATGACCCCGGCGCCCGTCGAACGTCGGCACGACGGCATCGCCTTCGGCGTTCCAGAGCGATTCGTAGACCGATCGTTCAAAGACCGGCATATCGACGTGTAGAACGAAAGAGCGTACCAAGGGAGACGCCGCGATCAGCCTCTGGAGGGAATCCAATGGCGACGCGTCCGGATCGGCCGAAACCCATGTCGTCTCAGGCGAGATAGATCGACATCGGTCGCCCCATTCGTTTTGGATCGCGATGGATAAATCGGAAGGGGCGAGGAATCCGCGGAAGAAATCGAAATGCGCTTCAAGGAGCGTCGTGCTCCCATGATTCCTCCATGCTTTGGGCCCGCCGGCGCGTTTGCCATGACCCGCCGCGAGCAGCAAGACGCGCGCACCCTTCATTTCGCAGCCACCGCGTCCTTGGCCGCCTTAGGAACTCGTCGATACGCCCAAAACTCCAGCAACTGCGCCGCCGCCGCGATGCCGATGGCCTTGGGATTTTTCGAAGGTATCCGCCGTCCGATGGGACAGTTCATGCGTTCATCCCATAAACCGCGGCGTGGAGCCGGGAGTCGGGCGCGGAAGACGCGGGATTTATGGGCCGAACCGATAAGTCCCAAATAACCGACGGGTTTATCCAGAAGAACGTCCGTGAGCCTGAAATCGAGCTCATGATCGTGGGTCATGATGCACATCGCGTCCAAAGGGGAGTAATTCGCGGCGGAAACGATCGGCAACGGATCCGAGCAGACGACGTGCACCTTCGAGTCGAACGCCGTTTTATCGGCCCATTCATGTCTTGGGTCGTAAACGACCACCTCGAGATCGAGCCCTTCCAACGTCGACGCTAAGGCCCGCCCGACATGACCGGCGCCGAAGATGTGCACCGCGCGGCGCCGGGGACAGGGCTCGAACAAAACTTTGCATTTCCCGCCGCAGCACTGACCCATCTCGCGGCAGAGGGTGTATTCCTTTAGTTCCGCCCCGTCCTTCCCGTCGGACAGAAGTCTGCGGGCATCGGCCAGAATCATGGCTTCGAACCGCCCGCCGCCGAGCGTGCCCTTAAACCCATCGGCCCACACCCACATTTTCGCGCCGGGAGCCTGGGGAGCGCTGCCGATGACGTCCGCCAGCGTGCAAAGCACGCCGGGACGAGGCAGGTCGCCGGCCAAGTCCGCGACGGAGAGGGGCTCCATAGGCATGAATAATTTACCAAAGTCTGTTAGACTAGGACGGTCCATGCGCCCCCCTCTCCTCATCAAGAACGCCCTCCGCGTCGTCACCATGGACGACGTGGGCACGGAACTCAACGACGCCGACGTCCTGATCCGCGGCCGGGTCATCGTCGCGGTCGGCAAGGACCTGGAGGCGGAAGGCGCGGACATCCTGGACGCGCGCGGCTGCGTGGTGATTCCGGGCATGATCAACACGCATCACCATTTGGTCCAAACGCTGACCCGCGCCACGCCGGCCGCCCAGGACGCGAAGCTCTTCGACTGGCTGACCTACCATTACACGGTTTGGCGCCACCTGACGCCGGAGACGGCCGGCCTCGGCGCCACCGTGGGCCTCGGCGAACTCCTTCTCACCGGCTGCACGACCTCGACCGATCACACGTATCTCTATCCTCGCGGCCTGACCGGGCTGGTCGACGCCCAGATCGAGGCCGCGAAGACCTTGGGTATTCGGTTCCATCCCACGCGCGGGTCCATGTCCGTCGGTTCCTCCAAAGGCGGACTCCCGCCGGACGACTGCACCCAAGCCGAGGAAGAGATATTGCGCGACGGGGAGCGATTGGTAAAGGCCTACCACGACAACGGCCCCTATTCGATGCTTCGCATGGGTCTTGCTCCTTGCGCTCCGTTCTCGGTCTCGCCGGAATTAATGAAAGAAACGGCGGCGCAGGCGAAGAAGTGGGGCGTTCGCATGCATACTCATCTCTGCGAGACTCTGGACGAAGAAGCGTACTGCCTGGAGCGCTACGGCGTGCGCCCCATCGACTTCATCGAGTCCCTGGGCTGGATGGACTCGAACGTGTGGCTGGCCCACATGGTGCACGTCAACGACGACGAGATCAAACGCCTCGCGAAGGCGAAAGTCGGCATCGCGCACTGTCCGTCGTCGAACTTCCGACTCGGCTCCGGCGTCCCTCCGGTGCGCAAGTACCTGGACGCGGGCATCCAGGTCGGCCTGGCCGTCGACGGCTCCGCTTCGAACGACACCTCCGACATGCTGGGCGAGGCCCGTCAGGCCATGCTCGTGCATCGCGTGAAGTCCGGCGTGGCGTCCATGCCCGCGCGCGACGCGCTGCGCCTGGCCACGCGCGGCGGCGCCGCCGTCGTCGGCCGCGACGACATCGGCCAACTGTCCGCCGGCAAGGCCGCGGACGTCGCGATCTTCGACGTGGACCGCCTGGACTACGCCGGCTCCGCCGGCGATCCGGTGGCGTCCTTGCTGTTCTGCGGCGCCTCGCATCGCACGAAGTGGACCATCGTCAACGGAAAGATCGTGGTCAAGGACGGCCAGCTGGTCAACGCCGACGAGAAGACGGTCACGCGCGACGCCAATGCCGCCTGCCTGGACCTCCTGCGCAAGGCCGGGGCCATCGCCTGAAGACCCGCCTCACGACCGCTCGATTTCAAAAATTGGCGGAAGCGGAACTGGCCGCGATCCCCAAGCCGCTGCGCGATCTGCTGGTGAACGTCACGATCGAAGTCCGTTCCGCGCCCGGACTGGAAGCGCAGGACATGGACGAGGACCCGGACGATCTGCTCGGCCTCTACACCGGCCCCACCCGCCAGGAGATGGTGAACGCCGACGCGCACGGATTTTTGCCCGCGAAGGTGTATCTGTACCAGCGCAACCTCGAGGACATCGCCGCCACTCCGGCTCAGCTGAAAAAAGAACTGCGCCTGACCCTGCGCCACGAGCTGGCGCACCACTTCGGCTTCGACGACGAGGATCTGGAGCGAGTCTGGCCCGAAGGGGCCTAAACCCGCCGGGCCCTAGGACTCATGCGCCTCCGGGAATGGCCCGGTATAATGAGTCATGCGTCTTTTCCCGATCCTCGCCCTCTTTCCGCTCGCGCTGAGCGCCTTCGCCTTGGCGGCTCCCCCGCCCGCTCCCGTTCCGTTCGTCCATGTCGTGCTGGACGCGGCGGCCTTTCGCGGCGCCAACCCTCTCGCCACGTGCGCGAACGCCGGAGCCTTCGTCTCCCGCCTCGGCCGGCGCATGACCATGTGCCAGGACAACGACGCCCGGATGTTCGTGAAGGTCCGGGCGCGCTTCGAGGAAGAAAGCGGCCCGCTCGCCGCCATCCGGCGCTCGTTCGCGCGGCTGCGCTTCGAGAAGACCCTCCGCGACGCGGGCCTGGGCGAGGTCAGCGAGACCACGAAGGAAGGCACGTGGGAGATACTGCTCAAGCCGGCGGCGTATGAAAGCTCCGTGCGCCGCGCGCTCGCGTCCGCTTCCGCGCCCTTCGAGCTTGAGTTCTACCGGAACAAGGCCATGGCGGGATCCATCTGGATTCGATTCGCCGTCGACGGCCTTCCCGACGCGAAGTCCTACGCCGCCGACCTCCCCCGCCGCTACCCGGCCGTCCGCGAAGCCGGCGTGTTCGTGGAAGTCCCGACCTTCGAAGCGAGAATCGGAGCCGGCGCTCCCCGTTGACGCCCGGCCCCTCAAGAGGTATTCTCGACTCGTCGTCGAAGAATCCCGGAGGATTGAACATGGCCGCTCCCACCGCCGCTCCCGTTTCGCAGGTCAAGGCCGGTCTGGAAGGCGTCGTCGCGACCCAAACCAAGCTCAGCATGGTGGACGGCCAGAACGGCGTTCTGATCATCGCGGGCTACCCCATCGAGGAGTTCGCGGGCAAGGTCTCCATCGAGGAAGCCGCGATGCTGCTGTGGACCGGGAACCTTCCGTCGAAGGAAGAGAAACAGGGAATCCAGACGGAGCTGGCCGGCTACCGCGCGC
The DNA here is from genome assembly GCA_044450965.1 of Elusimicrobiota bacterium. Taxonomy (GTDB): domain Bacteria; phylum Elusimicrobiota; class Elusimicrobia; order UBA1565; family UBA9628; genus GWA2-66-18. The sequence goes on along the minus strand of JBIOJO010000011.1, from coordinate 6,136 downwards.
TGCGCCCCGAGACGCTGGAGATCATCAAGACCGCGCGCAACGCTCCGCCCATCGACGCCCTGCGCATGGCCTGCGCCACGCTCTCCCTCGACGTGTCGAACCCCAACGACATCTCCCCCGCCGGCGACCTGGCCCTGGCCAAGCGCCTGCTGTCGCGCTTCCCCACCGTGATCGCGGCGCACTCGCGCCTGCGCTCCGGCTTGGACCCCATCGCGCCGCGCATGGACCTGAGCCTGGCCGCGAACTTCTTGTATATGACGTTCGGGGTGGAACCCGATCCCATGGCCGCCAAGGCTCTGGAAACGTACTGGGTGACCGTGTCCGATCACGGGATGAACGCCTCCACCTTCGCGGCGCGCGTCATCGCCTCCACCCGCTCCGACATGGTCAGCGCGGTAACCGGCGCCGTCGGCGCGCTGAAGGGCCCGCTGCACGGCGGCGCCCCGGGCCCCGTGCTCGACATGCTCGTCGACATCAAGACGGCGGGCAAGGCGGAAGCCTGGCTGCGCAACGAGATCAAAGAAGGCCGCCGCATCATGGGCTTCGGCCACCGCGTCTACAAGGTCCGCGACCCGCGCGCCGAGGTGCTGGCCAAGACCGCGCAGGAGATGGCCGGCGCCCACCTGCAGAACGCCAAGCTCTACGACCTGGCCCGCGCCGTCGAGAAGACGGCCGTCAAGGTCCTGGAGGAGCTCAAGCCCGGCCGGAACCTCAAGACCAACGTGGAGTTCTACACCGCCTTGGTCCTGCAGTCCATCGGCCTGCAGCCGGACCAGTTCGTCTCCATGTTCGCCTGCGGCCGCGTGGCCGGCTGGTGCGCGCACGTGATGGAGCAGCACGAGCAGGACCGCCTGATCCGCCCTCAGTCCGAGTACATCGGGCCCAAAGGCCTGAAGCTGAAGGGATAAACTCGCGCCGGCTCGAAAAAAATGGGGCCCGCCTCGCGGCGGGCCTTGTCTTTTGTGGGGAATCCTGACCGAATGGTCGAACTTACTCTGGAGTAAGTTAAGCGATCAGGAGAAGCGATCCAGGCGGGAGAACAGGGCGTCGATATCGGTCTGGTCGTGATACAAACCGAAGCCGAAGCGCAGGCGGTCGCCGCGGGCGTCGGTCAGAACGCCGTGGTCGGCGGCCAACTTCTTCGAGAGGGCCGAGGCGTCGGAAAGCCGGAAGGTCAGGAAATGGCCAAGGCGCGACAAATCGGTCGAGATCAACGCCTCGGTTTTGAATGGGCCGCGGGGCTTCACGGCCAGGCGCTTCAAGAAATGCGACTGAAGCCCGCGCACGTGCGCGTCGGACTTCTCCACGGTCATATTAAGCGAACGGCGCCAATCGGTGACGGCGTTCCAACGGTATAACCCCGACGGATCGAAGGTCGAGCCCCAGAAGCGCCAGCCGTGCTCGCCGTATCCCACCGGCTTGGATATCCCCTTCTCCAATCCGGCGAAATCCGCGAACCAGCCGGTGTTGCGGGGTCGAAGGGAACATCCGGGCGGCACGGCCATGAAGCAGACGCCTTCCCCCGCCTGCGCGTATTTATAGCCCCCGGCCAGATAGAACGCCCGCGCCGACAGCCTGGCGAGATCCACCGGCACGGCCATGAATGCGTGGTAGCCGTCGATCACGTAGACCGCCTTCTCGTTGACCGCCCCGGCGATGCGCCCCAATTCGTCGTCGGACAAACGCAGGCCGGAGTTGAAGAACACCTGGCTATGGAAGATCATGTCCCAGCCGCCGCTGCGCGCCGCATGGATGAATCGTTCCGCGAAGGTCGCGAACGGCTCCACGGCGATGCGGATCACGTGGGCGCCGTCTTCCTCCAGACGGGCCGCTTGGCGCGAGAAGGAGTGGAACTCGGAGTCGGTCGTGAGAATCCGGGGCTTTTCGGGAAGGCACGAAAGCAACCGGACGATGAACTCATGAGTGTTGGGCGCGAAGGCGACGGCGTCCGGGTTCGGGAGACGGAGAACGGACGCGATGGCCGATCTGGCCCGCGGCAGCATTTCCCCTAAAACAATGCCCCACTTTTCATCGGCCCGCGCCGTCGCGTCGTCCCACGCGCGCAGGTGCGCGTCGCGCGTGCAGTCCGGCCACGGGTGATGGCTGTGCGCGCAGAAGTGGAGTTTTTCGCCGAGCCCTCCCAGAAAGCGCGAATAGCCCGCCTTGAAGCTCATTTTCCCTCGTGAGCGAAGCCCAGAGCCCCGGCCACCTTCTTCGGCAGCTTCGGCAGGGACGAGCGCGGGATCAGGAAGGTGGACAGGTTGAACAGGTCGCCGAACACCCGGTTCTGGCCCGCGGCCTTATGCAGATACTGCTGGCCGGAGGACCCTCCGGTGCCGATCTTGGTCCCGATCATGCGGTGGACCATGATCGCGTGCCGATGGCGCCAGATCGCGAACTGCTCGTCGACCTCCACCAATTTTTCTAATAAACGGAAAGGCTCATGCAAAATAGGCCGGTCGCGGTAAAGTTCGATAAGCAAGGCCGACAGCGTGGCCTTGTGGGACAAACGCCACGTGCCGTCGCGAAGGAGCAAGGCGTGCTGCTCGGGGTCGAGCAGGGCGTCGAAGCTGGCGCGCGTCCCGTCCAATGTCTTCAACTCGCGCTCGCGGCCCTCCTCCGACAGAGTCGGATTGGAGCGAATCGTCTTCTCGTCGCGGTCGAGCATGGCGCCCACGGATTTACGGTATTCGCGCCAGAAGTCGAAGCCCTCGAAGCGGGTGAACGGCGTCCGCTCCAGCCAGCGCTCGATGAGGGTGAACAACGAAGGCGTTTTGCCCGCCGCCAGGACGATTTTCCGGTCGGGTCCGTTCAAACGCGAGAAATACGGCGATTTTTCGAAGGCGGCACGGCGGTCATCGGACAGACCCAACTTCAGTTCGATCAAACGGAACTGGAAGCTCTGGAAACCCGAGGCAGGCGTCAACGCGTCGCGGAAGTCCAGGAAATCCAACGGCGTCATGGTCTCGAGCACCCGCAGCTGGTCCACCAAGAGCTTTTGGATCTCCACGATCCGGGACAAACGGCTCACGGCGCGCGAGACGGCGGTCTCGGCCACGGTCTTCCCGGTGAAATCCCCCAGGACCGCGTCCAGCTCGAATAATATCTGCTTGAACCAAAGCTCATAGGCTTGATGCGTGATGATGAAGAGAAGCTCGTCGTGAGCCGGCTTGCCGCCGCTGCGGGACAACGGCTTCTGCGCGCCGAGCAGGCGATCCAAGTCGAGATAATCCCCGTAGTACACCGGCTTGCGGGCGCTCATCGCGGACGCCCCTTCCACACCGCCTTCAGCGACGCCTCCAGGTCCCGCACGATGTCCACCGGGCTTTCCAAGCCGATGGAGAGGCGGATGCCGCCGTGCTCGCGCATGGGACCCTCGCCGGCGTAGGCCGAGTGCGTCATCGCCGACGGCATCTCGATCAAGGTCTTCGTGTGGCCCAGGCTGACCGCCAAGGTCACGCAGTACGCGTTCTTGGCCACATGGTCGATGAACTTGACGCCGGACGCCTTCTTCTCGTGCAAACGGAAGAAGATCATGTTGCCCGGCGCGAAGCCGCCGTCGAAATCGCGCATCTGCTTCAGCGCCAGCGCGCGCTGCGGGAAGGAATCCAACCCCGGATAGCGGCACTCCGCCACCAGCGGGTGCTTGGCCAGGAACTGCGCGACCTGCAGGGCCGAGTACTGCTGGCGCTTGATGCGCAGGGGAATCGTCGGCACGCCGTAGACCAGGATGTTCCACGCCGCCTTCGGCGACAGGATGCCGCCGAAGTCCTTGCGGTAGCCCATCACGGCCGGAAAGTCCTCCTTGACGCCGCACACCGCCCCGCCGATCTCCGTGCCGAACCCGCCGATGTTCTTGGTCAGAGAGTGCACGACCACGTCGATGCCGTGCTCCATGGGCCGCTGGCCGAACGGCGTGGCGAAGGTGTTGTCGATGACGGTGCGCACCGCGCGCGCGCGTCCCTTCGACGCCTTGCGCGCGATCTCGGAGATGGAGCGCAGGTCCACCAGGTCCAAGGTCGGGTTGACCGGGGACTCGAAGTAGAGGATTCGCGTCTTCTTGTTGATCGCCCGGGCCACGGCCTTCGCGTCGGTGAAGTCCACGCGGCGGACCTTGATCCCCTGCTTCGGGTACCAGTTCGTCAGCAGCGAGTGCGTGCAGCCGTACAGCAAGGTGTGCGCGATCACCTCGTCGCCGCTCTGCAGCAGGGCGCCCATGGCGGCGGAGATCGCGGCCATCCCCGACGCGAAGGTCAGGCAGAAGTCCGCGCCTTCCATCTGGGCCAGCTGGCTTTCCAGCAGGCCGCGCGTGGGCTCGTCCAGGCGGTCGTAGATGTACACCGGCGCGGCCTTGCCCTCGGCGGCGTAGGTGCCGAATTCGGTGAAGCCGCGGGCGCCGCGCTTCACGGACTCCAGGCGGAAGGTGGTGGACGCGGTCAGCGGCGGCACCACGTGGTGCGAGTAGTCCCAACGCCCGGTCCGGGCCGCGCCGTGCACGATGCGCGTGGTCTTCTTGTAGCCTTCGGCGGTCTTCGACATAAATTGACTCCTAGTTGACGACCCGTCGCGCCCGCAGGTAGCGCTTCCGGTAATAGTCGCTGTACAGGCTTTCCATACGCACGCCTTCCCCCGGATTCGCCTGGTGGATGAAGACGCCGTTGTTGACGTAAATGGCCACATGCCCGACCGACGTCCCGCCCTTCGCGCCGGCGAAGAACAGCAGGTCCCCCATCCGCAGATCCGAGGAGGATGCAACAGGTTCGCCGCGCTCGGACATCGCCTCGGCGGTCCGCGGCAGGCGCACGCCGTGCTCCCTGAACACGCGCCCCACGAAATCGGAACAGTCCTTCGGCGTCGGCCGGCCGGCCTCCTCCTCCGGCAGGTACGAGCGCGCGGTGCGGATAAGGGCCTTGCCCGTCGCCGTCGCCGGCGGGTGAGCGCGGCGGACCGGCGCCGTGCGGCAGGCCAACAGCCCGGCAAGTGCAGCGAGGAGCGGCAGGACCCGCGACGCGTGTCGAGACATCGCGCGCATGATACCAATTCGCCCCCGCGCCGTTGGCGGAACCATTGAAAGCCTGGCATGCGTAGGACCATTAGCCCCGTCCTTCTAGGCCCTCCGTCCCTGTATAGCCGCGCGAGGCGCGGCTATACTTCCAAAAGATGAGGAACATCCTCTTCGCCGCGCTTCTGATGACGGCGTTCCTGGCCTCCCCCGCGCGCGCGGTGGACACCGGGATGTTCAACGCCGTCGCGGCCGAGATTCCCGTCCCCCTGCCCGACAAGTACGACGAGCGCGCGGTCCTGGCCGCTCTCCTGGCCCGCCCCGACGTGGCGGCCGAGTTCGAGGCCGACGGGCGCGCCGCCCTCTCCGACCCCCAGCTCAAGCCCTTGATGGTCGCCAAGTGGCGCGGCCGCGCCGCCGCCTACGCGACCACCCAGGTCAACCGCCCCGGCGCCGACGTCTCCAAAACCTATCACAACTGGAAGGAGGTCCTGGGACCGGAGGGCTACGCCTACACCCGCCAGCGCCTTCTGTCCATGTCGAAGGACAACGCCGACAAGCTGATCGGCTACCTGGGCACTCTCGACCAGAAGCTCCAGGCCAACAACTTCAAGATCGACGACAGCTTCTTCGGCATGTCGGGCAAGATCGTCAACGGCATACTGGACGCCTACCGCAAGGACCTGGGCTTGTATCTCGGAACCGCCGACGCCCAGGCGGCGCGAACGTCCGTCAGCCGCTCCGCGCAGCAGCTCGCCTCCGCCATCGCGGACAAAAACGCCGTCGCCGCTGCTCCCGCTCCCGCTCCCCAGCCCGCCGCGACGGCTCCGGCCAAGAAGCCGACCGACGTCGCCGACGCCAAGCCTCCGGTCAAGCCGACCACCAAGCCGGCCAAGCCGCAAGCGCCCGCGGGAAAGACGCCCAAGCCCGAAACCCCGGCCGCGCCGAAGCCCGACGGCTCCGGGACGGCGGTCGTGACCAATCCCAACGGCGGCGCGCTGGATCAGGCGCGCGGCGCCGCGCGCGCCGGAGAGCACGGCGGACAGTCTTTCGACGGCGGCGTTTCCGGCGGACGTCCCACGGACGGCTCCGCGGTGGTCGTCCCGCCGACGTCCGGAAGCGCCGCCGGAACCC
>JBIOJO010000010.1:0-81445 GCA_044450965.1 Elusimicrobiota bacterium | reverse complement strand
TCGTGCCGTTCTCGCCTGCGGCGAAGATCATTCGAGTCGTTCCGGACGCCGCGGCCGCGTTCGTGCCGCCGGCGCTCGCCCGCGCGGTCCTGCCCGATATCGCCGTCTTGACGCGCGAGATTCAGGAGCCGTCGCGGCAGCTGCGCGATCACGGCATCGAGGCGACGGTCACTTTCTACGGATCGGCGCGGATCCTCTCTCCGGAAAAGGCTCGGGCGCAGCTCGACGCGGTGACGGCCGAGCTTGGACGGCATCCGAAAGGCAAGGCGGCGAGGCAGAAGATGGACGACGCCCGCGAGGCGCTGCGGATGTCGAGGTATTATCAGGTCGCGCGGGATTTGGGAGCGCTGATCGCGCGCGAGGGCGGCGGCAAGGTCGCGGTCGTCACGGGCGGCGGACCCGGGATCATGGAGGGCGGCAACCGCGGGGCGTTCGAGGCGGGCGGGCCCAGCGTGGGCTACAACATCAAGCTGCCGATGGAGCAGGGGCTGAACCCTTACGCGACGCGGGAGCTGGAGTTCACGTTCGACAATTTTTCGACGCGGAAGATGGCGCTGCGTCACGGCTCGATGGGGCTGGTGTACTTCCCGGGCGGGTTCGGGACGATGGACGAGCTTTTTGAAGTCTTGACGCTGATTCAGACGGGGAAGATGCCGCGCACGCCGATCATTCTGATCGGTGAAAAGTCTTACTGGGACAAGATCCTGAATTTCGATGAGTTCGACCACATGGGGCTGATCTCGCACGCCGACCTGTCGCTGTTCGTCTACGCGGAGAACGCGCAGCAGGCCTGGTCGGCGATCCGCGCCGCGCACGAGGCCAATAAATGACCGACGGTAAACCGCTCTCCAACGAGCATTACGTGGAAGTGGCCGCGGGGATCATCTTCTCGGTGATCACCTGCGGCATGTACAACATCTACTGGAACTACCGGCAGATGGAGGCGATGAACGCTCTGCTGGGCCGGCGGGAGTTCGACTTCGGCAAGTGGGCGCTGCTGACTCTGGTCACCTGCGGCCTGTACCACATCTATTACGAGTACCTGATGGGCAGCGAGCTGCAGAACTGGCTGACGCAGAACAACCGTCCGGTCAGTCCGAATCTTTCCACGATCGGGCTGGTGCTGTCCGTGTTCGGTCTGACGGTGATCGCCGACGCGGTGTATCAGAACGAGCTCAACAAGCTGACGTGAAGCGCCCGATCCCGTTCCCCGTCGTCGCCGGCGTCGCGTGGTTGGCCTGCGCCGCGCTGGCCGCGTCGGGCCTGCCGCTGTCGGAGTCCTTCACGATCTGTCCGTTCCGCCTGCTCACGGGGCACCGCTGTCCGGGCTGCGGGATGGGCCACGCGGTGGTGCTGGCCATGCGCGGGCGCTGGGCGGACTCGTTCCATCATCACGCGCTGGGCATTCCGCTACTGGCGGTTTGGACGCTCTGGCTGGGGCGGGAACTGTGGCGCGAGTGCCGGCGTCCCGACGGAGGGCTAGCCCGCTTCGCCGCCGAGTGCTATAATAAATCCGTTATTGCGGGATGGTGAAATGGTATCACAGCGGACTCTGAATCCGCTTTTCTAGGTTCGAATCCTAGTCCCGCAGCCAATCTCGACGCGACGCAAAATCATGAAGCCCTCCAGCGATGGAGGGCTTCTTTTTTTTGCGCCTCGTCTCGATGGGGGCTTGACGGAATTCGGGCTTCGTACTACACTTAACTAGATGGTTAACTATAATCCGCGGCAGCTCGACCTCGCCTTCGGCGCGCTGGCCCACCCGATCCGCCGCGGGATTCTCGCGCGGCTGGCCTCGGGCGAGGCCACGGTGGCCGATCTGGCCAAGCCCCACCGCGTCTCGGCGCCGGCGATCAGCAGGCACCTGCGCATTCTCGAGGACGCCGGCTTGCTGTCGCGCCGCAAGGAAGGCCGCGTGCACCATTGCCGCCTCGAGGCGGAAAAGATGAAAGCGGCGCAGCAGTGGATCGCGGCGCAGCGCGCGCTGTGGAACGATCGGCTCGATCGTCTCGATAGCTACCTCAAGGAGAACCCGAAATGAAGCCCCAAGAAATGCCGTCCGCCACCGAGATCAAGATCGTGCGCGTGATCGAAGCGTCGCGCGAGCGGATTTGGCGCGCGCTGACCGACCCGAAGGAGCTCGACCAGTGGTGGGGGCCCACCGGCTTTCGCAACGTCACCAAGACGTGGGAGTTCAAGGTCGGCGGGCTGTGGAAGCACGTGATGATCGGCCCGGACGGGAGCGAATTCCCGAACGCCACCAAGTTCGTAGAGATCGTCGAGAACGACCACATCACCTACGCCAACTCCGGAAGCCTGAAGGGCGAGAAAGAAATCAGCTTCACGATGACGTTTTCTCTTAAAGCGCTGGGGCCGTCAAGGACCGAGATGACGATCCACCACGTTTTCGAGAGGCGCGAGGATCGGGACCTGGTCGTGAATCGCTACGGCGCGATCGAAGGCGGCAAGCAGACGCTCGCGCGCCTCGACGCGCGCCTCGCCGCCTCGAACGAACTCGCCCTGGGCCGCGTCCGCGTCGCCGCCTTTTCCGTCTCCATCGACGGCTACGGAGCGGGCCCGAACCAGGACCTCGCGAACCCGATGGGCGTCGGTGGCATGCCGCTCCACGAATGGGTCTTCGGAACGAAGACGTTCCGGAAAATGCTTGGCCAAGAGGGCGGCTCGACGGGAGTCGACGAGGATTCCGCCGCGCGCGGCTTCGAGAACCTGGGCGCGTGGATCCTCGGCCGCAACATGTTCGGCCCGATCCGGGGCCCATGGCCCAACGAGGAATGGAAAGGCTGGTGGGGCGACGAGCCGCCCTATCACGTCCCGGTCTTCGTGCTCACGCACCACGCGCGCAAGCCGCTCATCATGGCCGGGGGGACGACCTTCTATTTCGTCACGGACGGGATCCGCTCGGCTCTCGACCAGGCGCGCAAGGCGGCGGGCGGCAAGGATGTGCGGATCGGGGGCGGCGTGTCGACGATCCGGCAGTATCTGACGGAGTCGCTCATCGACGAGCTACATCTTGCGGTCTCGCCGGTACTGCTCGGCCGGGGCGAGCAACTGTTCCAAGGGCTCGACCTTCCGGCTCTCGGCTACCGCTGCGCTTCGCAGTCCGCGTCCGACAAAGCGACGCACGTCGTGCTGAAGAAATCCTAGGGCGAAGAGAGAATATGACCCAAAAAACGAAGCCGGAGTGGGAGCTCAAGCTCGAGCGTGTGATCGACGCGCCCGTGGCGCGGGTCTTCGAGGCGTGGTCGAAGCCCGAGCAGGTTTCTAAGTGGTTCGCGCCGCAGCCGCTGACGCTCGAGGTCAAAAAGCTGAATCTCCGCACGGGCGGCACGTTCGAGATGGCCATGGTCTGGCCGGACGGCAAGCAGCGCCACGAGTTCGACGGGATTTACGTCGAGGTCATCCCGCAGAAGAAGATCGTGTGGAAAGGCGAGTTCCCGGGCGACCCGAAAGACAACATCCGCACCGAGGTCGTTTTCACGGATTTGGGCGCCAAAACGAAGATCAATGTGTGGCAGGTCTTCTTCGTCCTCACGGACGTCAATCGCGGGCCGACGCAGGGCGCCAACCAGGGTTGGAACATGACGCTCGACCAACTCCGCGCGTTCGTCGCGGCGGGGCGGAAATAGCGGCCGACGGCGCGGCCGGTGCCGGGAAGGCCCGGTCGCCTCGAGAGTGACTTGGTTCGAGCATCGTCCTATTCGGGTTGTGGACAACTCGGCAGAATTTCAGAACTGAGCAATACAGCTGGGTTTTGAGTCCGCAGCCAGGTTCTGATATTGTCGGTTTCGGGCAGTCAATTCGACGACCTTGAACGCGGTCACGAGCGCAGAGAGTCCAGGTAGCTCTTCAGCGATGCCCGAAGCGAACGGAACACGCGCGGGTCGCGCAGGCTCTTGGCCATTCCGAAGGCGCCTTCGTGGTTGGTCACCACGAATTCCGCGACTCGCCGCGGGTTTACCCCGCGCTTCAGATAGCCCTTGTGGCGCGCGTCGCGCAGCCTGCTTTCCACGCCGGAGATCCACAGCTCCAGCACGCCGCGCAGTTTGTCGCGGAAGACGGGGTCCACCGACGACATCTCCTGGATCAGATTGTTGAGCGGGCACCCCAGCGCCAAGTGCGCGGGCGGCGTCTCGTCGATAATCCTTCCCAAGTTGTCGGGGATGCCGGTCAGCGCGTCGTCGTAAGCGTCGAGGGGCCTCAGCCAGCGCACGCGCACCAGTTCGACCAATATCTCGTCGACCACGGCGTAACCGAGCGCCTGCTTGGTCGGGAAATGGTGGAAGAGCGCGCCCTTGGTGAGGCCGGTGCGCGCGACGATATCGTCCACACTGACACCCTGGAAGCCCTTGTGGAAGATTTCGTGGAACGCGCAGTCGAGTATCTTGGCGCGAGTTCGGACGGCGTCACGGACGAGCTTCTCCTTCGGTGCCATCCGAAGCAGTATAGCAGATTTCTTGACAACATACTATATGGTATGTTAAAATTGAACCAAGGAGATGCCTTAAGCGCTCCAGGAGAGACCATGACCAAGAAAGTGAATCCGATCCCCGCCGGACATCGCTCGCTGACCCCGCACCTGGTCGTCAAAGGCGCGGCCAAAGCCATCGAGTTCTACAAGAAGGCGTTCGGCGCCGTGGAGTTGATGCGCATGCCCAACGCGGACGGCACTATCATGCACGCGCAGATCCGCATCGGAGACTCCATAATGATGATCGCCGACCATTGCCCGAAGATGGGGCCGCTGGCCGAGGCCGGTTCGCAGGGCCAGTTCCTGTTTCACTTCACGCCCGAGGTGGATGCCGTCGTAAAGGCCGCTCATGCCGCGGGCGCGAAAGTCGAAATGCCGGTGCAAGATATGTTCTGGGGCGACCGCGCAGGCTCGCTGATGGACCCGTTCGGGCAGCGCTGGTGGGTGGCGACCCATATCGAGGATCTCACGCCCGAGCAGATGGACGAGCGCAGCAAGAAGGCGTTCGATAACGCGAAATAAATCATTCCAAGGGTGGCCCCGGCGTTTTTGCGCCGGGGCCGCTAAGAATGACCCTCCCAAATCGCCTCGAAAGCGATTTGGTTCGAGCAACATCCTATTCGGGTTGTGGATAACTCGATAGAATTTGCGAACTGAGCGATGTAGCGGGGATTTGCGCCCGAAGCCAGGTTCTGATAACGTCTGTTTCGGGCAGCCACTCTAGACGACACGCATCAACACGAAAGCCCTCCAGCGATGGAGGGCTTTTTCTTGACGAAAATGCGATCGCGCAGGGGAAGAATCTCGGTGCGATTAAGCCTCGATTCTTCTGTTGTAATCCCGCAAGCAATAGATGATTCCCAAGGCCGCCGCTCCGGCAAAAAGCAGCGAGCCCGGAGTCGCCCCTAGGCGCTCGAACCATTGAGTGTAGAAGTGGATCGAGCCGAAGACGGCGGTGGTATTGACCACCCACCGCTTATTTTCTTTCGCGGCCCACGCTCCCATGGCGATCAGCGCGGCCGCCCAGCCGACGGCGAAGATCATGTCTGGGATGTTGACGCCGCCCAGCTTGCTGCCCCAGAGCGACCCGACCCAGAAACCCATATTCACGATAAAAACGCAGGTTCTTGAAAAAATAGCCGCCACGCGCTGTTGGGTGGGTTTAAGGATGCCCGCGCGCGCGTAGCTGGCGTAGGCCAAGGCGGTAAATATAACGACGGTCAACGCCGGTTCGCTTATTGCCACGAAGTAGGAGGCATGCGTGTAAAAAACTCCGGTGTCCCCGAGGAACGTGAGAATCCCGAAAGCGCATGATGCCGCCAGGAAGCCGCTGTCGGTCCTCAATGCTCCGGCACCGCACAAGATCACGACCAGCAGATGAAGGCCGCGGGCTCCGAGCAGCTCGAGCAAGGCCTGGCCGAAGGTCTTGAAAAATTCAGGGAACAGGCCGACCGTTCCGGCTGCGACGGCGATGACTGCGAAAGTGGTAAAGATGGAAAAGGAGAGGCTCTTGGTGTCCTTGCCGGACAGGGTGAGCAACCGGTCGAATTCGTCCTCGGTTATCTTGCCCTCCTGGAGTAGCTGCGTCAGGTCAAGGGTCACTTTTGTGGCGCGGCGCGGCTTCGGTGCGGGGTTCGGGGTCGAGGGCGTAAGAAGCGTCCCCGGTAAGAGCTTGAGCAGTTCGGCGGGGAGGGGCTTCTTGCAATGCCGGCATGTGCCATCCGGGCCTGCGGGCATGAGATCGGCGCTGCAGTTCGGGCAACATTTGGGCGACTCGCTCGAAGACTCGGCCATCTCTGGAGTCTACTATTTGCGCGTTTACGTCCTAAATCTTAATAATCGGTCAAAAGGTGTCGTGCGGAGGCCATTTTTGTAATATCACCGGAGAGGGGGAACTCGCTCATGGGAAAGATCCGGCCGCTCCTGTGTCTCGCCGCCGCGGCGGTCAGCGCGCTGCTTTCGGGCTGCGCCACGCCGCCTCTCGTCGCCGCGGCGCAGAAAGGGGACGACGCCCAGGTCCAGGCGTTTCTGAACGGCGGCGCCGATGTCAACGATGGGCGGCCTTTGTTCGCGGCCGCGGCGCACGGCCGGGCTTCCACCGTCAAGCTCCTCCTCGACCGCGGCGCCGAAGCGGAGTTCAGCCTGCTCGGTCAAGCGTTCAACGCCCTTTGCACGGCGGTGATGAGCGACTCCGTCGAGACCGTCAAGGTCCTGCTCGACCGCGGCCTTCCGGCCAACGAACCGAACTGCATGGCGCCGTATCATTGGACGCCCCTGCAGTTGGCCATGGGCTATGAGAAGAACGCGGTCGCCGCGTACCTGCGCGCGCACGGCGGCACCGGCGGCGATTCCCGCGTCGGCGTCGTCGCGGCGGCCCCTTCGCCTCGCCGCGGCGGAGTCGGCCTCTTCGGCCCCTCCGGCGGCGCCAAGACCGGAGGCTCCTCGCTCGGTTCGATGTTCGGCGGCGCGGCCCCGAAGGCCGAACCCGAAGCGGACGAAACCCCTCAGCCCCGGGTACAGCCTCCGTCGCCGCGTCCGGAAGCGTCCGTCACCTCCGACGTGGACGAGCCCAGCTACGGCGGTCACGCGGCGCGCGCCGACGATTTCGCCCTGCTGATCGGGATCTCGAAGTACCGCGATATTCCGGAGGCCCAGTTCGCCGACAACGACGCCAAGGCGATGAAGCGCCATCTGCTGGCGATGGGCTACCCGGAGGAGAACATCATCTCCCTGCTCGGCGACCACGCGACGAACTCGTCTATCGCGGAGAAGCTCGAGCGCTGGCTTCCGATGAACGTCAACGCCGATTCCACCGTCTTCGTCTACTATTCGGGCCACGGCGCGCCGGACGCCGAGTCGAAGCAGGCCTACCTCGTGCCGTGGGACGGCCAGCCGGGAGCCTTGGCGGAGACCGCCTTCCCGCTGGCGCGCTTTTACAAGGACCTTCAAAAGCTCCCGGCGCGGCACGTGCTGGTGGCCCTCGACTCCTGCTTCTCGGGCGCGGGCGGCCGGTCGGTGCTGGCCAAGGGCGCGCGCCCGCTCGTCGCCAAGATCGACACGGAGGTGCCGCAGGACGGCAAACTCGTCGTCTTCACCGCCTCTCGGGCCGACCAGGTCAGCGGCACCCTCGAGGACCAGGGCCATGGGGCGTTCACCTATTACTTTCTCAAGGGGCTCAACGGAGAGGCCGTCGCGGACGGCTCCGCCGCGCACGTGACCGTGGGCTCGCTTTACGGCTACCTAGCCAAGCGCGTCAACGCCGCCGCTCACCGGCAGGAGCGCGAGCAGAACCCGCAGCTTCTGCCGTCCGTCGAGTCGAACGGATCGCTTCAGATCAGATAGCGCGGTCGTCAACGCGGTCATGGGCTCCGCGGAGCAAGGCAACCTGTAGCTCACTTTGGCCAAGAACGGAAAGGACGCGAGCGTTCAGATCGGCCTGCCGAACAAGAAAGGCTGATCGGCGTCGCGCCCGGAGTCCTGCGCGCCCGGCAACTCGCGTCGGCGGGAGGGCCAACCGAAAGCGGGGCCCTTTCGTTGCGTTAAGTCCTCCGACGGATTTCGCGGAGGCGTCCATGGACGGCCGTTCGAACGCAAGATGGCTGGGGGCGGCCGCGCTTGGCGCCGGCGTTTGGAGTCTCGCCTACGCGCATCTCACCGCGCTCTCCGACGCGACGGTGCGCTTGCTGGGAATCGATCCGCGTTCGCGCCTGGGCGCCGCGCTCGGATTTTTCGTGTACGAAGCTCCGAAGGTCATTTTGCTGTTGGCGGCCATCGTGTTCCTCATGGGCGTCGTTCATACCTTCGTTTCCCCGGAACGCACTCGAGCCCTGCTGTCCGGCCGCCGTCTCGGCGTGGGAAATGTGATGGCCGCGGGTCTGGGGGTGGTCACCCCGTTCTGCTCCTGCTCCGCGGTGCCATTGTTCATCGGGTTCCTTCAGGCCGGCGTGCCGCTGGGCGTGACGTTCTCGTTTTTGATCTCCGCTCCCATGGTCAACGAGGTGGCGCTGACGCTCCTCTTCGGCATGCTCGGTTGGAAAGTGGCGGGGTTGTATCTGGCGTTGGGACTCGCGGTGGCCATCGTCGCCGGCGTGGTGATAGGCCGGTTGGGGATGGAAAATTATTTGGAGGACTGGGTTCGGGACCTCCAGAACGGCCCGTCAGGGAACCCGGGCGCCGATGCGCCCATGTCGTGGGCCGAGCGAATGCGGGCGGGACTTGACCATGACCGGGAGATCGTCGGCAAAGTCTGGCCTTATATCCTGGGCGGAGTCGCCCTCGGCGCCGGCATCCATGGCTATGTGCCGGAGAATTTTCTGGCCGCCGTCATGGGCAAAAATGTCTGGTGGGCGGTGCCCGCGGCGGTGCTGATCGGCGTACCCATGTATTCCAACGCCGCCGGCATTATCCCCGTGATCCAGGCGCTTCTGGCCAAGGGCGCCGCGCTCGGAACGGTTCTCGCCTTCATGATGAGCGTCATCGCCTTATCCGCGCCGGAGATGATCATTCTGCGCAAGGTCTTGAAGCCCCGGCTGATCGCCGTGTTCGCGGGAGTGGTGACGGTCGGGATCCTGCTGGTCGGGTACGTGTTCAACGCCGTGCTGTAGAGGAGATCGTCATGAAAAACATCAAGGTGCTTGGGACGGGCTGCGCCAACTGCAAGGCCACGCTGAAGTTGATTGAAGACGTCGCCAAGGCCAAGGGCGTCGAGATCAAGCTGGAGAAGGTCGAGGACATGGCCGCGATCGTCGGTTACGGCGTCCTGGCCACTCCCGGCGTGGTGGTCGACGGGAAGGTCGTGCATTCCGGGGGCTTGCCCAGCCGGGAAAAGGTCCTCGGCTGGCTTTGACCGTCTTGCGGCGCGTCGGAGCGGCGAAAGTTAAAGCGAATCGTCCCTTGTCGGCCTTCGGTTCCTTGGCCGCGACGGCGTAGGCGTTGGCGCAGGCGGTGTAGGCGCCGTTGGCCTGGTTGCAGGCCGAGTCCTTTTACCAATACCGGGTGTGATAGCCAGCTCGGACCGGAGCGCCTTTGTCGTCATATCTTCCGAAGTCCTATAATCGGCGATATGATGAACGTCCTCTTCGACCACGACGCGCACGTTGACGATCTTTTGGTTCTGATGATGCTGCAGTGCGCTGAAGGCGTCAGGTTGTTGGGAACGACGGTCTGTCCGGGAGATTGCTTCAAGGAGCCCGGCATGCTGGCGACGCGGCGGTTTCTCGATTTCTTCGGCTCCAAGACCGTGGCCGTCGCGGGCGGCGACGACGCGGGCCTCAATCCGTTTCCCGACCTGTGGCGGGCCGATTCTGAAATACTCGCCAACCTCAAGGAATTGGGCGCGGCTCAAGGGGACTCCGCCGCGCCGTCGCCGTCGGCGGTGGAGTTCCTCAGCGCGCGTCTTCAGGAGGCGCCGGCCGCGGTCTCCCTGCTGGTCACGGGACCGCCGCCCCACCTCGCCGCGGTTCTGTCGAAACAGCCTGGGCTGGCGGCGAAGATCGGCCGCGTTTGGATCATGGGGGGCGCGGTCCGCGTCGGGGGCAATGTCAGCAGCCCGGGACACGACGGCACGGCGGAATGGAATTTCTTCAATCATCCGAAGGCCGCCGACGTTCTTGTCCGATCCGGGGTCCCGATCACGCTCGTATCCCTCGACGCCACCAACAAAGCTCCGGTCACGCGCGAATTCCTGGAACGCCTCCGGTCGCAAGCCGAGCGATATCCCGTCTCGAAGCTCGCGCTGGCGACCTGGAAGGTCGCCCTGCGCCACATCGAGAATGAGGACTACACCCAGCGCTATTATTTCTGGGACACGCTGACGGCCGCCGCCATGATCAAGCCGGGCATGTTGAAAACCGAGGCGATGAAGATCAAGGTGATCACGGAGGGGCCGTCCCAAGGAAGGACCGTCGAGGATTCCTCGGGAAATACGGTGGATGTCGGCGTTGATGTGGATCGCGAGCAGCTGGAGCGGCTCATTTTGGAGCTGTTCAGAAGGTAGGCGCGGTTCCGATAGCCCTCCAGCGACGGAGGGCTTGTCGTTCGTGGACGCGGGACGTATAATCCGGGCACGATGACCCCCATCGGGCCCATGCATAAACTGCCGGCGGACTTTCGCGCGGCGATCGCCACCGATCCGAAAGCGCGCGATCTTTGGGAGGACATCACCCCGCTGGCGCGCAATGAATGGATCTGCTGGGTCACCGCGGGCAAGAAGGCCGAGACCCGGGTGATCCGGATCGGCAAGGCGTTGTCGAAGATGCGGGGCGGCATGCGCAGGCCTTGTTGCTGGCCCGGCTGTCCTCACCGATGAGATCCGGCGCATGAAGCGGACCTCCGGGGCCGCCTGAGGGAGCCTCAGCCCCCGGCGATCGAGGCGACGACCAGGAACGGCTCCTTGCCGCGCGCCACGTCGCCGGGCAGAGGCGCGTCCATCGGCTCATTGGAAAGATCCTCGGAGCAGGCGTAGTAGCGCACCAGCGGCCGCCGGACCTTGGTGACGTGGTCGCGTATGGTGCCGCACAGCGCGGGGTAGCGCGCCTCCAGGGCGTCCAGCACCGCGCGCTGGGTCACCGGCGGAGCCACGTCCAGCTCCGCCACGGCCGGAACCCGGGCGAGCGTCCGCAGAAACGAGGGCACGATCACTTGCACCATCGCTACTTGATCGTCTGGACGGAAACCGACAGCACGTGCGGCAGATCGCGCACGATCGGCGCCCAGCTGTCGCCGCCGTCGGCCGAGTGGTACACCTGCCCGCCCGTCGTGCCGAAGTAGACGCCGCAGGGGTCCATGGAGTCCACCGCCATGGCGTCGCGCAGCACGTTGACGTAGCAGTTCTCCTGCGGGAGCCCCTTGGTCAGGGGCTTCCAGTTACGCCCGCCGTCCTTCGTGCGGTACACGCGCAACTTGCCCTCGGGCGGGATGCGGCCGTGCTCCGGGTCGATGGGGATCACGAACACCGTGTCCGGTTCGTTGGAGTCGATGGCGATGGGGAAGCCGAAGTTGTTGGGGAGGCCCTTCTCGATGTTCTTCCACTCCGCCCCGCCGTTCTCGGTCTTGAGCACCCCGCCGTGAAGCTGCATATAGAGGACTTCGGGCTTGGCGGGATGCTGGGCGATTCGGTGCACGCAGTAGCCGACCTCGGCGTTCTTGTCGGGCAGGTAGTCGTTCTTGAGTCCCTTGTTGATGGGGCGCCAGGTCTGGCCGGCGTCGTCGGAGCGGAAGGCGCCCGCCGCCGAGATCGCCACGAACATCCGCTTCGGCACGACCCTATCGAGCACGATCGTGTGCAGGCACAGGCCGCCCGCGCCGGGCATCCACTTGGGCGCCGTGGCGTGCGTCCGGAGGGAGGGCAGTTCCTTCCAGGTGATGCCCCCGTCCGTCGTCTTGAAGAGGGCGGCGTCTTCCACGCCGGCCCAGCAGGTGTCGGCGTCCTGGAGATCGGGTTCCAGGTGCCAGACGCGCTTGAACGCCCACGGCTTCATCGAGCCGTCGTAGAACAGGTGCTCGCCGACCTTGCCCTCGTAGACGAACTTGTTGCTCTCGCCTTGAGGCATGCCGTCCTTGACGGTCGGGCCGCCGCCGGGCGTCTCCCACGTCTTTCCGCCGTCCGAGGAGCGCTGGATCACCTGGCCGAACCAGCCGCTGGTCTGCGACGCGTAGATCCGGTTCGGATCGGCGGGGGAGCCGGCCATGTGGTAGACCTCCCAGCCGGAGAAGAGCGGCCCGCTCACTTTCCACGACTTGCGCTTGCCGTCCGACGTCAGGATGAACGCGCCTTTCTTGGTGCCGACCAGGACTCGGATTTTCATAAGTGAATAGTAATACCTCTCCGGGTGCGAAGTGTCAACGCGGTACCGGCGGCGGTTCTCGCGGCCTTGGTATACTGATCTCATGCCGAAACCGCCGTCGCCGGAGACGCTCGCGGAACTCCTCGTGCGCATCCGTACCTGCACGGCCTGCCGGGGCCTGCCGTTGGGGCCCCGCCCCGTCATTCAGGCGCATACCGACGCCCGCGTCGCCGTCATCGGTCACGCGCCCGGGCGCCTGGTCCACGCCTCGGGAATACCTTGGGACGACCTCAGCGGCGGCCGCTTGAGGGAGTGGCTGGTCGTCTCCAAGCGAGAATTTTATGATCCTAAGAAGTTCGCGCTGGTCGGCATGGGGTTCTGTTATCCGGGAACCGGGAAGACCGGGGACCTGCCCCCTCGCGCGGAGTGCGCGCCGTTGTGGCACGAGGAAGTGTTCTCGCGCCTGCGGGGCGACATGCCGAAAGTCCTGATCGGCCGGTACGCGCTGGATTATTATTTAGGAAAGCGGGCCAGGAAGACTTTGACGGAAACGGTGAAGGCGTGGAACGAGTATTTGCCGGATTATCTGGTGCTGCCTCATCCGTCCGGCCGCAACAACGGCTGGCTGGCGAAGAATCCGTGGTTCGAGCGCGACGCCCTGCCCCGCATGAGGGCCGTTTTGCGGAAATCTTTGTCCGCGAACCCCGTAATACTCCAGAAGGCGGGCCGGTAGTATTCCTGGCGGCTTTGCCCGGCGAAGGCACTACAATATATCGACCCAAATGGATAACAGCCCATGAACACAGTCCTTCTGTTGTGCGCCTCGAACATCTTCATGACCTTCGCCTGGTACGGGCACTTGAAATACGGCCACGGATGGCCGCTCTGGAAGGCGATCCTGGTCTCATGGGGCCTGGCGTTGTTCGAATACTGCCTGGCGGTTCCGGCCAATCGCCTCGGCTACGGCGAGTTCTCGGGATTCCAGCTCAAAATCATTCAAGAGGTCGTCACGCTGGTCGTCTTCATGGGATTCGCGGGCGCCTTCCTTAAGGAGAAGTTCGCGTGGAACCACCTCGCGGCGTTCGTCTGCCTCGCCGCCGCCGCGTTCTTCGCTTTCGCGTTCAAGGTCCCGGGCGCGGCCGCGTAAACGAAGCCTTTCGATAGGGGCATTGTTCTTCGCTGGTCTCATGAAGTGCGTGCTCGGATTCTTGGCCCCGGCGTTTCGTCGGACAAATCCGTGTTTGCTAGACTTCAGCGCATGACAATCTCCAGCGAACACCTCGAGCCCCGTCTGCGCGAGACCGCGCTCATCATTCTGCGCCGGCATCATATCGGCGAGGACGACCTGCAGCTGGAGATCAACGAGCCGCACCAGCCGCCCTCCTGCCTCATTCGCGGACATCGAGTGAACGTACACGTCGACGACGGGTCGGTCGCGTTCCGGGTGCACTCCGGGCGGTGGAGCGGGCGCCGCGGGGATTTCCCGACCGCCGGGGCGTTCGTCGCCGCGTTCGAGGAAGCCCTGGACGGCGCGCTCACGGGCGCGTGAGGGTCGTTCCGCGGGGATCGCTCTCCGATCTCGAAGGATCTTTTTTAGGTCTTGACAAGCAACTAAAAGGTTGCCTATAATAAGACCATGGAGAAGCAAGCCGGCGTGAGCGCCGCGGATCTGGTCTTCAAGGCGTTGGCCGACGCGGGCCGCCGCCGCCTGTTGGACCGCATGCGCGTGAAGGGCGGGCTCACCCTCAACCAGCTGTGCGAGGGCATGGACATGAGCCGTCAGGCCGTGACCAAGCACTTGGACCAACTGGAGGAGGCGGGGCTGGTGGAGACGCGGCGCGCCGGCCGCGAGCGGCTGCACTACCTCAATCCCGTGCCGATCCACGATATCGCGCGACGCTGGATCCGGCCGTTCGAGGAGGGGCGCCTGGACGCCCTGCGCGATCTGAAGTCTCAACTGGAGAGATGACATGACCACGAGAACGAAGACGGAGACGTTCGTGTACGCCACCTTCATCCGCACCACTCCGGAGAAGCTGTGGGAGGCCCTCACCAACGGCGACTTCAGCCAGAAGTACTGGTTCGGCTTCCGGGTGCAGGTGGAACAGAAGGTCGGCGGACGAATCCGCATCGATCCTCCGAAGGGCGCGGTGGGGCGCAGCGATCACGGCGGCGACGTGCTGGCGTGCGAGAAGTACAAGAAGCTGATCTACACCTGGATGAAGGAGAAGCACGAGAAGGACCCCAAGCGCGACGGTCTCTCCCGCGTGACCTACGAGCTCACGCCCGCGGGCGACTACGTGAAGCTGACCTTGATCCATGAGAACCTGTCCTCTGACGACGTCGTGACGGACCCGGACACGTTGCGTGGAATCAACAACGGCTGGCCGGCGGTGATCAGCAGCCTGAAGAGCTTGTTGGAGACGGGCACGGCGATCAGCGTCATCCTGCCGAAGGACTCTCAGGGCTGCTGAACGGAGGCCATCATGGGAACGAAAACTTCGACGAAGCACGCCGTCGCCACGCGCGCGGAGTGGCTGAAGGCGCGCCTGGCGCTTCTTAAGGAAGAGAAGGCGCATACGCGCCGCGGGGACGCCTTGGCGCTGAAGCGCCGGGAACTGCCGTGGGTCCGTGTCGACAAGAAGTACGAGTTCGCCACGGACGAGGGGGCCGCGACGTTGAAGGACCTTTTCCAAGGGCGTTCGCAGCTCCTCGTCTATCACTTCATGTTCGGGCCCGACTTCGCGGCCGGTTGTCCGTCCTGCTCGGCCATCGCGGACGGCTTCAACGGCTTCGCCGTCCACTTGGCCAACCATGACGTGTTGCTGTGGGCGGTATCGCGCGCGCCGCTGGCCAAGATCAAGGCCTACAAGAAGCGAATGCAGTGGACATTCCCCTGGGCGTCATCGAATGGGAGCGACTTCAACTCGGACTACAGCGTCGGTTTCAGCGAGGAGCAACAGCTCCACAAAGGCGTCGAGTACAACTACCGCCGCATGCCGCCCATGACCGCGGCGGCCGCGCGCCTGCGGCCCGCCGCGTCCACGCACGCGGGCATGTGCGGGGTGGACATGGGCACGTTCCTGCGGGAATTGCCGGGCATGAGTTCTTTCGTGCGCGAAGGGGGCTCCGTCTATCACGCGTACTCCGCCTACGCGCGAGGGCTGGATGGAATGTGGGGGATGTACCAGTGGCTGGACCGCGCTCCTAAAGGGCGCAACGAGGGCGACGGGGTTTGGTGGCGCCGCCACGACGAGTACGCGAAGCGCTGAGGCGGGGAAACAAACAATCATGTGCCCGCTATGCGCCGCGGCGCTGCTGATCGCGGGGACTGCGTCGACCCGGGGCTTGACGGCGCTCGTCAGGCGATCGAAACGGAAGGATTTTCCGGCCGCGCCGGGCCCACGGCCGCGCGGGAGTCTCGCGCCCGATCGCCGCTGAATCAGCCCGCGTTCGCGATGCGGGATGAGAAAACCCTCCGACCCCCCCTCGGAGGGTTTTTTATTTTCGAATTATTTTTCTCCTCGGAGAAGGCCGTTTATGGTGCAACGATACGGCCGTCATTTTTTTTGACATGCGTCGGAACCCCTGATATAATCCGCGACCCTCACTGAGCGCTCCTCCCTGAGACTCGATATCATTACTGTCATTTAGAGGAACCATGATTGATCGCTTCCGCCGCATCTTGAGCCTGACCTTGGCGCTTTCCGTCGCGATGCCGGGCTCGGTATTCGCCAATCCCATCGGCGGGAGCGTGGTCGGCGGTTCGGCGACGATCGGCGGCGCGGGCAATACCCTGACCGTCAACCAGCTCAGCAACAACGCCGTGATCAACTGGCAGAGCTTCTCGATCGGCCAGGGGGAGATCACGCGCTTCATCCAGCCCTCCGCGCAATCGGCCGTGCTCAACCGCGTCACCGGCGGGAATCTTTCCGCGATCTACGGCACGCTTTCGGCGAACGGGCGGGTTTTTCTTATCAACCCCAACGGCATCACGGTGGGGCCGACGGGCGTCATCAATACGCAGAGCTTCATGGCCTCCACTCTCGACACGCCGAACGGAGCGTTCATGGCCGGCGGTGACCTGACCTTCTCGGGCGCCTCCCTGGCGTCCGTGGTCAACCAGGGCCTCATCAACGCCTTGGGCGGCGACGTGTTCCTGATCGCGCGCAGCGTGGCGAACACCGGCCGCATCATAGCCGCGGACGGCACGGCGGCGCTGGCGGCGGGCTCCGAGGTGCTGTTGGGGTCGAAGACCGACGGCGTCTTCGTGAAGGCCGGCTCCGGCGGCGGCGCGGTGGGCGTGGATCAGCAGGGATCCATCGACGCGGCGAAGGCCCAGTTGACGGCCGCGGGCGGGAACATGTACGCGGTGGCCATCAACAACAGCGGCGTGGTCCGGGCGAACGCCGTCGAGAACCGGGGCGGCCAGGTCTACCTGACGGCCGATTCCGGCCTGGTCCAGAACTCCGGCACTCTTTCCGCCAAGAACGGCGACAAGGGCGGTCTGGTGGAAGTCGCCGGCGGCGACGTGGCGCTGAAGAGCGGCTCGGCCATCGATGTGTCCGGCGAGTACGGGGGCGGCACGGCTTATATAGGAGGCGGCTTCCACGGCGCGGACGCCTCCATCCTGGATTCGAATTCCACGACCATCGAGAAGGGCGCGACGATCTCGGCGGACGCCCTGACGAACGGAAACGGCGGTCAGGTGGCCGTCTGGTCCAACGGGAACACGTCGTTCGCCGGCGCCATCAGCGCGCGCGGCGGCGCCTTGGGCGGGAACGGCGGCTCCGCCGAGGTCTCCGGCAAGAATCTGGCCTTCCGCGGTCCGGTGGACCTGCGCGCGACCGGCGGCAAGGACGGCGCTTTGCTCCTCGATCCGTACGACATCATCATCGACGGAAGCCTCACCACCGGCATCGACAACTCCGTGGTGAGCAATCCCACCAGCAACGCGGATTTCTCCAAATTGAACGTCACCGACCTGACGAACCAGTTGGCGTTGTCGGACGTGAACGTGCAGGCAGGCGGCGGCTTCGGGGTGGGAGCGGGCTTCGGCGATATCAGCGTCAACTCGGCCATCGGTTGGTCCAGCGCGCACAATCTGACCCTGACGGCCCAAAACTCCGTCAACGTCAACGCGGCCATCACCAACACGCTCGGAGCCGGGGGCGTTAAGTTGACGAGCGCCTTTCCGGCGGGCGTCATCCTGCTCAACGCCGACGTGAATACGACCGGCGGGGGTACGCAGGAGTACAACGGCGCGGTGAACCTCATGGGTCCCGTGAATCTCACCTCCGGCGGCGCGGTGACCTTCGACCAGGGCGTCGCCGGTGCGCAGGCCCTGACCATCAACTCCGGAGCGGCGGCGACTAATTTTAACGGCGCCGTCGCCGGTTTGGCCTCCTTGGCCGTCACGGCCGGCGGCGGCATCAACGTGAACGGCGGCGGCGTCCTCACGGCCGGCGCCCAGGCTTATCACAGCGCGGTGACGTTCGCCGGCGGTCCGACCAGCTTCGGGACCTCCGCGGGCAACGTCACCTTCGACAGCACGCTCACCGGAGCGGGCACGCCTCTCGGGATCGCCGCGGTCGGCGACGTCACGCTCAGCGGCGCGGTGACGGCCGGCGCGACCACGGTGGGCGGAACCAACGTGACCTGGAATGGCCTCATGACCGTCGGCGGCCTGGGCGTCACGGCCGGCAACGCCGCCAACGTCAACGGCGCCGTCAACAGCACCGGCGATGTCGGATTCTTGAGCGGCGCGGGCGGAACCAACTTGCACGCCAACGTGGCCACCACCGGGGCGGCCTCGCAGGCCTACAACGGCGCGGTGAACCTTCTGCAGAACACGACCTTGAACTCGGCCGGGACCATCGCCTTCAACTCCACCGTGGACGGCGCCAAGACCTTGACGACCACCTCGGCCGGCGCCACCACCATCGGCGGCGCGATCGGCGGCGGAACGGCGCTGACGGCCCTGCTCGTCAACGGCAGCTCCAATGTCGGCGCCAACGTCACCACCTCCGGCGCGGGCGCGCAGGAATACAACGGCGCGGTGAACCTGACAGCGGCCTCCGTGCTCACGTCCGGCGGAGTTCTGAAGTTGGACTCGACCGTCAACGGCGCCAAGGCGCTGACGACGAATTCCGTCGGCGCCACCACCATCTCCGGCGCGGTCGGCGGGACCGCCGCGCTGTCCTCTCTGGACGCGACGGCCGGCGGCGGGATCAGCGTCAACGGCGGCGCCGTCACCACCAACGGCCTCCAGAATTACCACAGCGCCGTGACCTTGGGCGCGGCCGACGCGTTCACAACCGGCGGCGGCGCGCTGACGTTCGGCGCGGCCGTGACGGGTGGAGCCAACTCTTTGACCGTGACCGCGGGCGCCGGCGACGTCGCCTGGAACGCGGGCGTCTCGGCCACCGGCATCACGTTGGCCGGACGTAATCTCGTCATGAATGGCAACCTGACGGCCAACGGGGCGAGCAACGTCGTCCTGGAGGACAGCCTTTCCTTAAATAATACGGCCGCCAAGACGATCACCGCGGCGGGCGGTCATACCGAACTCTACTCTCAGGCGCCGGCCTCCGACGTGTTGGGCGGACTGGTCGCGACCGTCCTCTCGGGTTCCTTCGCCAGCCACCCGGCCTGCGTCAGCGGAATCTGCCTCTTCTACCCGCCGGCCTCATCGGCGTCTCCGTTCACGACGACCCAGAAAATCAACCTGCAAAACCCCGCCATCACCGGCTTGCCCGCCAATAGCGGCGGGTCGACGTCGGGGTTGCCTTCGACTTCGGCCCGGCAACTGCCGGCGCCCGTGGTTCTGCAATTGCCGACCGACGCGGCGAGCGCGGCGACTCCGCCCGTCGTTTCCGTGTCCGGACGCTCCACGTTGGCCGGAAGCGTGAGCGTCTCGGCGACGCCGTCGAACGCCCACCTCAGCGGAACGAGCGCTCCGACCGGCGATGCGGCGCAGAAGGCGGTCGTTCATGCCGCGCAGGTCGCGGCGGAGCAGGCCACGGGCGCCAAGCAGGACGCCATCGCCGTGGCGGCGGAAGACGCGGGGTTGGCGAAAATCGCGGCCGCGGTGGCCGCGGCGGACCCGACGTCGAAGGCCAAGGCGGACGCGGCGGCGAAGGCCGCGGCGACGGCGGCCGCGGCCCAAGACGCCGCGAACCAAGCCGCGCAGTCCGCGCAGGCCGCCGCGACAGCGGCGGCGGAAGCGGCGACGCCGGCCCCCGCGGACCGGACGGACGAGATCAGCAAGATCACGGACGCGGAGAAACTCGTGAACGGGTTCTCGAACACCGCGGTGGGCGCATCTTACACGCAGGGGTTGGATATGTCGAACGCCGGCTCCGACGCGCAAAGCCAGATCGACGCGTACAAAAAAGCGAAGGCTTATTTGGCCTCCTTGGACCCGGCGACGAAGGCCGCGGTGGATCAATTGCAGGCGGACAAGGACGCGGCGACCAAGACCGCGGCGGCCAAGACCACCGCGGACGATGCCGCGACGACCGCGGCCGCGAAGGCGCAGACTCTGGCGACCACGGCCGCCGCCTCCAAAAAGGCGGCGGATCAAGCGGTCGCCGACGCCGCGACGCCTCCGGTGACGTTGGCGAAGACGGTCGCGGCCAACAACGCGAAGCGCCGGGCCGGAACGGACCAGTTGGCGGCGGAAGGGGCGCAGACGGCCGCGGCGACGGCGGCCGCGGCGGCGGCGACCGCGAACCAAGCGAACGGGAGCGCCCAGTCCCAGGTCGCGGTGGATCAGGCGCAGGTGACCTCACTCCTGTCCGACACGGCCAAGACCTCGGCGGATAAGACGGCGACGGACGACTCCAAGGCCGCCGTGGCGGCGGCCGTGGGCGCGGGACTCTTCTCGATCTTCTCGACGGTCACCCAGGCGGGGGCCAAGGCCGCGTCGGGCGGCGAGGCCGCGGCGTCCAAGGCGGCGGTGGCGGCGGTGGATCAAGCGGTGACGGACAAACAGACGGCCGCCACGAACGCCGACAACACGGCCAAGAATTCCGCGAGCGCGGTCACGAACGCGAACCAGACGCTCGCGAATGCCGCGGCCGAGGTCGCGGGCGATCAGGCGGCGCCCCAGAAAGCCGGCCTCATCGCGCAGATCCAATCTCTCGCGGATCAAGCCAAGAAGATGTGGGAAGAGCTCAACGCCGACGACGTTAACGGCATCCGCACCGACGCCATGAACAACCTCAAGAGCTGGCCGATCACGGAAGTCGGGAACTTGGAACAGCAGATCGAGGGATTGGGCGGCGACACGAGCATGGACGCGGCGACGTTGCAAGCGAATCTGGACAAGGTCACCAGTCTTTTGAAGCAAATGGTCGCCAACGAATCCAACCATAACGGCTCCGACAGAATTAACGAGAGATTGACGACGGCGAAAATGGCTTTGGACCCGAACCGGTTGCAGGTCACCAACGACAACGCGGTGGATGCGTTCGCGGCGAAGGACGCGCAGAATTCCCAGCAGCTGGCCGCCAAATACCAGGCGGCCCAGACGGCGGCCGACGCGGCGACGACGAAAGCGGCGGCCGACCTGGCCCTGGCGCAACAACTCGAGGCGACGGCCAAGGCCGCGAAGGGCGGCCAGGCCGCCGCGGAACAGGCGGCGGCCGACGCGGCGATGTTGACTGCGACGACTTCGCAGGCGGCGGCCACGAAGATGTCGGCGGCCGCGGCCGCGGCGCAGGCGACGGCGAAGCAGGCGGCGGCGGACAGCGCGGCGGCCACGCAGGCGGCGACCACGGCGGACGCCGACAGCGTGGCGGCCAAGGCGGAGGTGGCCAAGGTCGACAAGGCCAAGGCCGCCTCGGACGAAGCGTACCGTCAAAAGACGATCGAGGCGGCCAAGGCCGCCGTCGCCCAACGAGCCCAGGACGCCATCGACACGGCCAACACGGCGAAGCAGGCCAAGATCGACGCGGCTTCGGCCGCGCAGGACTTGAAGGACGATCTAAAGCGAGTGCTCGACGATCCGGGGCTGATCGCGGCGGCGCAAACGACCGCGGACGCCGATAAGGCGGTGGCGCAGACGGCGATGAACGCGTTCAAAACAGCCGACAAGGCTTACGGGAAGGCCGTGGATAAGGCGAACGCGGCCGTCGAAAAGGCGAACGAGATCGGAAAGCGGCTTTCGGAGAAGAAAGGCGCGCAGATGGAAGCCAGGATGAAAGAGGCGGACGAGTTGAAACCGAAGGATAAGGAAGAGATGGAGTTCGATTTCGGGGCTAATTTTGTGAACGACCTCGTTTCAGGAAAGAACGTGGGGGACTCCCTCGTCGATTCGGCCGGTAAGGCCACCGGCGTCTCGACCGACGTGCAAGTCCTCAAGAATGGAGGGAAGACCGATGAGGTGAAGGAGGCGGACGAGTCGGTCGCCGACCTCCAGAAGGAATACGACGAGGCGGTCAAAACCGCGAACGAAGCGGGCGATGACGCCACGACGGCGTACAACACGGCCAAGGACGCCGCGACCGCGGCG
Organism: Elusimicrobiota bacterium; assembly: GCA_044450965.1. Lineage (GTDB taxonomy): Bacteria > Elusimicrobiota > Elusimicrobia > UBA1565 > UBA9628 > GWA2-66-18. The sequence goes on along the minus strand of JBIOJO010000010.1, from coordinate 59,655 downwards.
AACACCGCGGGGAACACGTGGGCCAAGGCCCAAACGGCGGCGAATCAAGACGTGGCGAACCAGACGGCGGACAAGGAAAACGTGGCGATCTATCAAGGGAACGCCGCGTCGGCGCAGACATATGCGACGGAGACGCAGGCCGCCGCGGACGCGGCGGCTACCGCTTCCGCGCAGGACAAAAAATGAATTCATCCAAGACTCGGCGCATCATCCCTACCGGCCGGCGGAACGCTCCGCTTTTGGCGCTGGCCTTCGTCGCGCTCCTCGCGGCCCAGCCCAAGGCGGCGGAAAAGGAACGTCCCGTCATGTTGAAGGGCGTGGTCTTCGTCGGCGATCCCCAACTGGTCGTGCCGGGCGGTCTGTCCGGCGTGAAGGGCGTCCGGGCCGATGGGCTTCCGGTGTTCGCGGACCCCGATTTCGCGAAGCGGGTCCAGCCCGCCTTCGGCCAGCCCATTTCCAAGCGCCTGATCGACCGCATCCTGCTGGAGGTCGTGCGGCAGTCCCGCGCTCATCGCCAGCCCGTCGTCGATGCGTTCGCTCCGCCGCAGAACGTCACCAACGGCGTGCTCCAGATCGTCGTGTTGGAAGGCAAGGTCGGTCAGATCAAGGTGGAGGGAAACAAGGAGTTCTCCTCCGGGGTGCTGTCCCGCGTGATCCGCGCCGAGCCCGGCGGGACCATCGATTCCGGCGTCCTCGCCGAGGACATCGACTGGATCAATCGCAACCCGTTCCGTCACGTGGACCTGGTCTATGCCAAAGGATCGCAATTGGGCAGCACCGACCTGGTGCTCAGAACGTCCGAGCACCGGCCCTTTCGCTTCTACGCCGGCACCGACAACTCCGGAACGACCACGACCCAGATGGAGCGCCTCACGTTCGGCTCCGGGTGGGGAGACGTCTTCGGCGGCGACGGCCAGCTCAACTACCAGTACGACGGCAGCCCCGACTTCCGCTCCCTACGGGCGCATTCTTTGACGTACATCCAGCCGCTGCCGTGGAGAAGCATCGTCTCGTTGCTGGGTTCGTACTCCGACAGCCGGGCCAATCTCCCGGCTCCCGCGAACCTGACGGGCTACAGCTGGCAGCTGAGCTTGAACTACGAGATGCCTCTGCCGTGGCTGGGCGCCTACCAGCACTCGGTCTCCGCGGGCTTCGACTTCAAGCGCTCGAACAACAACTTGACCTTCGGCGGGGTGTCCGTCTTCGCCGCGGCCGCCGACGTCGACCAGTTCAAGGTCGTCTACAGCGGGAAGCTGCCGGACGATTTGGGTGAGACCTCGACGCGGCTGAGCGGTTTCTTCAGCCCCGGAGGCCTTTCGCCGAACGACAACGACGCCGCCTACGCCACGAGCCGCGCCGGAGCGCCCGCGGCGTACGATTACTTTAAATTCGAGCTCAACCGCACCACCAGGCTCTTCGACGGCTGGACCTTGGCCAACCTGCTGACCGCGCAGATATCCGACGCGAATCTGCTTCCCAGCGAGCAGATGGGCTTCGGCGGCTTCGACACCATCCGCGGCGTCGACACGCGCGTCCTCAACGCCGACCACGGCTACCTGGTGACGACGGAGGTCCGAAGCCCGTTCGTCCCCGTGTTGGGGGCCCTGAACGGGTTCAAGGGCCTTGACCAGTGCCAGCTCTATGGGTTCGTCGACTACGGGGCAGGTGGAAATCATACGTTGCTGCCGGGCGAGCGCGTGGAGAGCAAGCTCTTGAGCGTCGGACCCGGCCTGCGCTACAACATCTTGGACAACGTCTCGGCCCGCTTCGACTTCGGCTGGCAGCTCAAGAACGACGCCGAAGGCTCGCTCGGCCGGCGCGCCGACCTTGGCGTGATGATTTCCTACTAAGGACCACGCGGTCGTCTCAATGTCTCGACGCGGTCTGATCGTCCTTACAATCGCGCCCTTCCTCGCCGCCTGCGCCGCGACGGCGCCGGCGCGCCGTCAATGCGGGGGAGCGGACGTCGCCGCCCAAGGGGAACCTCGCTGCTTGATGGCGAAGGCCGCCCACGCCCCCGTTGCCCCGCCGCCCGAGACCGGACCCTGCCGCACGTTCTACGTCTTCTGGCCGCGGCCGGACGGGAACCACACGTCGTTTCTGATCCGTCGGGAGGACTTTCCCGTCCCCCAAGCCGTCGCCGCTCTCCCTCAGGTCAAGGACGGATCCGGGCTGGCGGCCCAATCCCGACTGCCCACGGACTGGGTGGAGGTGGGCTACGGCAATTTGGAGTACTACGAGGACGTGGAAAAGGGCGAGTTGATGTCCCGGTGGAAGATCGTCGAGCGCACCCCGGGGGCCATGATGGTGCGGCCGTTCCCGTGGGGACGCTCGCCTGGCGACTGGGTCACCACCGACGGACTGGACGTCTTCGCCGTCGAGCTGCCGACGGCGAGCTACCGCGCCTTGCTGCGCTACGTCGCCGCTTCCTTCACGCTCGGCCAGGACGGCGCTCCCTCGCTGGCGCTTCGACTGGACACCGGCCCTTCGGCGGCGTTCATCTACCGCTCGCCGCTTCCCTTCAGCTTTCGCCGTTTTTGCAACGTCTGGGCCCTCGAAGGCCTCCGCGACGCCGGCCTGCCGACGCGTCCTTGGACGATCACCCAGGGCGGCGTCAAGAAATGGTTCCGGGACGTCTATCGGACCCCGGCCGCCTGCAGGCCGCCTGCGCCGATGGGCGGGCCTGTGAATACTCAGTAGAATCCGCCCGAGGGTTCGGAGCCGCCTCCTGGCCACCGCTATGCCCAAGTGCTAACATGGCCGCGATGAGCGCGCGCGGGCTGATTATCTTCCTGCTTGTCTGTGGTCCCGCTTCGGCCGCGCCCACGGACGCGTGCCGCGGGCTTGCCCGCGCCGTCTCGGCGAACGACCCGGACCGCCTCAAGACGATTTTGGACGGCGGCTGCCGTCCTGCGACTCCCGCTCGCGGAATCAATCCGCTGCTCCTCGCCGTCGCGCCGGCCCACGTCGAGGTCGTGCGGCTGCTGCTGGACGCCGGGGCCGATCCGAACGCCGTTGACGGGCGGGGAGTGGCCGTCGTTCACTGGCTGGGGTCGCGGCCGGGGGCGGCCGACGACGACGTCCTGGAGGTCGCGAAGCTTCTGGAGCTCCACCACTGCGATTTCAAGGAAGGGAAAGTCCCTCCGGAGATGAACGTGGTGACCAACCTGGCCCCGCGCCGGATGCCGAAGACCTTGGCGTTCCTCGCGTCCCGGAAGATCGGGAGCGGCTACGACCGGGCCCTGCGGTCGCTGTCGAAGACCGATGATTTGGAATCGACGCGCGCGTTGCTGGACGCCGGCGCCGATCCGATCGCGGACACCGGACCCGGCACCGCTCTGTCTTTCGCCGCGGCCGCGGGGCGCGCTCCGGCCGTCGCCGTGATGCTCAAGCACGTCAAGGACATGACTGACGCGAAGGTCGTGGCCGCGTATCGGCTCGCCGTCCGGGCCGGCCGTTCGGACGCCGCCCAAGCCTTCGTCGACGCCGGCCTGAAGCCGCCGCCCGTCGAAGCGCCGGTCCGCCCCCTCTGCCCGCCCGCCGAATTGACCCCCGAACAAGGCCGGCTCATGGAGCGCCTGGGCGTGCCGAACACGAACGGCCTCGCGGGCCTGGCGGGGGGCATTAACTGCAAGCTGATCCAGCAATGCGGCGATTACCTCCTGGTTGACTGCAACTCCGCGGCCGACGGCCCGGCCTATTACATCGATCAGCGCGCCCCCAAGATACTGGCCACGTGCGGCGGCGCCTGCATGGCCGGCTGCAAAAACTGTCCGCCGAAAGAGTGGACCTGCAGCTGCGCGCGTTGAAGCGCCCGCCGGCTTTGACTGGAGGGCGCGCGCGACCTTTTCTTCGGTGCGGCACGCCTCACAGCGCGCTCTCGGGAAATTGAAACTTATGACAGGATTCAGGGTTAGATGAATAGCGTGAAAAAGCGAAGTGGCTCCAGTCGTTTAGCCTGGCAGAGGACATGCCGATGAGCGCCGATCCGTCAAATGATCCCATGCGATTTCTTAAGATGCGCCCGGCCTTGGTCGCGATCATCGCCATTATCGCGACGGGCATACTTCTGCTTGTGCCTTTCATGCCCAACGGCTCGTCGAATGTTCCCGACGGCCGCCCGGCCTTCGAGCCGATGCCGTCTCCGGGCCCCGCGAGGTCCGTCGTACTCCAGTCGCTGACGCCGCCCAGCGGAGAACCGGTCCATCGCGTCAGCATCGCCCAGGCGCTGGGCCGGGCCATGGGCATGAATCCGGCGCCCGGCGCCGCCGTCAAACGGGCGTCGTTGATTAACCTTTTCGGGAGCGCGCCCGCGCACCCGTCCGGAATGAAGGCGCGGGCGATGCAGCGAATCAATCAACTGTCGGCCAAGTTTTCCGGCGCGGGGAGGGGCGGCGCGTCGGCCGGTGGATCCAATTCTCGGCCCGGCGCTCGCTCAGGCCGGGTTCAGTCGTCGCGGGCCTTTACGGACGCCAAGGGCGCGGGAGGCGGCGCCAGGGCCATCGCCTCGGCGAACTTGACTTCCGCCAAGAGCGGCGCGGCCGGCGGGAGCGAGGCGTACTCTTACGAAGGAGTGCGCGAGGGAGGGATGGCCGCGGGCGGCCCCATCGGAATCAAGGAATCGAATCCATCGTCGATCGGCGCCCCCGTCAGTCAAACGCCGGCACCCGTCGATAATATCACCGGCCAGACGGCGGACGGCGGTCCTATTCCCGGCGGCCCGAAGTTAGCCCCGAATTCGGGCGCGAGCACCCCGTCCGCGGACGCTCCGAGTCTCGACGACGCGAATACTTATATTTCGAATTACTCGACCGGTCCATGGAATGCTCCGAACGGCACGGCCTGCAATGCCGGATCGATCTTTTCCCGCACCACCGGCGTGGATCAAGCCCATCCTCCCAAAGGGTGCGCTTCTCCGGCGGGGTCCATTGATTGTTTGAACATCTCGAATCATCGGGATTTTCTCCCAAGCGAATGGCTCGATTCCACGACGCTTCAAACCGTCGTGAACGGCTCCGATTATCCTGCGGGACGGTACTCTATTTATCTCGGTTATTCCTCATCCGATATCAAAATGATCGGAACCGCGACGTTGGTGGATTGCTCCCCGGACAATACACAGGGGTGCCAATGGGGATTTAGAGGGGGGGCCGGGAAGTGTACGGGCAACCCCCCCGAGCCTCTCCCCGTCTGCAAGATGAGTAGGGCTAATTTTATAGCGAAAGGGCCGGCCTGCGCGAGCGGCGGGTTCCAACAGGTCGTGTGTGTCTGTCCGGGAATCGCGCTGCCCCCTGAGATGGAAGTCCCCTAAGACATTGTTCGGGCTGCGAAAGAGTCTTCGAGCGTCTCGAGAAGTCGGGGTCTCGCGTTGTCGCGACGCCCGCCGGATGAGCCGGACGTGCCCCGCGAGAGCGGGGCCCTTCCTTTTTCGTTATAATCCAGACGTTCGCGCCTCCCGCGGACCAACCATGGAACACCACGAACCCGGCTCCGACGAAGATTTTTCCAAGCTCCTCGACGACTCCCTGGTGGCGGCGGGTCAAACCGTCGCCGTCGGCGACCGCGTGAAGGCGGAGATCCTGGCGCTCGGCGGCGAGGACGCCATCGTGGCGCTCGGCCCCGGGAAGGAAGGCGTCGTGGCGTCCGTCGAGCTGGCCGGCCGAAAAGCGGGCGAGAGCGTGGACCTGTTCGTGACCTCGGTCCGGCACAACGAGATCCGCCTCTCGGTCAATCCCACCGACAAGAACATCGCCCAGGATTTGAAGGAAGCCTTCGAGAGCCACCGGCCCGTCGAGGGGCGCGTCGCCGAGATCTGCAAGGGCGGCGTGCGCGTGAGCGTCCGCGGCAAGAGCGCGTTCTGCCCCATCAGCCAGCTGGACCTCAAGCGCGTGGAGACCGGCGCGGAGTTCGTCGGCAAGACCTTCGCCTTCCGCATCACGGAGTGGGGCGAGGAAGGCCGCAATGTCGTGGTCTCCCGCCGCAAGCTGCTGGAGGAAGAGCAGGGGCGCGCCGTTGCGGATTTCTTCGTGAAGAACCCCGAAGGCTCGGTCGTCATGGGGACCGTCACGCGCCTGGAGAAGTTCGGCGCGTTCATCGAGCTTCTGCCCGGGGTGGAAGGTCTGGCCCATATTTCGGAGCTGGCCTGGTCGCGCGTCGAGTCGCCGTCGGACCTGCTGGCCGTGGGCCAGTCCGTGGCCGCGAAGATCCTCAAGCGCGAGACCGTGGAGGGCCGCCTCAAGGTCGCCCTGTCGCTCAAGCAGGCGACGGAGAAGCCCGCCGCCGCTCCGGCCGCCGCCGTCGTCGATTCCTGGGCGAAATACGCCCCCGGCCAGGTCCTGGAGGGCAAGATCACCCGCAAGGAGCCCTACGGCCTGTTCATTCAGCTGGAGCCCGGCGTGGTCGGCCTGCTGCATCAATCGAAGACCGTCGACGCTCCCGACTTCAAGCTGGAGAGCCAGAAGGTCGGAGCCCTGATCTCGGTGGAAATCGCCGAGGTCAAGCTGTCCGAACGCCGCATCTCCCTGCAGCTGCCGCGCGATACGGACGCCGACGAGTGGAAGAGCCGCCAACAGGAGAGCGAGCCGTCCATGGGCGCCTTCGGCGAGAGCCTGCGCGCCGCGCTCGGGAAGAAGAAGGCCTAGCCGCCGGCGCTGACGGCGGGCCGATTCGTTGCTTGCCTTGCCGGTCATGGACGTGGCGCGCGAATCGCATAAGGCGAGACTGATCCTTTCCGTCGCGGCGGCTTTCCTGGCCGTCCTGGTCTCGCAGGGCTGCTTCTTCTCGGTCGTCGGTCGGACCACCCCGTTGTGGACGGCCGCGTCGGCGGGGGACAATCAAGCCGTGCGCGACCTCATCGAGGCCGGAGCCAACCCCAGCCCCTCGGGCTGCACCTCCGAGCCGTACGGTTGGAGCTGCCATCATCCCCTGATCGGCGCCGCGCAGAACGGCCATCTGGAGACCGTGCGCATCCTGCTCCAGGCCGGCGCGACCCCCTACGACGTCGACGACCAGAGCATGACCGCGCGCGAGCGGGCCGAGGAGAACGGCTACCTCGAGATCGCCAAGATCCTGAAGCAGGCCGAGGAGCTGGGCAAGGCCCAGGAGGACGGCTTCGCCGGCGTCACGCCGGAGGAAGCCGCGAAGATCATCTCCGCCGCGTTGGACGAGGCCGAGCATCCCAAGGCCCCGGCGGTGAGTTCCGCGGTGGACAAGCCGGGCTATCGCCGGCCCGAGGATCCCGACGCGGCGGCCGTCGTCCTGGGCGTCGAGAAGTACGCCGGCCTTCCCGAGGCCCGCTTCGCCGAACGGGACGCCGCGGCCGTGCGCGACCATCTTCTCGCCTTGGGCGTCCCGCGCCGGAACATGGTATTCGCCACCGACCAGCAGGTCACGAAAACCGGCGTGATGAAATACGTCGAGGCGTGGCTCCCGAAGAAGGTCAACGAGCGCTCCACGGTCTACTTCTACTTCTCGGGACACGGCGCCCCGGACTTCCGCACCGGCCGCGCCTACCTGGTTCCCTCGGACGGAGATCCGAAATACCTCCGCGTCACGGGCTATCCGCTGGCCGAGCTCTACGACCGGCTCTCCCGGCTCAAGGCCAAGCGCATCGTCGTCGCCCTCGATTCCTGCTTCTCGGGCGCCGGTGGCCGGTCGGTTTTGGCCAAGGGCACGCGCCCGCTGGTCACCAAGGTGGACCTGGGTTTGTCCTCGGACCCGCGCATCGTGACGCTGAGCGCCTCCGGTGCCGACCAGATCTCAGGAACCCTGGACGATCAGGGCCACGGCGTCTTCACCTTCTACCTGCTCAAAGGCTTGGGCGGCGAGGCGGCCGGGACGGGCGGAGCGGTCACTCTCAAGGGGCTGTACGACTACCTGGTTCCGCGCGTGGAGGACGCCTCCCGCCGCGAGAACCGCCCGCAGACTCCTCAACTCATTCCCGAGGGAGGCGGGCCGCCTCTGATCCTGCGATGAGGTCTCTCGCGCTGGCCGCGCCGGTGTTGGCGGTCCTTCTGGCCGGCTGCTCGTTCATGCCGCCCATGCACCAGGCCATCGTGAAGGGCGACGCGGCCGAGGTCCGCCGTCTCCTGGACCGCGGCGCCGGGGTCGACGAGCGCTTCCCCAACGGCTCCACGCCCCTGCATCTGGCCGCCGCCCTGGGCGACGAGGAGATCGTCCACATGCTCGTCGAAGCCGGAGCCGACCTGACGATCCCGGGCTACGACAACCGCACGCCCTTCGAGCACGCCGTCGTGATGCGCAATCCCGAGGTCGCGAGATATCTGAAGGAGCAGGAGCAGAAGCGCGCCGCCGCGGCCGCCGCCCGCGCCGCCCCCTCGGCCGCTGGCCCCGCGGCCGCGGCGGAAGCCGCTCCGGCCGGAATCGTCAGCCGCGACGACGTGGCGCGCATGGTCGCCGAGGCCGTCGCCGCGCGCAACAAGGCCAAGCAACCGGCGGCCATCCGCTCCGACGTCGACGCGCCCTCCTACAAGCTTCCGGAACGGCCGGACGACTTCGCTTTGGTCCTGGGCGTCGAGAAGTACCTGTCCTTGCCGGACGCGACCTTCGCGCGCCGGGACGCCGAGGCCGTCCGCGACCATCTGCTGGCCCTGGGCTATCCCTCCCGCAACGTCGTCCTCCTCACCGATGCCCAGGCCACCAAGACGAACTGGACCAAGTATCTAGAGGCCTGGCTGCCGGAGAAGGTCAACGAGCGCTCGAGCGTGTTCTTCTACTACTCGGGCCACGGCGCGCCCGACGTCGCCACCGGTCAAGCCTATCTCGTCCCCGTCGAGGGCGACCCGCAGTACCTGGAGGTTTCGGCGCTGCGCCTGGGGGATCTCTACGCGCGTCTCGGCGCGTTGAAGGCCAAGCAGATCGTCGTCGCCTTGGATTCGTGCTTCTCCGGCGCGGGCGGACGTTCCGTCCTGCCGAAGGGCGCCCGTCCCCTGGTCGGCAAGGTGGACACCGGGCGCGTGGCCCCCGCCGGCAAGGTCGTCGCCCTGACCGCGTCGGCGGACGATGAGATTTCGGGAACCATCGACGCGCAGGGCCACGGCGCCTTCACCTACTATCTGCTCAAGGGCCTCAACGGCGCGGCCGCCGACGGCGACGGCGCGATCACGGTGGAAGGGCTCCACGACTACCTGAAGCCGAAGGTGGCCGACGCCGCGCGCGAGCAGAACCGCGACCAGACCCCCGCGCTTCTTCCCGAGGGAAGCGTCCTTCGCCGCTTGCGCCTGCGTTAGCGCCGTCGGCTGGCCGGTCCGTCGGCGGCCATGGCGTGAGTTCCGGACGGCGTTCTTGCTACCATAGCCGTCCGCCGGTACCCTCGAACCGATCACGGAGACCCTCATGTCCGTCCAGACCGCCGCGCCCCGCCCCGCCGCCGCCCATCCCACGCCCGAGAAGATCATGCAGCTGGGCATGGCGTTCTGGGCCTCCAAGACCTTGCTCAGCGCCGTCGAGCTGGGCGTGTTCACTCAGCTGGCCCAGAAGCCGTCGAACCTGGAGGAGCTCACGAAGCGGTTCGACCTGCATCCGCGCGGGGCGAGGGATTTCTTCGACGCGCTCGTCGCGCTCGGCATGCTGGAGCGGCGCGACGGCGTCTACGCGAACACGCCGGAGACGGCGGCCTTCCTCGACCGCTCCAAGCCGTCATACATGGGCGGGATCCTGGAGATGGCCAACCACCGGCTCTATCCGTTCTGGGGCTCGCTGACGGACGGGCTGAAGACGGGCCAGCCGCAGAACGAGTCGAAGTCGGGCGGAGACATGTTCAGCGCGCTTTACAAGGATCCGGCGCTGCTCAAGGAATTCTGCAAGGCGATGACGGGCGTGAGCCTGGGCGCGGCCCACGCGATCGCGGCTCAGTTCCCGTGGAAGGACTACAAGACCTTCCTGGACGTGGGCACCACGCAGGGCGCGCTTCCCGTGACCGTCGCGAACGCTCACGGGCATCTGACCGGCGTAGGAATGGATCTTCCCGTCGTCGAGCCCATTTTCAAGGAATACGTCGGCGCCGCGGGGCTGAGCGGCCGCCTGAGCTTCGCGACCTGCGACTTCTTCAAGCAGGACCTGCCTCAGGCCGACGTGATCGTGATGGGCCACATCCTGCACGATTGGAATCTCGAGCAGAAGAAGATGCTCATCGCCAAGGCCTACAAGAGCCTGCCCAAGGGAGGCGCGCTGGTCGTCTACGAGGCTCTGATCGACGACGACCGCAGCCAGAACGCCTTCGGCCTGCTGATGAGCCTCAACATGCTGGTCGAGACGGCCGGCGGCTTCGACTATACCGGCGCCGATTGCCGGGGCTGGATGAGCGAGGCCGGATTCCGCGACATCCGCGTCGAGCACCTCGTCGGACCGGACTCGATGGTCGTCGGCATCAAGTAGCCGAGTCGTTGGCGGCGGTCGCCGTTAAAACGTGGCGCGAATCCAGACCTGCCCGCTCATCGGCGACGAACCGTACGCGGAGTAAAGACTGCGCGGCAGATGGTAGAGGCTGCCCATGACGCCCACTCCGAACTTGGCGAAACGCGTGGTCAGGAAGTCCCGGACCACGCCCACGCTGATTTTGCCGACCTCGAAGACGGGCGCCTGCGAAACCGGCGGCGTCGAAGGGGGGATGGGGCCGGAAGGCGGAGGAATATGGCTGGGAGTGATTCCATTGGGATAGAACCGCTGGAGGACCGGATCGTTCGGCGTAAGGGCGAGAAGAAGTTCGTCCTTCTGCACCCATTCACCTCGGCTGAAGAACGTATAGAGGCCGCGCGACACCGACGACTCCGCTAAAACGGAGTCCTTGGAGGTGCCTGGGGAGTCGTTGTTGCGGCCCCAAACCAAGGTGGAGTCCGAATGGCCTCCGTCGGCCAGCGGAGCGCCGTACATCGCGGAGGCGGTGACGCGCATCGTGTCGACGCTCGGGGCGAGCGCGTCCGGACTCTTGATGGCGCCGAAGCTGGCCTGCAACGCCCAGCGCGGGCTGGGATTCCAGGACAGACGCGTCGCGAAAGAATCGATCTTGGGGCGTTCGATGTCCCAGTGATACTGATCGGGTTCGCGCCCCCGAAAACCCGAAACCTCGAACTTCCATTCGGCAGTCGCGAAGCCGCCCGTCACGACTCCGTAGCTGATGTGCGTGGAGTCCTGCCAATGATGCGAGATCGGCGCTTCCGGATCCTCGATCCCCGAGGCCCGGTGCATGAAGGCCGGCGGCCCCAGCGCGGGCTCGCCGGGCAGGCCGCCGTAGATGAAAAGAGTCGGATGCTCCTCGTCCTGCCGGGTGCTGTAGGTCGTGGAGAGCTCCATGATCGCGTCATGGGGATGTTGGCGATCGATGAGCAAGGCGCGGCCGTTGGCGGTTTCTCCGCTTTGGAGCAGCAGGGGATATCCCTTCGGGCCCATGACCGGTTCCAGAGTTCCCATGAAACGAAAGCTCAAGGCGTCGAAGCCGTCATGACGGCTGGCTTCGGCCATGAACATGTTCGTCGTGTAAGTCTGGTTCCGGCCGCGCGGACCCGTGGTCTGGCTGTTGACCAGATTGAGACGTCCGTGCGCCATGATCCGCCATGAATCCCGGAACCAGTGCCGGCCTTCCATCGGGGTGGATTCCGGTTGCCAACTGGTGCCGGAGGCGTCGCGGGTCATGGGGTAATCGCCGAATTCTCCGCGATGCTGGTCTTCGACGGCGCGAGCCAAGGGCGCGATCAGAAGTATCGCCGCGAGGGACCACCGGACCGAGGTTAGGCTCATGAATTCCAAAAATTATAGCAGAACGAACTTTATTTGTAGAGACGCCGCGCCATCAGGCGCACGACGTCGGCGTCCTCCTCGATCGTCTCCGAGCCGTAGCCCTCGGCGACGCACTCGAACGTCGCGTCCCGGAAGGTGAAGACGTAGTGCTTGCCCCGGCCGCCGAAGGAGTCCTTCACCCAGGAGGAGTTCTTCACTTCGAATACGCCGTCGGGCTTGAGTCCGCGCGCGGCCAGCGGGTGCGCCGCCAGCCCGCGCCGGTCCGGCGGCCCGAAGCGGTGCGCGAAGCCCACGTGGAACGTCACGATGATGTGCGCGTCCTTCCGTCCGACGAAGGCCAGGTAGGAGAGGACGACCGTCCCGTCCTTCGCCAGGACGATGGGGAGGGGATTCTCCACGTCGGGCTCCGGGATGGCCAGAGGGACGACGCGGTCCTGATCGTCGGGTTTATCCATGGGTCAAAACGCCGCCTGCAGGATCAGCAGGGCGGCCATGCCCGCAATGATAGTCGGAAGCGTCCTCTTTGTCCAGATCGCGACCAGAACGGCGACCGCCGCGGCCGCCCAGCGATGATTGCCCGGGCCGACGTCGAGGCGGCCGTTCGTCAGCAGCACTTCCGGGAAGATGATGGCCGACAAGACCGCCGGCGGAACGAATCTCAACGCGCGGTGAAGCGCCGGCGGCACGCGGATGCGTCCGAACGCGTAGATGAACGAAAGGCGCATGGCGAACGTCAGCAGGCCGCCCAGCAGGAAGATCAGCCAGACGTTCATCGGCCCCGCTCCAAGATTGTCCCGACCAGGATGCCCGCTAGGGCGGCCGCGATGAGGCCCAGGCGGTAAGGCAGGCCGAAGGTCAGCAGGGCCGTGACCCCGGCGGTCAGCGCGGCGGCGACGACGGGGAAATCCCGGAGCACCGGCGCCACCATCGCGATGAAGGTCAGCGGCAGGGCGAAATCCAGGCGCCAGGACGGGGGGATGGCGGCGCCTGCGAATATCCCCAGCGCGCTGCTGATCTGCCAGGTGAACCACAGCGCCAGTCCGGCGCCGAGAAAGAACCAGTGGCTGTCGGGCCTGACCCCGTCGGTTTCATAGTGAACGATGGTCGCGGCGTAGGCCTCGTCGGTCAAGAGATAGGACAGGAGCAGTTTCCATCTTAAGGGCAGGTCTTGGACGTATTCCGCCATGGACGCGCTGTACAGCAAATGGCGGAGGTTCACGACGGCGATCGTCAGCACGATCACCAGCCCCGGCGCGGCCTCGTGAATCAGCTTCGCCGCCACGAATTGGGATGAGCCTCCGAAGACGATGGACGACATCATCTGCGCCGACAGCGGCGTGAGACCTGCGTTCCGGGCCAGCGCGCCGTAGATCAGCCCAAAGGGAAACACGCCGACCAAGATCGGGGATTCCGCGCGGATTCCCGCCCAAAGCACGGAAAGTCTCTGGTTCATGAGGGTTTGCCACTCAAGTATACTTACACACGGACCGCATATGAACCGGAGGAATTCGTCCAAGTGACCATCTCGACCATCGATTTCTCGAAGAAGGATGCCAAGGGCCTGTCCGCGAAGACGCTGCGGAAGATCCAGGCGGGGATGACGCGCGACGGCGCGGTCGCGTTCGGCAATCTGTTTCCCATGTCCGTGCTGAAGAAGATCCGGCGGGACGTCCTGCGCCGTCACGAGAAGGGGGAACTGCGAAAGCGCGGTCTGGTCCGTGACATCGGCGGGCGCTACGCGGCCGTCATCCCGTTCGAAGGCCCGTTCCTGGATCCCCGGTTCTACGGCAATCGCATCATCGCGGACATGATGGCGGCTCTGCTGGGGAGCTCGCATTGCATCGGCAGCCTGGAAGCGGTCATCTCCGAGCCCTTGTCGAGCCGCCAGCATCAGCATATCGACGGCCCCATCCGTTTCGACCGGTTCGTCGGAAAGAAGAAGCGGCCGTACCACGGCGACCTCTCGGATCTTCCGCCTTTCGCCGTCACTTTGTGCGTGCCGCTGTGCGACGTGGACGAGGAGAACGGCCCCACCGCCATCTGGACCGGATCGCACCGCACCGCGCTCCGCGCCCGTCCGCCGGGGGAAAAGGAGATCGCCCGGAAATTCCCCGTCGAGCACATGTCCGGGAAGTTCGGACAGTCGTTCCTCTTCGATTTTCGCACCTTCCACGGAGGCATGCCCAATTACTCCCGCGAGCCGCGGCCTCTCCTGATGTTCGTGTTCACGCGCAGCTGGTACCGCGATCCGAACCTGGCCGACGTGTTTCCCAGCGTCGTCATCGCGAAACGGAGCCTGGCCCGTATTCCCGAGCGCGACCGTTACTTGTTCGCTCTGGCCCCGGCGGCCCGGCGTCCGGTCTGGGCCGCCGAATAGACTTGAATTTGTAACAAACCGGGGGTACCCTTCGGGTATGGGCCTCCAGATACTGCTTCTCGCCGCCGGCGTCGCCTTCGCCGGCCCGTCCGCGAAGCCGGCCCCGCTTTCGCCTGTTGAGGAGACTTTGGCGGGCAAGCTGTCGCAGCTCCGCCAGGAGCGCGTCCTGGAGACGCGCCAAGCCGTGCTGGGCGGCGCCGAGGACCTGCGCGACGCCGTGGCGTCCGGCGCCGGCTCCGTCAAGAAGCAGCTGGCCGACCGTTTCCCCGGAATGTCCCAGGAGCCCTTCGATCTGTGCCGCGACCTGGCCCGCTGCCGGGAAGCGCCGCAGTCCCTGCACGTGGACGAGGATTTCCTGACCGACGACGCCTTTCTGGCACTCGCGCGCCCGTGGATCAAGCTGCAGGAGGCGCGCGGCAAAGCCGTCAAGCTGACGGTGGACCCCGGCCTCGGCGTGCGGCTGGAGCTGGAAGACATGCCCGCGCTGCCGGTGGTGACCTTGACGGCGACTCCGACGCCCACCGGCGGCTTCGACGTGGCGGTCGAGGACGCTCCCGACGCGGCCCGCGTCTTTGCCGCCGCGCGCGGTTCCATCCTGGGCGCCAAGAACTAAGCGCGCTCGCGGTCGTGGACAACACGCGAGACCTGGGCTATACTGACGCCCATATGAAATCTCTTGTCGCGATCCTGATGTTGGCGTCCGGCGGCGCCCGCGCCGCCGTCGAGCCGATGCCGATGAAGAACGCTCCTCCCGCGGTCGTCCCGACGGCCAAGGCGGCCAAGTACGTCACGATCAAGAAAGCCGACGACTGGGACAAGGGCGGCATCACCGTCATGACCCAGGCCGTCGCCATCAAGGAGACCGGTCCCAAGGAGACGGTCGCGCGCTTCGGGGAGCTGTACTCCTTCGCGCCGTCGTTCATCGCCGTGCATCGCGAACGTCCGACCCTGATCCGGTTCCTCAATCTTCAGCCGGACGACGAGCACGACTTCTCCCTGCTGGGCCCGTCCGGAGAGGTGCTGTTCTATTTCAAACTGCCGCCCCTGGGAGAAGCCGAGTATTTTTTCACCTTCCACCAGGAAGGCGCTTTCGATTTCAAATGCCCGATCCACGCGCCTCACATGGGCGGACAAATACTGGTCCTGCCGAAGTAAGGAAATCGCTAAGATACTCGACGGCATGAATTCCTATATCGAGATCAAATCGGAAGCGGACATACCGGAGCACTGGCGCCCCACGCCCATCGGCGCCCTGCTTCGCTACCACGCATTGGGCGCTCCCCTGCCCGGGCGGGCGGAAAGGCCGGAACTGCTCATCGGCATGTGCATGGACAGCCGCAAGCACCTGCGCATTCCGGACAATTTCGCCTTCATCCTGCGCACCGGCGGCGCGAATCTGCGCCAGGCCGAGTTCCGCGTGTCGTACGCCATCTCGGTGGGCGGCGTGCGCGCCATCGCGCTGATCGGCCACACGAACTGCGGGATGTCGGGCCTGATCGCCCGGCGAGGACTTTTCGTGGAGGGCCTGGTGGACGCGGGCTGGACGCGGGCCGCGGCCGAGGAACATTTCGACCTTTACGCGCCGCAACACGAGATCGGCCGTGAGGGCGACTTCATCCGCGCCGAGACTCTGCGCCTGCGCGCTTTGTATCCGAAGGTCGAGGTCGCGCCCCTGCTTTACCGCATCGAGGACAACACCATCGCGCTCCTGCGCGAGTAGGATTCCGGAGGCGGACATGGACAAGATCAAGCTGGGCTCGCAGGGCGCCGTCGTTTCCCGCATGGGACTCGGCTGCATGGGGATGAGCGAGTTCTACGGCGAGCGCGACGACGCCGAGTCGGCCGCGACGATTCTGCGGGCTCTGGAGCTGGGGATCGATTTTCTGGACACGGCGGACACGTACGGGATCGGCGACAACGAGGAGCTGATCGGAAACACCCTCCGCGGACGGCGGGACGCGGTGTTCCTCGCGACGAAGTTCGCCAACGTTCGGACCAAGGCGGATCCGTCGCGCTGGTCCATCAGCGGCAAACCGGAGTACGTGCGTTCCGCGTGCGACGCGTCGCTGAAGAGGCTGGGCGTGGACCACATCGATCTGTACTACCAGCACCGCGTGGATCCTCAGACTCCCATCGAGGAGACCGTCGGCGCGATGGCGGGCTTGGTGAAGGCGGGCAAGGTCCGCTACCTGGGCCTGTCGGAGGCGTCTCCGGCCACGATCCGGCGCGCGCACAAGGTCCATCCGATCACCGCGCTCCAGACCGAGTATTCGCTGTGGGAGCGCCACGCGGAAGCGGAGATCATCCCGACGCTCCGCGAGCTGGGGATCGGCTTCGTGCCGTACAGCCCTCTGGGGCGCGGCTTCCTGACCGGAGCCATCGCCAAGAAGAGCGACCTGAGCGATAAGGACTCCCGCTCTCAGCGCTTCCCCAGGTTCGCGGGTGAGAACTTCGACAAGAACCTGGCGTTGGTGGAGCGGGTCAAGGCCATCGCGGACCGGCGCGGGGTGAAAGCCGGCCAGCTGGCCTTGGCCTGGGTGCTGGCCAAGGGCGGGGACATGGCTCCGATCCCGGGCACGAAGCGCCGGAAGTATCTGGAGGAGAACGCGGCCGCCGCGGCGATCAAGCTGTCCCCGGCCGAGGTCGCCGAGCTGGAGGCGGCCGTTCCGGCGGATCAGATCGCGGGCGGGCGCTACGCCGAAGCGAACATGAAGGCCATCGACCGCTGAGCGGTCCGCCGCCGGAGAAATGAGATGAACGACAAGAAGATGACGTGGGCCGGCCGCGCTCTGACCGCGCTGTGTCTGCCGCCGTTCCTGATGGGGGCCTTCATGATGATCACGAAGAACCCTGAGGCGCTCGAAGGCATGGTCAAGATGGGCTGGCCGGCGTCCGCCGTCAATACGATCTTGACCCTGGAGCTCGTCAGCCTGATCCTCTATCTGATCCCGCAGACCGCGGTGCTGGGCGCCGTTCTTCTGACGGGCTACCTGGGCGGCGCGGTCGCGACCCATCTGCGCGCGGGCGAGGCGCCCACCGCGGCCGTCGTCGTCGGTGTGATCGTCTGGGCCGGACTCTGGCTGCGTGAACCGCGCCTGCGCGCGCTGATGCCGTTCAGAAAAGCGCCTTAGGCGCGGACGACGCGCCAGAGGCGGGCGGAGCGGGCGCGGGGATTCTCCCGGACTTCCTCCGGAGAGGGCCGCAGAGGCGGCGCCGGAGGCGCCGTCCAATACCCGGCGGCGGCCTGTTCGTCCAGCGCGGCCTGGACCAACGCTTCTTCCCCGGAATGGAAGGTCAGCAACGCGACGCGCCCGCCGGGCCGAATCAACGACGGCAAATCGCGAAGCAGGCCGGACAGCGACTCGCGTTCGGAATTGACGGCGATCCGCAGCGCCTGGAACGTCCGCGCGGCGGGATGCTTGGCCGAGGCGTCCTTCTTCACGAACCGCTCCGGTCCCAGGCCTTTCGCGACGCCGACGGCGGAGGCCAGCTCGAATGTGGTCTTCGGCGTGTTTCCCGCGCGCGCCGCCAGTTCCGCAGCGATCTTGGCCGCGTCCGGCTCGTCGCCGTACCTCGATAAAACATCGGCGATTTCGGCTTCGGACGCCGCCGCCAACCACTGCGCGGCCGTTCGGCCGCGCGATCGATCCATGCGCATGTCGAGCGGGCCGTCGTTCTTGAACGACATGCCGCGCTCCGGACGGTCCAACTGCATGGAGGAAACTCCCAGGTCGGCCAGCAGCGCGTCTACTCCGTCCAGACCGAGCTCCTTCAGAACCTGGAGAGCCCCCGCGTAATCGGTCTGGCGCGGAACGATCTTCAATCCGAGGCGGCCCAGCCGCACCACGGTCCGCGCCTGCTCCTCGCCGTCACGGTCCAGGCCTATGACCGTGCCGTCCGGCCCCGCGGCGCGCGCCAGTTCCGCGGCGTGACCGCCCCAGCCGAGCGTGCAATCGAGAATCTCGGCGCCGGAAAGAGGCGCGAGCGCCGTCAGGATTTCCGCGACCATGATCGGCACATGCGTTCCCGCCGGCGTGGAGCCGCGCGCCTTCGCCTTCGCCACCGAGTCGGGATCGGCGGCCAGCTCCTTGTATTTTTCCTCGAAGGTCCGGGGATGCGTGCTCTTGTAGCGGCCGCGTCGGCGGTGGGAGGCGACGACCTCCGCGATCGGAACGTCGGCGGGAGCCAGGTCGTATTCCAAAAGGCGACGCGCCTCCACCCAGGCGATCTTGTCATGGACCGTAAGCTTCAACTCGCCCGTGTATTTGGAAACGAGCAGGCCGATCAGCTCGATCTCGCCGAAATCGTAGGCGTGGCGGGCGCGGGCGATCTCGGCCCCCACCTCGGCCTCGATGCCCAACTCCTCGCGGAGCTCGCGCTTGAGCGCGGACGCGGGGGTCTCGCCCGCCTCGATCCGTCCACCGGGGAATTCCCACTTGCCCGCGTTTTTGCGGCCGGGGGCGCGCCGTGCGAGAAGCACCATGCCCGAGCGGAGCACGACGGCGGCGCAGACGGGAATGGGGGTGGCCAAGCAACGGCGATTTTAACAAAAGCCGGGGCCGTCCCCGTCCGGGAGCGACACATCCGCGCCGGCGGCGCCGTCCTATTCACAAGAGCAGGGGGGCAGCATGAAATCAATCGCTTATGCCGTGATCGCCGCCGGAATACTGGCGTGCGGGCCGTGGTCCGGGGCGGCGCGCGCCGAGGAAGGCGCCCCGAACGGAGATCGTCGCGCTCATTTCGCCGCGAAGATGAAGGAGCGGCTGGGTCTCAGCGACGAGCAGGCCGACAAGGTCAAAACCGCGTTCGAGTCCGAAAAGGCGGCCGTCAAGCCGTTGCGCGAGGCGCGGAAGGCGGCGGCCCGCAAGCTGGAGCAGCAGGTGCGCGATCTGGCCTCTGAAAAGGACATCCAGGCCACTCTCGACGGCATGGACGCCAACCGCAAGGCGATGGCGGCCGAGCGGCAGAAGCTTCAAGGATCCCTGGCAGGCGTCTTGAAGCCGTCGCAGCGCGCGAAGATGCGTCTCTTCATGGCGTCGCGCAGAACGCACCGCCGCTCTCACGGCCGTCACGGCGGGAAATCCTTCGGCGGCTGGCGGCACGAGCGTCAGGAACACGATTAGGGCGCCTTTTAATCTCCTTTAAGGCGCCGCGCCGGAGCCCCCGACCCCCGGGTGCTCCGGCGTACTTTTCCCGTTCCGGAAACCGCGGCCCGTAATAGCTAAAATTGACCTAATGCTCCGGGTCCTCCTGCTCTTCTTGATCCCTCTCGGCTTCGGCATTCCCGCGGGAGCGCTGCTGGCGCACCGGACCGGCGTGGGCTGGCCGGTGATGACGATCCTCTATTTCATCTCCGATGTGATCCTGGCGTGCCTGTTCGAGCCCATCCTGCGCGCGGCCGCCGCCGCGGGACGCCGGAGCGTCCGTTTCGCCCGGTTCAGCGAGTCTTTTCGGACCGCCATGGCGAAGACCGCGGCTTACTACGGCGGAACCGGGGCCGGTCCCTTCACCTTGATCATGATCGCCTTCGGCGTCGACCCCATGACCGGGCGGGCCGCGGCGTTGGCCGCGGGGCACGGCTTCGTCGCGGGCTGGGCCATCGCGATCGCGGGGGACATGATCTACTTCGTCGTCGTCGCCGCCTGCACGCTGAAGGTCAGCGCCTGGCTGGGAGATCCGGACCGGACGATGATGGTCGTGATGGCCGGAATGCTTATCGTCCCCCTGCTGCTGCGCCGGTTGACGAGAGGAAAGCCGGCCTCTTGACAGAACGACTATATGTGACTATAATTGTTACATATAGACGTGAGGAGGAAGGCGATGAGCGAGCAAGCCCAGACGGCGGCGTCGACGATCGAGAAACCCCAGTCCGACTGCCGCCCGGCGTACGAGTGGACGTCGGACTCTCGCATCGTCCGGACGTGCGGGAAATAGAGGCGTTCGTGGGGGAGGGCGTATGAAACGGAGCATCGAGACGGTTTTCCGGGGCGCCCCGGAGCATTGGGTGGGCGATGGCTTCCACGTCAGCAATTATTTCCCTTCGGCCACCGACTTCGAGAAGCGGATGAGCCCGTTCTTCCTGCTGGACTACCAAAAGCCCGAGGTCTATCCCGCGACGACCCGCCGGCGCGGCGTGGGGCCCCACCCGCATCGCGGCTTCGAGACGGTCACCATCGCCTACCAGGGCGGGGTGGCGCACCACGACAGCGCCGGCAACGGCGGCGTGATCCGCCCCGACGAGGTCCAGTGGATGACGGCGGGCGGCGGCATCCTGCACAACGAATACCACGAAGAGTCCTTCGCCAAGACCGGCGGCGTCATGCACATGATGCAGATCTGGGTGAACCTGCCGCGCAAGGACAAATTGGCGGCGCCGAAGTATCAAGCGCTGGAGAGGGCGTCCATCCGCGAGGCGGTCCTCCCCGGCGGCGGCGGCCGCGTGCGCGTGATCTCCGGGGCGTTCGAGGACGTGAAGGGCGCGGCGTCCACCTTCTCGCCCGCGCACATGCTGGACCTGCGCCTGAAGCCCGGCGCGAAGGTCCGTCTGCCGACGCCGCGGGATTACAACACGGCCCTGCTCGTGCTGCAGGGAAAGGTCTCGGCCAACGGGGCGCCGGCCGCCGCGGAGGGGGACTGCATTCTTTTCAAGAACGACGGCGACGAGGTCATCGTCGAATCGCCCGGCGAGGCGCTCGTCCTATTCTTGAGCGGCGCGCCCATCGAGGAGTCCTTGGTCCACTACGGCCCGTTCCTCATGAACAGCGTGGACGAGATCAACCAGGCCGTCGAGGACTTCAACGCCGGCAAGTTCGGCCGCCTGGACGACTAGGCCCCGCGGGTGGCCAGCCAGATGGTGTGGCGGTCGTCGTGGGCGTTGGAGGAGATGCGCACCTCGTCCACCGCGAACCCCATCTTACGCAGGCGCATGGAGAAGCTGCGCTCCGGGGTTGAGGACCACACCGCCAGGATCCCGTTCGGACGCAGGGCCGTGTAGGCGGCCGTCAGGCCGTCGGGCGAGTACAGCCAGTTATTGGAGTCGCGGGTCAGCCCCTGCGGGCCGTTGTCCACGTCGAGTAGAATCCCGTCGAACTCCTCGGATTCGGTCTGCAGGCTGAGCGCGATGTCCTGGACCCGGATGCTGACCCGGGGATCCTTGAGAGGATGGCCGGCCAGGTGCGACAGCGGGCCGCGGTTCCACTCCACGACCTGGGGGATCAGCTCGGCGACGATGACCTTCGCCTTCGGGCCGCAGCCCTTGAGCGCCGCGGCCAAAGTGTAGCCCATGCCCAGGCCGCCGATCAGGATCACCGGCTCCGGAAGATGGGTCAGCCGGTCGCAGACCAGCTTGGCCAGCGCGTCCTCCGAATCGTGGACGCCGCTGCTCATCAGCTCCGTGTCGTGCACGCGGAGGGTGAATTGGTCGCCGTTCTTGTGGAGGGTGAGGTTGCCGCCCTCGCCCGGCACGCGCACGGAGCCCAGCGACTCGGGTTCGCTCATCCCCGGTATCATAGCCGCGCGCGGCGAGGCGCGCCAGGCCCAAGCGCGGCGGATTTGATAAAAAGGAACCATGAAATACCGGAAGCTGGGCGCGAGCGATCTGACGGTGTCCGAAATCTCCCTGGGTTCCTGGCTGACCTACGGCGCCGGCGTGGACTTCGAGAGCGGGAAGGCCTGCGTGGACGCGGCCTTCGACGCGGGGATCAACTTCATCGACACGTCCAACATCTACGGCCTGGGCGCCGCCGAAGAATTCCTGGGACGGGCGCTGAAGGGCCGCCCGCGCGGCTCCTACATCCTGGCGACCAAGCTGTTTTTTCCGATGACCGACGAGGACAGCGGCCTGTCCCGTGCCCAGATTCTCAAGCAGATCGACCTCTCCCTCGGGCGGTTGGGCACCGACCACGTGGATCTGTACCAGTGCCACCGCTACGACGAGGCGACGCCGCTGGAGGAGACGATAGGCGCATTGAGCGAGGTCGTGCGCGCCGGCAAGGCGCGTTGGATCGGCTTCAGCGAATGGTCTCCGGCGCAGATCGCGGCGGCGCTGAAAATGCCCGGGGTGGAGCGGTTCGTCTCCAGCCAGCCGCAGTACTCGCTGCTTTGGCGAAATCCCGAGGCGGAGGTTTTTCCGCTGTGCGCGTCGAACGGCATCGGCCAGATCGTCTGGTCGCCGCTGGCGGAGGGCGTGCTGACGGGGAAATACAAACGCGGGGCTGCGCCGCCCTCCGACTCGCGCGCCGCCAGCGCCTCGATGGGCGGCTTCATCCGCCGCAAGCTGACGGACGAGACCTTGGCCGCCGTCGAGCGCTTGGCGCCGGTCGCCCGGGACGCCGGGATGACCTTGCCTCAGCTGGCGCTGGCGTGGGTGCTGCGGCGGCCGGAGGTATCCTCGGCCATCATCGGAGCCACCAAGCCCGGGCAGATCGCGGAGAACGCCGCGGCTTCGAACAAGGCGCTGTCCGCCGAAGTCCTGCGGGCGATCGACGCGGCTTTCGCGCGATGACCGGCTGTCCCTGGGGCGGGTGGCCGCCGGCCACCATGCATTTCTGCGAGGAGCTGACGTGCGGCTGGCTGGTCCAGCCCGCCAACGCCGTTTCCAGCCTGGCGTTCGTGGCCGTGGGGCTGTGGCTGTTTCGCATGACGGGCCGGCGGTCCATCTTCGCGCTATTCCCTGTCTCGGCCGTGCTGGTGGGGATCACGTCGTTCCTATATCACGCGAGCTGGACCTTCTTCTTCCAGGTTTTCGACGTTTCCTCCATGTTCATGCTGTCCTGCCTTCTTCTGGTCTTCAACGCCTGGAGGCTGGGGCTGATCGGCGAAAGGAAGCTGCCGCTCGTCTATTCCGCCCTGGTGGCCGCTTCCGCCGCGGTCATGGTGATCTTGAGGGGCCGCAGCGGGGAGACGCTGTTCGCCGCGGAGGTCGCGCTCGTGCTTCTGAGCGAGGCGGCGTTGGCGCGGAGGAGCACGGGGACCCGCTACCGCTTTTTCTTCTGGAGCTTCGGGACCTTCCTGGCCGCGTTCGCGATCTGGATTTTGGACGTTCGCGAAATCGTCTGCGACGCGAAAAACCACTTTCTTCAGGGCCACGCGGCATGGCACGTCCTGAATTCCTTCTGCTTCTATTTCCTGTACCGCTTCTACCGCCAGTTCAGTCCTGCGGAGCGAGACGCTTGACGATCTCCTCCAGCGCTTCGACCCGCCGCTCCAGCTGAGTCAGACGGTCGGGCGCTTCCGCGGGGAGAGGCGCGGCGGCGACGGCCGCCGGCGCGGACGCGGCGGCAGCCGCCTCGCCCGAGAACAGCTGACGATACCGTACCTCCTTCTGTCCCGGCTGGCGCGGCAGCTTGGCGATCCAGGGATCCTCGCGCAGCAGCATGTCCTGCAGGAGCGCCTCCACCTCGGCGGTGCTCGTGAACTCGCAGAGGCGGTCGGTGCGGGTCTTGATCTCTCCCGGCGTCTGCGCGCCGCGGAGCAGGAGAACGCAGATCGTCGCGACGGCCTTCGCGTCGGCGCCGCTCAGCAGCAGCTCGATGTGATGCATGAATTTGGGCACGCGGGCGCCGGGCTCGTGGAGGCGTCCCGCCAGGCTCTTCTCCAGAAGGGCGTGCAGGCCCCGGCCGACGGCGGCCTCGTCCAAGGCCATCACCGGGTCGCGGCTGGTCTTCTGGTTGCACGCGCTCACAATGGAATGCAGCGACAGGGGGTACTGCTCCGGCGTGGTCAGGGATTTTTCAACCAGAGAGCCCAGGACCCGCGCTTCGACTTCATCCAATTGAATGGGCATAACGTCACTCCTTGACGATGACGGCCAGGGCCGATAATTCGCCTTTGGGATTCAAATACCAATCCAGAATTCGCGAGCCGGACAGATCCGCGCTGATCTTTCCGTCGGCGCCGGGCGCGCCCAGCGCGTAGGCCAGGCTCACGCGCGCCTGCTCCTCGGCGGCGTCCGCCTGCAGGGAGGGATTCTTGACGTTTTGGAGCGCGCCGACGCCGAAATAATAGGTCTTGCCCCCGAACTTCTCCGACCAATGCACGCGGCCGTCCGCGCCCGCCGATTTCTTGGCCCAGGCGGGCTTGCGGGCATGCCGCGAGCCGCGCAGGACGCGCTGCACCGCCGGTCCCGATTGGCCGCCCGACGTGAAGGAAGAGAGCTCCCGGAGCCGCTTCTCCACCTTTCCGGCCTTGGCTTCCCATGCGTACGCCCTGACGCAGAGAAGAAAGGCGGGCAACGCCACGGCCAAACGGCGCAAAGGATATCGCATCTTGGCGCCATCCTAGCATAGGGGGGGTTACATTTTTCGACATCCGGGGGTACACTCCGTAGTGATGGCGCGGAAAATCCTGGTCGTGGACGACGACGCCGATTTGCGCAGGATACTGCGCGGATTGCTCGCGCCGTTCGGAACGGTGCTGGAGGCGGCGAACGGATTGGACGCGCTGGGCCTGCTCCGCGCGGAGGCGCCGGCGCTGATGCTGCTGGACGTCTCCATGCCCGTGATGGACGGGCTCGCCGTCCTGACGGACGCGCTCGCGATCGATCCGAAGCTTCCGGTGGTGATGCTGACCGGAGACATGGACATGCACATCGCCAAGCGCGCGCTGGAGGCCGGCGCCCGATCGTACATCACCAAGCCCTTCGAGCCGTCGTCGCTGTGCGCCGAAGTCCGCCGTCTGACCGGCGTCGGCGACGCCGTCCCGGACGAGGACGAGGCTTCCGGGCGTCCCTGGCGCGTGCGGCGCTGAGCGCCGCATTCTGTTATCATCCTAGAGGTGCCCTCGCCCCTCATTTCCGTCGTCCTTCCCGCCTTCAACGCCGGCCCGTTCCTGCGGCCGGCGGTGCTGAGCGTCCTGGCGGCGGAACGGGAGGACCTGGAAATCATCGTGGTGGACGACGGCTCCACCGACGGGAGCGCGGCGTCCTTGGACGATCTGGGCGTGCGCGTCGTCCGCCAGAAGAACTCGGGCGAAGCCGCAGCGCGCAACGCCGGGGTCCGGGCGTCCGCGGGACGCTACGTGACGTTCCTGGACGGGGACGACCTTCTGATCTCGTCCGGCCTGGAGCCCCGCGTCGCGTTTCTGGAGAATAATCCGAAATGCCTGGACGTGGGCGGCCTGCCGTCCGCGCTGATCGACGAGCGCGGGGAGGTCCTGGCGCCGGTCTTCCAGCGGATGTCGGCGAAGCTGAGTTTTCCCATGAACCTGAGCCTGGAACGCTATCGCGCCGACGATTTCTTCCCCGTGTCGGCTTCGTTGTACCTGTACCGCCGCGAGGCGTTCGAGCTGGCCGGGCCCTACGACGAGGCTTTGGCCGCCGCGCCCGACGCGGATTTCCATTTCCGCATGCTGGCCTTGGGGGAAGTGCCCGTGTTGAACGTGGCCACCTTCGACCGGCGCCTGCACGGGAAGAACCTGTCCATGGCCGCGGCGAAGGCCGGCGCGCCGGCGTTCCGGCCCGAAATCTTGATCGCGATTCATGAGGTGAACCGGCGCCACGGGATAGCGCCGGCGGAGATCTTGCCTTGGGAGGCCGAATACCTGTCATGAAGGCGTTCAAGCGCGTCGTCCTGATCACGGGCGCGGGGCGGGGCATCGGCGCGGCCTGCGCGGAGCGCTTCGCGGCCGACGGGCATCCGGTGGTGCTGGTCAGCCGCACGAAGTCCGTCCTCGACGCGACGGCCAAGCGCATCGCGGGGAAAACGGGCTCGCGCCAGCTTCTGGCCCTGAACGGAGACGTGTCCGACGAGACCTTCGTCGCGGGAGCCTTCGCCTCCGCGCGCCGCGCGTTCGGCCCGGTCGAGATCCTGGTCAACAACGCGGCGGTGTTCGTCGGCGGTCCTTTCGCCGACGTGACGCGCGCGGACTGGGACCTCACCATGTCGGCGAACCTGCGGGGCCCGTTTCTTTGCAGCCGGGAATTGTTTCGTCAGTTCCGCCGTCCCGCGGCCGGACGGCGGAGGGTGATCGTCAACATCAGTTCCTTGGGCGGCCTGCCAGGGACGCAGAAATTCCCCGGCATGTCGTCGTACGTCGTCAGCAAGTTCGGCGTCTGCGGCCTGACCGAGGCCCTGGCCGTGGAGGGAAAGCCCCTGGGGATCGACGCGATCACGGTCGCGCCGGGCGCGGTGCGCACCGACATGCTGAAGCGCGCGGCGCCGCACCTGAAGCCCGCGGCCGTGCCGCGCGACGTGGCGGGAGTGATCGCCGGCCTGGTTTCCGGTTCCACCGTCTTCCTGAGCGGGTCCGCCATCCCGCTGGACACCAATCTATGAAGAAAAAAGCCTTCATCACCCGCCGCCTGACCTTCTCCGCCGCGCACCGCCTGCACAGCGACAAGCTCGGCGCCGAGGAGAACCGCCGCGTGTTCGGCAAGTGCAACCTTCCCAACGGCCACGGGCACAACTACACCGTGGAAGTGACCGTCGCGGGGCCCATCGACGCGACGACGGGCATGGTGTTCAACCTGACCGACCTCAAGCAGGTGATGACCGACGTCATCGAGCACGACATCGACCACAAGAACCTGAACCTGGACGTTCCCGCGTTCAAGAACCTGAATCCGACAGCGGAGAACATCGCCGTGGTGCTGTGGGATCTGATGGCGAAGCGCCTGCCGAAGGGAATTCTTCACGAAGTCCGGCTGATCGAGACGGAAAACAACTTCGTTTCTTACCGGGGCTGAACCCCCGGCGCGGAGGCTTGCGCCGCGGGGGCGGAGGGGCTACCCTGGCGGGATGAGAACCTGGATCCTTCCGGCTTGCCTTCTTCTGACCGCCGCGCCGGCGCGGTCCGCGCCCATGCGGCGTCTGGGCGGCGGAGGAGACGGACGGCCGGTCGCCTGCCGGCAGACCCAGGAATACCCGGGCATGCGCTGCGGCGCGGTTCCCGACGCCTCGGACAGCTTCGTGGTGCCCCAGGCGCTCTGGGGCGGCGCCGTGGAGTCTTCTTCATGCTCCGAGGCGGCGCGCGCCGCGTTGATGTCCCGGCTGGAGTCCGAGGCGAGCCTGTTCAACACCGGAGTGCTCCGCGCGCGTTCCGGTATCGGCCTGCAGTTGTTCGCCCAGGACGGCGGCGGCTGCGAGGCGGCCGCTTCCGCGTGGGGCATGTATATCGACGTTCAGCGGGAATTATTCGTGACGCGGTGGCAGGACGTCGTGCGCGCCGCCTTGGAGCAGTGCCCTCTGTCCGATAAGCCGGCCTCTTCGCCCAAGAAGAGCGGCGCGAGGCGCGCGGTCGCGATGTGCCGCGACGGCGGGGGCGATCCGGCTCCGGCGGGCTGCCGGCCCGTCCCCGAAGTCCAGGAAGACTCGTCGCTGGCGTCGGACATGACCAGCGCCGAGGTGCAGTCGTGCCCGAGAGGCGTTCAGATGAGGACGAACGCCCTCGTCTTCAGCCGCGCGGCGAATTTCAAAGCGAGCCAGGCTCTCTGGCATGTCGCGGGGGAGTATTTTCTGGCGGGTCTGGCCGGGGCGCGCTGCGACGACAGCCTGACGGCCGACGCCATGCACGTCCAGAAGCAGCGCGAGGTGTTCGTGTCGGTGTCGGTGGGCGCGACGGCTCAGGCCGGGGCGGCCTGCCACGAAGCGGGGAATTCCGGCCTGCGCTGAGCGCGGGCTAGACGGCGTCGAGCAGTTCCGCCAGGAACGCCGCGTGGTCCCAAGCGGTGATGTCGATGGACAGCCCCAGCCGCACGATCACCAGGCCCCGGGACGGGATCACGGTCAGGCACTGCCCCTCGTGGCCGAGCGCGTGGAACGCGTCGGCGGGGATCGTCTTCGCGGCATCGGTCTCTCCGCCGAGGTCCTTGGAGAGCTTCAGCCACCAATGCGCGCCGTAGCGGCCGTCCTTCGCCTGCGGCGTGGGTGTCGTGACGAATTTGATCCACCCCTCGGGCAATATCCGCCGTCCATGCCAAACGCCGTCGGAAGCGTGGAGAAGGCCGAAGCGTGCCCAATCGCGCGCGGTCGCGAATAAGAAGGAGGAGCCGACGAAGGTGCCCGTCGCGTCCGTCTCGAACACGGCGCTGCGCATCCCCAGCGGTTCGAACAGCGCGCGTCGCGGCCAGAGCGGATAATCGTTCTCGCCCAGCTTGCGGCGGGCGATCAGCGAGAGAATGTTCGTGGTGCCGCTGGCGTACTGCCAATGAGTCCCGGGCGGATGGGCGAGCGGTCGCGACGCGGCGAAGCCTCCGGCGTCGGGCCGGTCGAACAGCATGCGCGTCACGTCGGAGAGCGGATCGGCGTACACCTCGCTGAAGCGCAGGCCGCTTCGCATCCGCAGGAGGTCTTCCAGCGCGATCTCCTCGCGCGGGCCTCCGCGCCATTCGGCGAGCAGATTCTTGTCCGGCAACGCGAGCCGGCCGTCGCCCACGAGCGTCCCGATCAGCGCGCCCAGCGCGCTTTTCGTCATGGACCAGCCGTTCAGCGGCGTGGCGGCGGAGAAGCCGGGGGCGTAACGTTCGGCGAGAATCCGGCCGTCCTTGACGACGACGATCGCGCGCGTGCGGCGGAGCTTTTTCGGATTCGGCTCGGCGAACGCGGCGTCGATGAGCCGCGCCAACGCGGCCGAGGGCGCGGGCGAAACGGCTTCGCCTTCCGGCCATGGGCGAGACGCGTCGAACGAAGGCAAGGCGGGAAACTCCGGGGAGGCCGGAAGAGACCGGAACGCGAGAGCCGCGCCCAGGCCGGGGCGGAACGCCGCCGTGCGCGCGCGAAGGCCCAGGAACGAGGCGGTGACCGTCTTGGCCTTCCGGTCGACCGTCGCGGGAAATAGACGCATCAGCTTGTAGGCGCCGGCGGAGACCTCCTCGGCGGCGTTGGGATCCAAGTCCAGACCGGAAACGAACAGCGCCGAACATAACGCCTTCGCCTTGTATGCCGCGCCGACTCCGGCGACGCGTAAAAAATGGGCGAATGCCGCGATCGCGGCGACGGCGAGTACGGCGAGGAGGATCGATAGCATCACAACGCGACAGGATACCAATCGCGGCGGCGGGGAGTCATTTCTTTCGCGGCGCGGATTTGATTGAGTGTGAAGAATGAGGCGGCGGCTGATCCTGACGGCGGCGATTTTCCTGGCGCGCGCGGCGTGCGCCGCGGATCCCGCCGTGGGGCCGGAGGCCGCCTGGACGCCGAAAGCCGCCGACCAGGCCCGCCTGCGCGACGCGTGCCTGGCTCAGCCCGTTCCCGACGTGCGCGTCTGCCTCCTGCGCTTCATGGCGGAGGCGGGGGCTTCTCCGGCCGCGTTGGAATTCACGCGCGGCATGGACGACGACGGCTGGATGACCGCCTTCGCGGCGGACGGGCGCGTCGGAGTCGCGGAAGTGATGCGGCCGTTCCGCGCGAACGCCAACGCCGGGATACTCCTGGTCAACGGCGAGCCGGCGTCGGTCGATGTTTCGTCTCATACCCTCTTGGCGCCGTTGGAGGAGGACGCGCGGCTGGCCTCGCTGAAACGCCGCGATCCCGGCGCCGTGATCTGGGCGAGCGACCCGGCGAAACCCGACGTTTCCGCGAGA
This sequence comes from Elusimicrobiota bacterium, assembly GCA_044450965.1. Taxonomy (GTDB): domain Bacteria; phylum Elusimicrobiota; class Elusimicrobia; order UBA1565; family UBA9628; genus GWA2-66-18. The sequence goes on along the minus strand of JBIOJO010000010.1, from coordinate 30,007 downwards.
CCCGGCGGCGGTCAGAGGTTCCTCTTCGATTTCCCAGTGAGGACCTGCCATGCCTGCGCCGATCTGGCCGTGGCCCAGGTCGCCTTCGATTTCAACGGCGACGGGCGCTTTTTATGCCCGCGCCTGCTGACCGTCAAGCCTTCGGCGCTGTTCGCCGTGGAAAGCGAGGTCCGACGCGGCAGGACCTTCGAGGCGCGCGTGGACGAACTTCGCGTCTTCCGCCTGAAGCCGTTTTCCGAAGGCTGGACCATCGAGGTGAAGGACAAGGACGGAAACGACTACTGCGAGGTCGTCACCGCGCCGTACCGCGGCACGAACGCGTTGAGCATTTTCGGCAGCGAGCCCGGGGACACGCGCCATTTCCGCTGCGTGGCCAAGCGCGCCGAACAGGCGGAGGCCGCCAAAGCCCTGCGCGAGGTCCTGTGGAACGACAAGGCGACCTGGAAGGAGACCGACGCCGCCGCCCAGGCGCACGAACGCCTGGCCGCCGACGCCGAGCGCGGGACGCTGACGATCGTCCGCAGTCAGCTGGGCAACCAGGGCCCGGGACGCCGCCCCTGGATCGAGTCCATGACGTTTCGCTTCGAACTCCGCCCGCACGGCCCCGTCGAGCGATGAGGTCCGTTCCGCGGGAGGCGGCCGCGCGCCTGTTCCTGAGCCGCCAGCATCTGGACCGCCCGCTGCAGCGGACCATGAACCCCGGGAACCTGGCGCGCTTCGTGGCCGACGCGGGCGGGCTTCAGCTGGATTCGATCAACGTCGTCGCCCGCGGGCACGAACTGACGCTCTGGAGCCGCTTCGGCCCCTACGACCGCGCCGAGCTGGACGCCCTGGTCTACCGGCGGCGCGCCTTGTTCGAATATTGGGCGCACGCCGCCTGTCTGATCGCGGAGGAGGACAGGCCGGCGTGGGCGCGCGCGATGGCCGACTACCGGCGCCGCCACACCGGCTGGTCGGGCTGGCTCAAGGCGCATCCGCGCGTCCTGAGCCGCGTCGAAGGGGAGATCCGCCGCCGCGGGCCGCTTTCCTCGTCCGACTTCGAGCGTCCGGCGGCGCAGGGGAAGTCCGCGGGCTGGTGGGATTGGAAGCCGGCCCATCATGCCCTGCATTATCTCTGGATGAGCGGACGGGTCTCGGTCCACTCGCGCCGCCATTTCCAGAAGAGCTACGACCTGGCCGCGCGCGTGCTTCCGCCGGTCGCCCCCATCGCGCGCGGAGATTTTCCGCTCTGGCATCTGCGCAAGACGCTCCGCGCCTTGGGCGCCGCGTCCGAGGCGGATCTGCCCCGCTACCTGACGTATCCGAAAATGGACGCGAAGGAACGCCGGAAAGCGCTGGCCGCCATGCTCAAGAGCGGCGAGGCCGTGGAGATCGCCGTGGAGGGGACGGCCGGGCGCTGGTACGCTCTGGCCGAGGACCTCCCCGCGCTGGATTCGCCGCCGCCGTCGCGCGGCACGGCCCTGCTGTCCCCGTTCGATTCCCTGCTGTGGCACCGCGGCCGCGCGAAGGCGCTGTTCGACTTCGACTATAAGATCGAGGTGTACGTGCCGGCGGCCAAGCGCGTGCATGGATACTATTCCCTGCCGATCCTTCACGACGGGCGCCTGATCGGGCGCCTGGATCCCAAGAACCACCGGGAGGAAAAGCGCCTGGATGTCCGTTCGGTTCACTTCTCGTCGCCGCCCGACGACGCGGCGCTGGCGGGAACGGCGGCCGCGCTGAAGTCCTTGGCGCGCTTCCTCGGCGCGGCGACGGTGACGGCCTCCAACGGCCCGCTGGCCGAGGCTCTGGCCGCTTAGGCCTTGCGGCCGAGAAAGCCGGGGAGGTGCGCGGCTTTCGGCGAGCGCGCGATGCCCCGCGCGGTTTCCAGCGCGGCCTTGAAGCCCTCGTCGCCGGGCTCCACGACCAGCTCCTTGCGCAGGAAGTCCGCCCAGCGGAACTCGGAGAACGCCGCGTCGCTTTTCTCGTAGGCGCCCGCATGGCGCAGGGCCCAAGCCAGGCTGCGGTACGGGTCGTCGGCCAGGCCGCGGATGTCCTCGGGCAGGAGATGCGGCTCGTGCGGGCCGCGGCCGAACTGGTCGAGCAGGTGGATCCAACGCGCCTCGTGCATCGCGTCCCAGAACTGGCCGAGCGCCAGGTGCGAGAGGTCGGCCTTGACCTCGACGGGCAGTTCCTCGACGCCGATTTCCCAGCAGGCGCGCGCGTGATGGTGGTGATCGACGAGGTGCCAGTGCTTGCGGGCGGAAAGAACGACCGGGATCGGGCGGGCGTGGAGGTACTCGTGCCTCTCGTCGTGGCCCATGGACTTCAGCTTCGACACCTTGCGCGCGACCTCGCGCAGGCCCAGGGCGAACTGCGTCGGCTTGAGGTCCAGGATCCGGATCTTCATCATCCAGAGTATAAATAACTCCCAAGCCTTCGCAGATGGGATAAAATGACTTCCCATGATGATTCGGAGCACGATCCTTGCGGCGTTTCTGGCCGCGCTCCCGCTCTCGGCTTCCGCCGCAGCGGCGCCGGACCACGCCGACACGGACTATCTGAAGGACGTGCTGCATGAAACCGGCGCGATCGCCTCGTCGCCGCTGCGTTGGGAGCGGAACGATTGGCTGGAGGCGGGCGCCGTCCTCGGCGGGGCCGGGGCGATCTACGCCGGCGTCGACGTCGCCGCCCAGCATGCCGCCTTCCACAACCAAAGCCGCGTGGCCGACGGCTTCGCGGACGTCGGACGCGGCTTCGGCAACGGATTCTACACGGTGCCGGCCTTGGGCGCGGCTTATCTGATCGGCGAGACGGCCCACGACCGGCGTCTGCGGCGGGCCGCGCTCGACGCCGTGGAAAGCCTGGCCATCTCCGGCCTGTTCCTCACGGGGGCCAAGGTGATGGCGGGGCGCGACCGTCCATACGTCGGGGTCGGACGCGGTGATTGGAACGGCCCCAGCTCCGGCAATTCCCGGTATTCGTTTCCCTCGGGGCACTCGGCCGTCGCGTTCTCGGTGGCGACGACGTTCGCGACGGAGTACGGCGACGTTCCCGGCGTCGCGCCCGCGGCCTACGCGCTGGCGGCGCTGACCGGAGCTTCGCGCATCTACAACAACCAGCATTGGGCGTCGGACGTGTTCGTCGGCGGCGCGCTGGGCTATTTCACGGCCAAGTCGGTCGCCCGCGCGCACGCGGACAAGGACGGGCGCTGGAGCTTCCAGGCGTACCCTCTGCCGCGCGGAGCCGGGGCGTCGATCGCGTTCCGGTTCGATTGAGGCGATGAGTCACGGGCTCACGAGCCTCGAGCCGGCGCTGTTTCTGTCCACGTTCGGGCTGATCTTCCTGTCCGAGCTTCCGGACAAGACCGCCGTCGCGACGATGATCATGGCCACGCGCCGCCACCCCGCCGCGGTGTTCGCCGGCGTGTCGTCCGCGTTCATCGTGCAGAGCCTGGTCGCCGTTCTGTTCGGCAGCCTGTTGAACCTCTTCTCGCCGCGTTGGGTCCGGCTGGGCGCCGGCTTCCTGTTCCTGTTCTTCGCTTGGAAGATGTGGACCCAGGTCGAGGAGGAGCCGGTGGAGGGCGTCGAGGGGTGGCGGGCGTCCAGCTTCGCGCACACCGTCTCCTCGTCCTTCCTGGTCATCTTCCTGGCCGAGTGGGGGGACCTGAGCCAGCTGGCGACGGCGGCCTTGGTCGCCAAGCACGGTCATCCGTTGACGATCTTCGCGGGCGCGACGACGGCGCTGATGACGGTGACCGGCCTGGCCGTCGCGCTGGGCCACAACATGAAGGGGCGCGTCCATCCCGAGAAGATCTCCAAGGCGGCCGCCGTCCTGTTCGCGCTGGTCGGCCTGTACTTTCTGCTGAAGCCGTCCTAAGGCGCGGGCGCCGGCCGCGCTATGCGCTCGAAGATCTCCTGGAAGTGCTCCCGCCAATCCTGCGAGCGGTAGGAGAAAGGCTTCGCGGGATTATTGTACGGAGACCCGTTCGGTGCCTGCGACAGGTCGTAGACGTCGAAGCCGTCGGGCAAAAAGGCCACGACGATCTCCTGGCCGGCCTTGGCCGAGGCCTCGTAGTCGGCCTCGCTGGGCGGCGCGTCCCCCAGCCAGCCGTTCGGGCCCGCGTCCGGCGGATGGCAGTGCCACGGACCCGCGTAGCGCCCCGACCATTCGTCGCCGATCATGGTGCGCAGCTGGTTGGCGTAATCCGACGAGTAGTGCCCGGCCGCCAGCTCGGCGACCGTGTCCACCGCCGAGCGCAGCGCCGCGTCGCGCCGCTCCTTCGGAATCCGGTCCTCCGCGTCCCAGCGCGCGCGCACGCCCAGGTGGCGCTTGAGGATGCCCTGCGGGTCGATGAGAGCCATCTTCTCCGGCGCCTCGTCGAACAGCCGTGCCAGCGCCGCGGGATCGTTCCGGCGCGCGATCAGCTCGCGCAGGGTCGGGCGCAGGGGGTCCGCGTTGAAGTGAAAATGGAGCTTCGAGTCGAGCGTGGCTTCTCCGCCCAGTTCGGGCAGGTAGAATTTTCCGCCGACCGTCAGACGCTCGTCCATGGAGCGGTCGAAAATGCTCCTCACGAAGGCCACGGACTCCGGCGTCAGGAAGGAGACCTCCAGCTCGGCGTGGCTGATGGGATTGGAGAGCGTCGGTCCGGTCAGGCCGAAATATTGGTTCATGTGCCTCAGCGCCGAGCCGAGCGCGGGCGACAGCGGCGCGGCGCTCCCGTCCGCTCCGGACAGGCTCCACGATCCGCCTCTCTCGATCAGACGCGCGTCGCCGCGGCCCGCGCTCCAGCGGGCGACGAGCGCGGCTTGAGCGCCCAGGCCGTTCACGTCGTTCTTCATCAGTATGGCCAGGCCCGGATCGAGCACCTTCGAATCCAGAGCCTCCCCTTCCGGCGGCCGCGGGGCGGGCCGCGAGAAATCGAACGCGGGAAGAGGGGGAGGCCAGGCCTCCTGGGCGAAGGCCGCGCCGGCGGGGGCGAGGCAGGCCAGGAGAAGCGTCGAAAATCCTTTCACGCCTTAAGGATGCGCGTCCCGGCCGCGGTCCGGGAGGGTCTTCCGAGAGCCCGCCCGGCGTCGATCAGCCTAGGCCGTTTTGGGCCGAACGGCCCGGGCCGCCTCAGCGCGGTAAATGCGAACATAGGGTTATGCTTTTTGACGAAATCCCGTGGCCGGAGGTCCGTTCCGTCCTGCGCTTGGCCGCGCCCATCGCGCTGACGCAGATCGGGATGGTGCTGTACGGCACCGTGGACATGCTGTTCGTCGGCCGCCTGGGGCCCGCGGCGATCGCCTCGGTGGGCCTGGGCGCGATGACGTACTTCACGGGCTTCGTGGTGGGCATGGGCGTGGTGATGGGCATCGACAGCCATTCGTCGAAGGCCTTCGGTTCGGGACGCCCCGACTTATGCGGACAACTTCTGGTGCACACTCTCGTCATCGCTCTGGCGGTCGCGACGCCGCTTTTTTTCGCCTATTCTTTGGCGGGTCCCATCTTCCGGCTGATCGGAGTGGCGCCGGAGGCCGTCGCGGGCGCGGTCGGCTATCTGAACATCCTGCGCTGGGCCGTCTTCCCGGGCCTGTGCTTCGTCGCCTGCCGCCAGTTCCTTCAATCCATGAGCGTGACGACCCCTTTGGTCGCGGCGATCGTGGTCGGCAACATGACGAACGCCGCCCTGGACGCGGCTTTGGTGTTCGGGCGATGGGGCGCGCCGGCCCTGGGCGTGCGCGGATCCGCGTTCGCGACCTTGGCGGCCAACGGCGTGATGCTGTCCGTCGCGGCCCTCGCGGCTTGGCGGCGGCTTCGCGCCATCGACTTCCGCTTCCACGGCTGGAAGCCGCGCCTGTTCGTGGACGTGGTGTCCTTGGGCCTGCCCGGCGGCCTGCAGATGCTGGTGGAGGTGGCGGTGTTCTCCTTGGTCACCGCCTTGGTCGGAAAGCTGGGGGCGGAGCCCTTGGCCGCGCACCAGCTGGCGTTGAACCTGGCCAGCGGCACGTTCATGGTCCCCATGGGCATCTCCCACGCCGCGGCGGCGCGAGTCGGCCAGGCGATCGGCCGCGGCGATCCGCGCGGCGCGGCGGCGTGCGGCCGCGCGGCGACTTTGATGGCGGTGGCGTTCATGGCGGTGATGGGCGTCAGTTTCGCCTGCGCGCCGCACTTTTTCCTGGGACTCTACGGCGCCGGGGAAACGGTCGTCCGTATCGGCATACCGCTTCTTTACTGCAGCGCCGCCTTCCAGATGTTCGACGGCGCCCAGGCGGTTCTGACCGGAGCCCTGCGCGGCCTGGGCCAGACGCGACGCCCGCTCATTTTCAATCTCTTGGGGCACTGGCTGATCGGACTTCCGATCGGCGTTTACCTGACCTTCCACCGCGGCTGGGGCGCCACCGGTTTGTGGGTGGGGCTGACCGCGGGATTGATGGTGGTGGCGTCTTTGCTGTGGCTGGATTGGGCGCGACTGACGAAAGACGCCTGACCGCCGGGCCCCTGGACGCGGACGGCGCCGCCTGGTATCCTCCGTTCATGAAGCTTTCCCTGCTCGTCGCGATGGCCGTTCTCGTTCCCGCCGTTCAGGCCGCCGCCGCGCCGCGCGCGCTGATCATCGGCGACTCCCACACGGTCGGGCCCTTCGGCTCCGCGCTGGACCAAAGCCTCGCCGCTTCCGGCCGAGAGACCGCGCTGTACGCGGTGTGCGGCGCCTCCTCCGCCTGGTGGATCGGCCCCAAGCGCGCGAAGCTCTCCATCTGCTATTCGATCCACGGCTACGGCGGCAAGAACTCGCCGCAGAACGGCGCGCCCGCCGCGGCTCCGCCGACCGCCGAGGAGCTGCTGGCCGCCAAGCCCGACCTGGTGGTGTTCGCCCTGGGCTCCAACCCCGAGGGCTCGGCCGAGGCGACGGCCGCCGGCGCGGCGAAGCTTCTGGCGCTGGTGCCGCCGGGCACGCCGTGCTTCTGGGTGGGACCGCCGCCCATGCCCAAGCGCCTGGAGCCGATCGACGCGTTCTACAAGGAATTGCCGAAAGCCCTCTCGCGCCCGAACCCCGCGTGCGCGCTCATCGACAGCCGCCGGCTGATCCAGCCGTCCCAGGCGGCGGCCAACGACCATTTTTACGGCGCCGCCGCGATCGCGTGGGGCAAGGCCGCCGCGGCCCAGATCGTCGCTCCCTGACGCGTTTTATTTAGCGCGTCGCCCAGTCGAATAGAGCCTTCGCGCCTTTCGGCAGGAAGATCGCCTTGTGTCCGCCCGGAAGCAAGATCTCGCCGGTGACGCCGGGCACGGAGAAGAGCGCGGCGTTCCGACGCACGCCTTCGAGCGGCAGGAAGATGTCGCCCTCGGCCAGGCTGAACAGGACGCGCGAGCGCGCGAAGCCGCGCTTGATCTCCTCCGGTGAGGGGTAGGGCTGGCCCGGATGCGGGTGCGCGTCCATGGCCTCGATCACGTCCTGCCGCCAGGTCCCGTCGCGGCCGATGGCCGCGAGCATCCAGCATTCGTCCAGCATCCACTCCTCGGCGTAGGGAAGTTCGGCGGCCGCGGCCCGGGCCAAGGTGGCGTCGGTGTGCCCCGGCGTGGTCATGGGGTTGGACAGGATGTAGTTCAGGAAGTTCGACCCGCTTTCCTCGGCGACGAAGGCCAGCAGGGCTTCGCGGTCCGCGGCCAGCAGGGCCGTCAGTTTATTGGCCAGCTTTTTCTCCCAATCTCCGTCCTCGCCCTGGCCGAGATATTGCCACAGCAGGTGGCTGAAGTCGGCGTCCAGGTCCGACTTGCGGAAATGCGCGCGCAGCTCCATGATTTTCGGGGGGAGGTCGGGACGGCGCGCCTTCAGGACCAGGTTGAGCTCCTTCTGCTTGGCGCGGCGCGAGACGAACTGGCGCATGAAATCGCCGTGCGGCATGGCCGCCGCGGAAAAACAGATGCCCTTCGGGACGCGCGTGATGTCCGGCAGGCCCATGTAGTGCATACCCACCATGCCGCCGTAGCTTTGGGCGATCATGAAGAACTCCTCTCCCGGCAGGACGGCGTTCAGGACCTCCTGATGGTCGCGGGCGATGTGGCTGGAGTCGAAGTAGCGGGCGATGATCTCTGGGCGGGAGCGCGAATCGTCCAGGTCCAGGGGCGCGGAGTTGCCGTCGGTGCCGCGCTGGTCCAGAATCAGCACGCGGAAGTATTTGGTCAGCTCGCCCAGATAATCGGCCTTCGCGGGCATGACTGAAGAATAGTCGAAGTCGTACGCGCGGTAGCCCGACGACGGCATCCCCGGCCCGCCGTTGACGACGACGACCAGCGGCCGGGACTTGTCCGCCGCCGCCGTTCCGGCGGCGGGGATCAGGCGGTAGAAGATGTCCAGCGCGGGGCCCTCGCGGCGGGTGTAGTCGAATGGAACGGGAACGAAGCCGCGCCGTTCGACTGTGTGATTCCGGATGGAGCGATCGACCTTCTTGAAAGGCACGGCGCGGAGCTCGTCCAGCGACGGCTCGCGGAACCAAGGGATGGCTTTCGTCATTTCGGGGCCTCCGGGGAGCGGCGCGACGCCTTGCGCGCGGCGGCCGGCAGGGACAATTCGCTCATCACGGCGAACAGCAGGTCGAAATTCTCGTCGTCGAGCCGCAGGCCGTAGAGCATCTGGCGTATGCGCTGGAGGCGGGCGGCGGTGAAGCGGGGCGCCGCCGTCAGGCGCGGCTCGAGGAAGTCCCAGAGGCTCAGCATCCGGTCGACGGAGACCGGCGGGCGCGTCTCCCCGGTTCGTTTCGCGGGCGGGGACGAGGTCAGGGAGAACAGCGCGACGGCGACGGCCTGGCCGAGATTGAGACTGACGCCCTCGCGGCACGGGATGCGCGCCAGGTACGGGCACAGCGCGGATTCCTCGCGCGTCAGGCCGTTCGACTCCCGTCCGAAGACCAGGGCGACGCGTCCGGTCAGAGGCGGCGCCGCGGGAAGCACGAATCCGGTCTGGCGCAGGACGGAGGGGCGGCGGCTGAAGGCGACGGCGGCGTCGCAGCCGCGCAGCGCGTCGGCCAGTGTCGGCACGACGCGGGCCCGGTCGAGGATATCCGGAGCGGCGACTCCGGTCTTGCGCGCCTCGGCGGGCGGAGTCTTCCAGGGAACCCCGACGATCGTCAGGTCCGCGGCGCCGAAGCAGAGCATGGCGCGGGCCGCGAAGCCGACGTTGCGGGGATTCTCCGGGCCGACCAGCACCACCCGGCAGGACGCGGCGTCCATCGCTAGAGCCGTTCGATTCCGTGCAGGAAGGCGTTGAGCACGGAGAGGGTCAGCGCGAAGGCCAGCGCCCACCAGAAGCTCGCCACGTGGAAGCCCGGCACCATGGCGGCCGCCAGCAGGACCAGCCCGCCGATGATGACGAAGGTGAACAGCCCGAGCGTCAGGATGTTCAGCGGCAAGGTCAGCAGGAGCAGCAGGGGGCGCAAGGTCGCGTTGATGAGCCCCAGGACCACCGCGACGACCACCGCGGTGCCGAAGCCGTCCACCGTGACGCCGGGAAGGATGCGCGCGGCGACGAACACCGCCAGGCCGCCGAGCAGGACGTGGACGAGGATTTTCATGGTCCGTACAGGATACACGAAATCGGGAATTGATATCCTATCCTCGTGGCCAAGAAAACCGAAGCCGTGAAGATCCTCCGTCCCGCCGTCAAGAAACCCGCGGCGAAGCCCGCCGCGCCGAAGAAGACCCGACTGGAAGTCTCCGTGGATTATCCTCTGGAAGGGGAATCCGTCCGGTCCGGGCATTACTCGATCCGTCTGACGTCCGCGGGCGCCGGGCAGGTCCAGGTGCGCCTGGACGGGGAATGGACCGACTGCCGCGAGGCGGTCGGCCATTTCTGGTACGACTGGTCGCCCCTGGCGGGCTCCGTCCGCATCGAAGCGCGGGCCCGCGTCGGCAAAGGGCGTTGGACCGCCGCATCGCCGCGAGCCTGCGTCGTCGAGAGCTGAATTGAAGCGGCGTTGGGCGGCTCTCGGCGCGTCCTTCGCGCTGATCGCCGCGTCCTCGGCCCGGGCGTCGGACGCCGTTCCATTCGCCCTTCCGACCATCACCGTCTTTGCTCCGACCCCGCTGCACGGCCTCGGTCAGGATCCGGACAAGGCGCCGAACGCGATCCGGGTCATGAACGAAGCGGACTTGGCCCGCGGCGGCGGCTCCCTCGCGGGCGCCCTCGATGCGCAGGTGGGGAGCGTCAACGTCACCAACACCTACGGCAATCCCAATCAGCCCGATCTCCGCTATCGCGGCTTCACCGCTTCGCCGGTGGAAGGCGCGCCGCAGGGGATCGCGGTGTACCAGAATGGCGTGCGGCTCAACGAGGCGTTCGGCGACACCGTGAACTGGGACCTGATCCCGGATTTCGCGATAGACGGCCTGAATCTCACCAGCATGAATCCGGTCTTCGGCTTCAACGCGCTGGGCGGAGCGGTCTCGCTCGAGATGAAGAACGGCTTCAGCTACCGCGGCGCCCAGGCCGAGCTCTCCGGCGGTTCCTTCCATCGCGTCGCGGGATCGGCGCAGTATGGGGGCGCGCGCGGGCCCTGGGGCGTTTATCTCGGCGCGGGAGGCTCCAGCGACAGCGGCTGGCGCGAGCGCGAACCGTCGCGCCTGCGGAAGTTCTACGGGGACCTGGGTTATCACGGGGACGCGGGCGGCGACGCGCACCTCAGCGTCTCCTACGCCGCCGATCATCTGGCGGGCACCGGCCCGTCGCCGGTCCAGCTTCTCGCCCTGGACCGCGCGGCGGGGGCGACCTATCCGGATTACGTCGAGAACCGGGCCGTCCTGGTCTCCGCGCGCGGGGCCGTCCCCGCGGGCGAGGAGGGCTCCCTTCAAGCCGGAGTCCACTACCGGCGCTTCAGCCAGAGGGCGGAGAACGGAAACGCGACGAGCGCCGCGGCGTGCGGCGGTTTCTATTGCTCGGACGGCGCGCCGCTCCGCGGCCCGGACGGCGGGCCGGTGCCGCTGTCCGCCGGCGGGGCGTTCCCGGGGGAGATCGACCTGGGCCGCACCGAGACCGACGGCTTCGGCGGCGCGGCGCAGGCGGAGTGGAAGTCCGAGCTGTTCGGGCGCGGCAATCAATTCGCGGCCGGAGGCGGCTTCGATTATGGGTATACGTCCTTCCGTTCCGGCGCGCTTTTCGGCTCTTTCGACGGCGCCCGCGTCGTCACGGCCGTTCTTCCGGTCACCTCCACGGGGACGATCCGGGACGTGTCGGCGACCTCTAAGAATTCGTACGGCGGTCTGTATTTCACCGACACCTTCGATCTGACGCCGGAGCTGTCGCTGACGGGGAGCGGACGCTACAACGCGGCGGTGCTTCATCTTTACGACCGGCTGGGCGGCGACCTGGGCGGCGCGCATCACTACTATCGTTTCAATCCCGCGATCGGCGCCGCCTGGAAAATCGCCCCCTGGGCGACGGCGTACGCGGATTACGCGGAGAACAATCGCGCGCCGACCGCGGCCGAGTTGTCGTGCGCGGATCCCAAGCAGAGCTGCAGCCTGGCCAGTTTTTTCGTCGCCGACCCCGACCTCCATCAAGTGGTGGCCCGGACGTACGAAGCGGGCCTGCGCGGCGCGTTCGAGCCGGGCGACGCGCGCGCCCAGTGGAGCCTGGGCGCGTTCCGGACCGACGACACCAACGATATTCTTCAGGTGGCCGCGGCCGCATTGGGCCGTGGATTCTTTCAGAACGCGGGGAAGACTCGCCGCCAAGGGCTTGAGGCGGGCGTCGTGGTCGCGGAGAAGCGCTGGCGAGCGTCCGCCGACCTCAGCCTGATCGACGCGACCTTCCAATCGCCGCTGCTTCTGAACAGTCCGAATAATCCAACTGCGGACGCGAACGGCCATATCTTCGTGGCCTCCGGCGACCGGCTGCCCGGGGTTCCGCGCGGACGCATGAAGCTGGGCCTGGACGGGGCGCTGACCGCGGCCTGGAGCATGGGAATCACCTTCTCGGCGGCGAGCGGCCAGTTTCTTCAAGGCGACGAGTCCAACCGGACCGCGCCGCTGGCGGGCTACTGGGTGGTCGGGTTTCGGACGGAGTACGCGTGCACGAAGGTGATCAGTCTCTTCGCCGGCGCCGACAACGTGTTCGACCGCCGCTACGACGTGTACGGGACCTTCACCGATCAAAGCGCTGTTCCTTATCCGGCGATCCCGGGCGGCGTCACGGACGCGCGCACGGTCAGCCCGGCGCCCCCGTTCGCCGCCTTCGCCGGCCTGCGCGTGAAGTTGTAAGGCGGCCCCAAAATAAAAGACCCCCGGCCTTTCGGCCGAGGGTCTTTCGTTTCGAGGCGGGGCTAAACTTTCTCGGTCATATCACCGGCTCGTGATCTGGACGGCCTTCTGGGCCATGTCCGAGACCGTGAACCAAGCGTAGATCTGCTTGACCGCGTCGGCCTGCGCGAGGGTTCCCGCCTTCATCTGCAGGTACAGCTGCTCCTCGAGCTTGTCCTTGCCCTCGCTGCCGTCCGGGGAGCCCGGGGCGTGCGGCTGGGGCCACAGGTTGTCGATCGAGCTGTCCCCGCCGATGGCCAGCGGGATCAGGTGGTCGAACTCGTAGTTGTTCCACGCGCTCTGAAGGACGCCGTAGTGCGAGGAGATGTCGGTCTTCATCTGCTGGGTCACGTTCCGGTTGCAGTAGGGAATATGCTCCGCGTAGCGGTACTCCTTGAAGTTCGGGTCGCTGGGAGAGCAGAGGTGCCCGGGCGTGTAGGACGAGTCCGGAGAGACCCGCACCGAGAGGATGGACGCGGCGTTGGACTGGATGGTCATGGTCGGGTTCCAGCCGCGGCCGTCGGGGAACTGCTCGTCCTCGGCCTGCTGGGCGGCGGCCTTCGCGTCGGCGACGGCCTTCGCGGCGGCGGCCTTCTGCGCCGAGACGTCCTGGACGGCGCCCGCGGAGACCACGCTCAGGGAGAGGGCGAACTGCCCGTCCGTGATGGGCGCGGCGGCGTGGGCGGAAGCGGCGATCAGCGCGGCGGAGAGGGTCATCCAGCCGGCGTACGATCTCACGGTCTTCGGCGTCATACGTCCTCCTTGGTCATGTGCGAACATTCTGAGCGGTGCGGAGGCCCAAAAAAAACCAGAGGAAACCGGCTTACGTCAGCCGTCTCCCCTGGCCGCTTCGGATTAAGGTCCGAAGGTGGATGCTCCCCGGCCAATCCCGGGGACTACAAGGTCCTAACGTCAGTATAGTCTGATGGGCCCACGTCACGAGGGTCCAAGGACCTACTCGCCAATAGGTCTAAAGTACTAGATGGCGACGGCGGGGATCAAGAGGCGGGAGGGCTGGGCGGCGGGATATTTTTCGGCGGGCGCGGAACCAGCGGGTCGTACCACAGACCGGCGCGGCGGGCCAGCGCGACGACGGCGAAGCTGGCGTCGGTGACGACCTTTTCCCAGCCCGCCTCGCCGCGGGCGATCTTGTCCAGGTCGTCCTCGAGCCGCGCGGTGTAGTCCAGGTCGATGAAGTTTCCGCCGTAGTGGCGGACCAGGAAATCGGTCACGCCCAAGCCCAGTTCGGTGGCGTGAAGCTTGCGCTTGAGCTCCTGCACGTAGCCCCGCTCCAGAATGACGCGCATGATCGCCGCGTAGGTGGACGGGCGGCCGATGCCCTCGGCCTCCAGCTTCTTGATCAGGGACGCCTGCGTGAAGCGCGGCGGCGGCTTGGTGGAGCGCTTCAGCGCGGCGATGTCGAGAAGGCGGAGGTCGTCGCCCGGGTTGACCATGGGCAGTTCGCCGTCGCTTTCGTCGTCGTCCGCCTCGTCGCCGTCCTTCCGGCCTTTCTTCTTCGCTTCTTCGGTGGCGTCCTCGCCGGTCAGCTTGCGCCAGCCGTCGAAGAGAAGCACCTTGCCCTTCGCCTGGAATATCCCCATCGGGACCGATTCGCCCTTCTCCGTCTTCCACGCGTCGGGCGCGCAGGCGACGTCGATGGTGGTGATCTGGTCGCGCCCCGCGGTCATCTGGCACGCGATGAAGCGCTGCCAGATCAGCCGGTACAGCTTTCCGGCGTCGCCGCCGCCCAGCGCGTCGGCGCCGGTTTCGGGGTGGGTCGGGCGGATGGCCTCGTGGGCTTCCTGCGCGTTGGCGGCCTTCGTCGCGTGAACGACGGGCGCCTTCGGCAGATACTCGGGCGGGAATTCATCCTTGATCACCGCGCGCGCCTCGGCCAGCGCCTCGGGCGACAGCGCGGTGGAGTCGGTGCGGTGGTAGGTGATCTTGCCGTCCTCGAACAGGCTCTGGAGAAGCTTCATCGTCGCGTCGGGGTTGAGGCCCAAGCGCACCGACGCGGCCTGCTGGACCGTCGCGGTGGTGAACGGCGGCGGGGGATTGCGCGCGGAATCCCGCCGGTCGCAGGTCAGCACGCGCCAAGGCACGGTCTTGGCCCACGCGACGGTCTTCTCCGCCAGCGCGGCGTCGCGCAGGCGCTGTCCGAGGGGATGGGCCTTCCACGTGATCAGCTTGGCCGAAAACGGCGGCGGCGAGCCGCCTTTTTCGAGCTTCGCGGACAGGATGAAGTAGTCCACGACGCTGTGCTTCTTGATCTCCTTTTCCCGTTCGGCGACCAGGCGCAGCGCGACGGACTGCACGCGGCCCGCGGAGCGCGCGTCCTTGGAGACCTTGCGCAGGGTGGGGCTGACCACCCAGCCCACCACTCGGTCCAGCACGCGGCGGGCCTGCTGGGCGTCCACCAGATGCTGGTCCAGCGGGCGCACGTTGGCCATGGCCTTCTGCACCGCGTCCTTGGTGATGGAGTGGAAGACCACCCGGCCGTATTTGCGCTCGCCCAGCAGCCGGCTGACGTGCCAGGCGATGGCCTCGCCCTCGCGGTCGGGGTCGGTGGCGAGCAGGACCTCGTCGGCCTTCTTCGCCAGCTCGGTCAGCTCCTTGATGTGGCGCGTCGAGCGCTCGATGGCCACGTAGGTGGGCGTGATCTTCCCGCCCTCGAACTTCACCGCCAGGTCGCCGGTGGAAGGGAGATCGCGCACGTGGCCGAACGACGCGGCCACGCGGTACTCGGGGCCCAGGAAGCCCTTGATCTTGCCGACCTTGTTGGGCGACTCGACGACGACCAGCTTCATCGGAGGTCGATCTCGAGGCGATACAATTTATCGCCGTCTGTGTCTGTTTCCGGTTCGACGTCGCGTACCCGTCCGACAAAACGGCGCATATAGAAGCCGTGCGACGCTTCGGTGGCGCGGACGTACAACGTCTGAATGCCGGCGGCGCGAAGACGCGCGACGGCCTCGTCGATGAGACGAACTCCGAGACCGAGGCCTTGGTGGTCGGGTTTCACGGCCAGACCGAACCACAGGTAGCGCCGGAAATGGGTCAGGTCCGCCCCTTCCGGGACTCCGGAGGCGCTTGGGCCGACGAACGAGTCCAACGGGCCATCCAGTTGCGCTTGGTCTCCGTTGTACGACAAGTCGATGTGCGCGATGGTGCCGGCGGATGGATCCCTCGGGTCGAGGAGGTCCAGAACCAGAACGGCGTGGCCGAACGAATTTCTCCCGGTTCTTTCGATGAGATGATATCCGTTGGTGGCGGTCGTGAGCGGCGCGGCGGGAACGGCGGAAGGAACCGGTGCGAGTAGTGCGATGGAGGGGGCTGCCGGCGCGGCGAGTTGCGGCGCGGGCGCCATGGGTATGGAGATGGGCGCGGAAACGGCGGAGAGCTCGGGGAGGCGAGGGATTTCCGGCGCAAAGACGGCCGCCGCGGCGGAAGAGCCCAATAATAGCGACATAACGGCCATCATCATCGGCGTATCGTACATGTTTCGCCCCGGACGTCCCCGGGCCTTTCGGGCACGCGGAACGGGACGGAAAGCCCGGGGAATCTTGGGACCGGATTACTCGTAGCGCAGGGCTTCGATCGGCGACAGCAAAGACGCCTTGCGCGCCGGCCACAGCCCGAAGACCACGCCGACGCCGGCGGAGAAGCCGAAGGCCAACAGGACCGACTGGGGCGAGATGATCGCCGCCCAACCGGCGAAGGCGGAGAGCGCCAGGGACACGGACACGCCCAGCGCCACGCCCATCAGGCCCCCGCCGGCGGCCAGCGCCAGGGACTCGATCAGAAACTGGGCCATCACCGCGTTGCGCGAGGCGCCCACCGCCTTGCGCAGGCCGATCTCGCGCGTGCGTTCGTTGACCGACACGAGCAGGATGTTCATGATGCCCACGCCGCCGACGAACAGCGAGATCGCGGCGGTGATGGCCAGCAGGAGGGAGACGGTCTGGGTGGTGCCTTGGAGCGTGGCCTGCATCTCGGCCATATTGCGCAAAGTGAAGTCGTCGTCCTTGTAGGCGGGGAGGCGGTGGCGGCGGCGCAGGAGCGCCTTGACGGACTGCATCACCGGGCCGATGGATTCGGGAGTGACGCACTCGGCGGCCATCTCGTGCAGGTACATGGTGCCCAGCACCTTCTTCATCGAGGTGTTGATGGGGACGATGATCATGTCGTCCTGGTCGCCGCCGCCGCTGCCCGAACCGCGGAAGGGCAGGATGCCGATGACCTTGAACGCGGTGTGGTTGACCTCGACCGTCCGGCCCACGGGATTCTCCGCGCCGAACAGCTGGTTGACGACCGTCTGGCCCAGGATGACCACGCGCGCCTCGTTCTGGTCCTCCGCGGCGGTGAAGAAGCGGCCGTAGTAAGGGGTCGCGCGGCGGATGGACTCGTAGCTGGGGGTCACGCCCTGCATCTCGGTCTGGGTGTTCTGATTGCCGTAGACGACCTGGACGTTTCCCTCGGCCTCCGGATAGATGTCCAGGACGCCGGGAACCTTGGCGACGGCGCGCGCGTCCTCCAGGGTCAGCCGCGAGTAGCCGCCTCCGCCGCGGACTCCGGCCATGCGGGGCGAGCGCGCGAAGATCATGATCATGTTGGAGCCCAGGCTGGCCAGGCGCGCCTCGATGGCCTTCTGCGCGCCGGCGCCGATGGCCAGCATGGCGATCACGGAGGCGACGCCGATCATGATGCCCAGCATGGAGAGGAAACTGCGTCCTTTGTTGGCGGCCATCGCGCGTCCGGCCGAGGAGGCGTACTCCCGCACCGCGCCGAGGCTGAATTCCGCCGTTTGGATCTCATGGCCGATCGGAACCGCCGCCTTCGCCAGAGGACCCCCGTCGAGCCGCTCGTCCGCGACGACGAGGCCGTCCTTGATGCGGATGATGCGACGGGCGTGGGCGGCGATGTCGGGCTCGTGCGTCACCATGATCACGGTGATGCCCTCGCGGTTGAGGGTCTTGATCAGGCCCAGGATGTCCTCGGCCTGATCGCTGGCCAGGTTGCCGGTCGGCTCGTCGGCGAACAGGATGCGCGGACGGTTGGCCAGGGCGCGGGCGATGGCCACGCGCTGCTGCTGGCCGCCGGAAAGTTGGTTCGGGGCGTGGTCCAGGCGGTCGCCCAGGCCCACGCGCTCGATCATGGCGGTGGCGCGCGCCTCCCGGTCCGGAGCGCCGGAGTAGATCAGGGGCAAGGCGACGTTGTCCAGCGTGCTGGTGCGCTTGAGCAGGTTGAACATCTGGAAGATGAAGCCGATGGTGCGCGAGCGCAGGGCCGCGCCCTCGTCGTCGGACAGGTTGGACACGTCCCGCCCCATCAGCTTGTAGGATCCGCCGCTGGGGCGGTCGAGCAGGCCGATGATCTGCATCAAGGTGGACTTGCCCGAGCCCGACGGCCCCATGATGGCGACGAACTCGCCTTCCGCTATGTCCAAAGTGATCCCCTTCAGGACGCGCAGCTCCTCGCCGCCGACCAGGTACGAGCGCGTGATGTCTTTCAGTTCGATGAGGGGCATGAGGCGGTCGGTTTTAAGACGAGCAGCCGGGGCGGAAAGTGTCCCGATTATACATTTGCTACAGTGGCCGAAATGGACTGCCGCCCGGGCTGCGCCGCCTGCTGCATCGCGCCTTCCATTTCCAGCCCGCTTCCGGGCATGCCGAACGGGAAACCCGCCGGCGTCCGCTGCGCGAACCTGAACGCGGAGGGGCTGTGCCGTCTTTGGGGCGGCGCCGACTATCCCGCGGTATGCCGAGGCTTCCGCCCCATGCCCGACGTTTGCGGGGAGAACGCGGAGCAGGCGCGGGCGTTGATTTCGGCCCTCGAAAAGGCGACCGGCCCGTCGACATAGAGCCGTAACACGCCGGGGCTACAGTCGGCTGACGACGCGCCGAGGAGCCCCATGATCGACATCACGCCGAGACGCCGAGAGCTCATTCTGTTCGCCGGGCTGATGATGTTCGCCGGGGCCGCCGCCGCGCAGAACGTCGCGACGGATCCGCAGAAAGCCGGGGTTCCTTCCTTGGAATCCGCCGTACGCGGCTCGTACCTTCTGCACGCCTGCCGCACCGGACGCGGGCTGTCGTTGTGCCTGGGCGGGGACGAGGACGCGCCGTCGGCGTTCGCGGCCCGGTTCGACAAGCTCACGCGCCTGGCCGGGATGTTCATGGGCCGCGTGCAGGCCATGACCGTGTGCGGCATGCGGGTGCAGCTAAAGCTTGATTTGCTCTAGTCCCGCGTTTCGAAGGTGAGGCGGGCGCTCTCGGCGGCGGCTTCGTCGGTGGGCGGCAGGATGCCCATGCGGCGGTAGATGGGGCGGATGGCCACTCGGATGTCCTTCAGGCCGCGGGCGAACCACGCGGCGCCGAGCAGGCAGCAGACGCCGCCCACGACGAGCGTCCGCGGCGGACCGAAGCGGTCGGCCATGCTGCCCGCCAGCAGGCTTCCGAACGGCGCCGCGCCGAGGAAGGCCATCATGAAGAAGCTCATCACGCGTCCGCGCTTGTCGTCGTCCACGATGGTCTGCACGATGGTGTTGCTGGCCGCCATCTGCGTCATGAAGCCCGCGCCGGTGACCAGCAGCAGCGGCAGGGACAGCCACAAGCTCGTGGAGTAGGCGAAAGCGATCAGCCCCGCGCCGAAAGCCGCCGCGGAAATGGAGATCACGCGGCCCAGGCCCAGCACGCTCTTGCGCGAGGCCAGCCAGATCGCCCCGGCCAAGGCGCCCGTGCCCGTGGCCGTCATCATCAGGCCGAGGGTGTGAGGGCCGCCGTTCAATATCTTGCCGGCGTACAGAGGGATCAGCACCGTGTAGGGCACGCCCACCAGGCTGACCAGCGCCAGCAGCAGAATGATCGCGCGGATGGGTTTGGAGTTCGCCACGTAATCCCAGCCCTCGCGCATCTCCGCCATGGGACCGTCGGCGTGGCGCGGCTTGGGCGCGACGGCGCGAACGCGCATGGCCAGCAAGGCGAAGATGACGGCCAGGAAGCTGGCGCCGTCCAGGAAGAAGCACCAGCCCTCGCCGGCCAGCGCGATGATCACGCCGCCCAGGGACGGACCGACCAGGCGCGCGGCGTTGACCATGGAGGAGTTCAGCGCGATGGCGTTGCCCAGATCCTCTTTCTTCTCGATCATGTCCACGACGAACGACTGGCGCAGGGGCATGTCGAAGGCGGTGATGATCCCGTCGATCACGTTGAGGACGATGAGGCCCGTGATGGTCGCCCGCCCGCTCAGGGCCAGCGCCGCCAGAGAGAAGGACTGGAGCATGGCCAAGGTCTGCGTGATCACCAGCATGCGGTGCTTGTTCACCCGGTCCACCAGGATTCCGGCGAACGGAGCCAGGATGAAGGCCGGAATCTGCCCGGCGAACCCGATCACGCCCAGCATCCACGCCGAGCCGGTCAGCCGGTACACCAGCCAGCTGGTGGCCACGCTGGTCATCCAGTTCCCGACGAGCGAGACGATCTGGCCGCCGAAGAACAGGCGGTAGTTCCGGTATTGCAGCGCCCTCAGCATGAAGGCGAAGCGGCTCTCGGACGGCGCTGGGGCGGACGCGCTCATCCGATGCGGACTTTGAGGAACTGGAGGGCGAGGGCCCAGGCGTCCGCGGCGGAATCCGGGTGGTAGCTGGGCCGCGCGTCGCAGAAGAATCCGTGGCCGGCCTCGGAGAACTCGGCGTTGACGAAGGGCTTGGCGACGGCGCGCAGCGCCCCGGTCACGGCGGCGATCTGCTCCGGCGGGATGTGCCCGTCCTTCCCGCCCCAGACCAGCAGCAGCGGCGCGGCGATCTTCGGGACCCGGTCCAGGAGCCCCGGCGCGATCCCGGCGCCGTAGAACGAAACCGCCGCCTTGAGCGGCAGGAACGAGGCCGCGAGGAACGCCGCGCACCCGCCCATGCAGAAGCCGATCGCCGCGCAGTTGCCCTCGGCGACGCCGCCGCGCTCCAGCAGCCACGCGTGCGCGGCCGTCAGGTCCGCGGTGAGGGTGCCGGTCGTGACGGCCTGGTAGTGGGGGGCGGCCGCGGGGAAGTCGTCGTAGCGGCCCTCGAAGCCCGGCGCGGTGCGATGGAAAAGCTCGGGGGCGATCGCCGTGAAGCCTTCCCGCGCGAAGCGATCGGCGACGTCCCGGATATGGGCGTTGACCCCGAACGCTTCCTGGATCACGATCAGCCCGGGGCGGCGGCCCCCGCCTTGCGGCCGAGCGACATAGGCGTCCATGAGCGTGCCGTCCGCGACTTCGATCGTGATTTTTTCGGACGAGATTTCGGGCATCGGGATGTTCCTTAGGACAGAGCGAAGAAACGGCGGATGCGGGAGAGCATGTCGCCCTGCGCGGCGCGCAGGTTCTCCTGGCGGCGCGTGTCCAAAGTGCCGCGCGCGGACTCCAGGCCCTCGCGCCGCTCGACGAGCATCTTCGAGATGCTTTCCGCGATTTCCGGGCGGCTGGCGACGACGTCGCGGAAGCTGTCCCGGTCCAGGCGGTAGCATTCCACGTTGTCCACCGCGACCACGGTCGCCGTGCGGGGTTCTCCCGTCAGGAGGGCCATCTCGCCCATGAAATCTCCGGCCTTCAGACGGGCGATCCTTTCGGCGCCGCCGTCCCCGCGCAGCTGCACCTCGGCCTCGCCCTTGGCCAGGATGTAGAGCCAGTGTCCGGTCGCGCCCTGCCGCGTCAGGGCCTCGCCCGGGGCGAACGGCGCGGTCTTCAGGCGCCCGGCCAGGGTCGAGAATTCGCTTTCCGTCAGCGCGTTGAACAGGTCCACGCCGCGCAGGGCGGCCAGGCGGCGCGTCGTCTCCTCCGCCAGACGCCGCTCGCGCACTAATTTCCCGTCCTCGAAGGAGATCGCCTGCGACGGCTCCGTCGACAGGGCGATGCCTTCCCGCGCCAGTCCGTAGAACACCCGCAGGCGCGCGGCCGAGCAGGCGGTCACGTCGGCGTTGAGGTCCGTGATCCAGATGCGGAGCGTGTAGGCCGCGCGGCCGTCCAGGAAGTCGGTGACCACGCAGCTGGGGGCGGGATCGGCGGCCACGTTCGGCGGGGGATCGTCGCGCAGGGCCTTCTCGACGGCGGCGATGACCTGGCCGGGACCCCACTGGTAAGGCACGGAGAACGCGACCAGATAGCGGCGGCGCCGGCCGCCCTCGCGGCGGCCCAGGGCGGTGACGACGCCCTTCATCAGGGCGCTGTTGGGCACCACCACCACGTCGCCGGACGCGGTGGCGATCTGCGTCTGCCGCCAGCGGATTTCACGGACGACGCCCTCGTCGGTGCCGACGCGGACCCAATCTCCGGCCTGCAAAGTCCGGTCCAGCTGGAGCACCATGCCGCCCAGGATGTTGCCCAGGGTGTCCTGAAGCGAGAACGCCACGATGGCGGTCATCACCGCCGAGGTGGCGACCAGTCCGCTGAGGTTGACTCCGGCCTCGGTGAGCGCGGCCAGGATGCCGACGGCGTAAGCCGCGGCCAGGATCAGGTCGCGCGCCAGCGCGGCGATGCGGATTTTCATGCGCGGCAGGAGGGCGTCGAACAGCAGGAGCCCGGCGGCGTTGATGCCGGCCACGGTCGCCAGCAGTTGGCCCGCGCCGCGCAAGGTTCGAATGGTCCCGGCGGCGGAGGGGCCTCCGGCGGACATCAGCGCGGCGGCGAATACGAACGCGGCGGCGGCGGCCAAAGTGGTCAGGGCCGCGCTGATCAGGCGCGTGCGGGAGGAGCGGGCCAGGGCCGCGAGGGCGGCGATCACCGCGAGCAAGGACGGCACGATGACCAGGAAGCCGGGGCCGAAGGAGGCGAGGAGCGCGTCGCTGAAGCTCATGAAGAAGAGTCTATCAAAGCGCGGCGCGGCGCTTGACGGCCACGGCGTCGGCCAGCCACAAGAAGGGGTCCAGGAAGTCCTTCATCTTTTTCTCGAAGTCGGCGTCGATGAGATTCCCGTCCGCGTCGAACTTGGAGTCCACGGTGGGCACCATCAGGAGGCGCGGGCAGGGATAGCCCAGCACCGCCAGGGCGATCTGCAGGATCTGGGACGCCGCGCGCGCTCCGCCCGCGGGCCCCGCGGAGACGGTCGCCACGCCGATGGCCTTGCCCGCGAACAACTTCGGATGGACGGAGTCGATGAAGGTCTTGAACGCGGGGGCGTAGCCGCCGTTGTATTCGGGAGAGAGGAACACGAACGCTTCGCAAGCGGCCAGGCGCGCGGCCAGAGGCTCGTACAGGGCCGCCTGGTCCGGGCGCAGGAACAGGCGCTCCGAGAAAATTGGCAGCTCCGGATGCTCGCGGTCGAAGACGTCCACCGCGACGCCGGGGACCGCGGCCAGGCGCGCCGCGAGGACGCGGGCGACCTTCTGAGTGTTGCCGCCGACGCGCGCGCCGGCGGAAAGAAGTCCGATGCGGAGAGGTTCCATGACGACAGTCTAGCGGTCCGGGCGGCCTCCGTCAACCGAAGGCGTGAATTGGTATTATCGCCGTCATGAGCCGACTCTTTTCTCCGCTGCGCCTGCGCGGCGTGGACATCCGTAACCGCGTGTTCGTTTCGCCCATGTGCCAGTACTCGTGCCGCGACGGCCTGGCGACCGATTGGCACCTGGTTCATCTGGGTTCGCGCGCCGTCGGCGGCGCCGGATTGGTGATGGCGGAGGCGACGGCGGTGGAGCCCGAAGGCCGCATCTCTCCCGGAGATTCGGGCCTGTGGTCCGAGGCGCACGCTCGAGCCTGGGCGCCCACGGCGCGCTTCCTCCGGGAGCAGGGCGCGGTTCCCGCGATCCAATTGGCTCACGCGGGCCGCAAGGCTTCCACCGCGGCGCCGTGGGACGGCGGCGGGCCGTTGAAGCCGGGAGAAGGCGCGTGGACGGCGGTCGCGCCTTCCGCGGTTCCGTTCGACGCGGGCTATCCCGCGCCTCGCGAGTTGACGACGTCCGGCATTTCCGCCCTGACCGCGAATTTCGCCGCGTCGGCCAAGCTGGCCCTGCTGGCCGGTTTCGAGGCCGTGGAGCTTCATTTCGCGCACGGCTACCTGGCGCACTCGTTCCTGTCGCCGCTGTCCAACAAGCGGACCGACGGGTACGGGGGCGGCTTCGAGGGACGGACGCGCTTTCCTTTGGAGATAGCCGCGGCGGTGCGCGGCGTCTGGCCGGAGCGCCTTCCGCTGCTGGTGCGCGTGTCGGCGACGGACTGGGTCGAAGGGGGCTGGGATCTGTCTCAAACGGTGGAACTGGCCAAGAAGCTGAAGACCGCGGGGGTGGATTTCATCGACTGCTCGAGCGGAGGGGCGGTTCCGAACGCCAAAATCCCGGTCGGCCCCGGCTTCCAGGTCCCGTTCGCCGAGGCCGTGAAGCGCGAGGCGGAGATCGCGACCGGCGCCGTCGGCATGATCACCGAGCCCGCGCAGGCCGAGGAGATCGTCGCCTCGGGCAAGGCGGACGCGGTCCTTCTCGCGCGCCAGTTCCTGCGCGAGCCGTATTGGACCCAGCGCGCCGCGGCGGCTCTCGGCGCCCAGGCGCCGTGGCCGAAGCAGTACGGACGAGCGCGGTGATGACCCCGGACGCCCTTGTCGCGCGCCTGAACCTGGCGCCGCATCCGGAAGGGGGCTTCTACCGGGAGACGTACCGCGCGGCCGACGGCGCGTGCACGGCGATCTATTATCTGCTGCCGGCCGGCGCGAAGTCCAATCTGCACCGCATCAAGTCCGACGAGATCTGGCATTACCACCTGGGCGGCCCGCTGGAGATCGTGGAGATAACTCCCGACGGCCGCGTCGAGACGACGGTGTTGGGTTCGAATCTGGAGAAAGGCGAGGTCCTGCGGAAGGTCGTGGCGGCCGGGCGTTGGTTCGGCGCGCGTCCGTGCCCCGGCGCGGAATGGGCCTTGGCCGGCTGCACCGTCGCGCCCGCCTTCCAGTTCGCCGATTTCGAACTGGGGGGGCGCGCGGAGCTCCTCCGGCTGTTTCCCGCCGCGGCCGCTGAAATCCGCGCCTTGACCGACTGAGCTTTCGCCGCTACACTCGGCGGATGAGGTCCAGGGAATGAACGAAGCAGGCGTGTACCGCTGTCCGTCCTGCGGCGCTCCGGCCGACCCGAAGTCGGCGTCGTGCGCCTATTGCTCCGCCGCGCTGAGCCCCGTGCGCTGCCCTTGGTGCTTCGCGTGGATCGACGCGAAAGCGCGCGGGTGCCCGACGTGCGGGGCGGTGGCCGAGGCCGCGTCGGAAGGGGCCGCGCCATTGACCTGCCCGACGTGCGCGGACCGTCCGCCGCTTTCCACTCGCACCCTCGGCGGGGCGCGCCTGTCGGGTTGCGCGGTCTGCCAAGGGGTGTGGACCGACGCCGCGTCGTTCAGGCGCCTGTGCGAGGACCGTTCGACGCAGGCGGCGTACATGGGCCCGGGCTCCGTTCTGGCGCGCCCCGCGATCTCGGACCCGTCGCAGACGGGAATTTTCTACCGGCCGTGCCCCGTCTGCCGTGAGCTGATGAATCGGTTCAACTTCGCCGGATGCTCCGGCGTGATCCTGGACGCGTGCAAGCCTCACGGCGTGTGGTTCGACGCGGACGAGCTGCGGCGCATCGTCGCCTTCATCCGCGACGGCGGCCTGGATGTGGCGCGCGAGCATGAGATGCGGGATTTGGAGGCGGAACGGGGACGCCTGGAGAGCGCCGGCAACGGCCTCCAGCGGCCGGTGACGGGCTTCACGGTCCAGAACGTGGAGAATATCGCGACCGCTCGCGGCCTGCTGGCTCACCTCCTCGGCGCCGAGGACTGATCCTCAGCGCTCGTCTTTCAGCGCCTTCGAGAGCGCTTCGCCGACCGCGCGATAGCCGCCGACATCGGGGTGAAAGCCGTCGGGGGATCCTTTGAGGCGGCGCAGGTTCTTCGGATCGGCCGCGGCCCGCGCGGTGTCGCAGAACGGGATGCGCTCTTTGACGGCGGCGCTCCGGATCCAGCCGTTGAGCTCCTGGATCCGGCGGCTTTGATCGTCCGTCGCGCGCGTGAACGGAAGGACCGTGGCGGCGACCGGGACGATGCCCAGGGCCTTCGCGCGGCGGTACATCCACAGCAGATCGGCTTCCGCGTCGGCGAGCGGGCGTTCCTGGTAAACGTCGTTGACGCCGGCCAGGATGACGACGAAACGTGGATGCTCGGCCTCGACGTCGCGCGCGAAGCGGGCGCGGATTTGGTCGGCGCGCTCGCCGTTGATCCCGCGGTTGAGCACGCGCCGGAGCGGATCGGCCCGCATGAGCCAGTAGGCGTACTGGCTTTGAACGTCTCCCAGTCCGTCCGGCGGCGCCTCCAGCGGGGAACGGAACGCGGGGGTTCCCGCCGTCGTCGAATCGCCGAGAGCCACGACGAGGTCCGGCGCGGGAGCGGCGAACAGGGGCGCGGCCAGGGCCAAAATCAGAGCGAACGGTCTCATCACGCTATTATACCCCGGGCCTAAAAAGAAGCCGCCCCGGCCTTTCGGCCGGGGCGGCGGTTGATTCGTCGAGGACGGCTTACTGCCAGCTGAAGCCGGAGCTCAGCGCCCGCAACGTCTCGGACGCCTGCACCTTTTCCTGCAGCTGCCGGCTCTTGGCCGCCGCCCGCCGGGCGAGAGGCTGCGACGCGCCGCGCGCGGCGCCCGCGATGTTCGCGGTGTAAGGCGCGCCGTTGCGGTCGAAGGTCAGCGTGTCGTCCACGCCGGTGGCTTCGTTCGTGGCCGTGACGATGACCAGAAGCAGGCTGGGGCGGGTGACCCCGTCCGTCCCCTGCTTATCCTCGTTGAACAGCGTCACGCCGGTCTCGCCGTCCGTGAGGCGCACGGGCGCGATCGTGTCGTCCTTCAGGTTGAGCAGGTCCGCGCTGCGCGCGTCCCCGGACACGACCACCTCGCGCTCGCCGTTGACGTCCGCGACGGCGGACTTCGAGGCGTCGTCGAACGTCAGCTCGATCTGGCGCAAGACCTGAACGGGCGACCCGTCGTCGCCGATCTTGTCGTCGGTCACGAACTTCGCGGACGCCACTCCGGTTCCCAGCCAGCGGCCCCGGGCCTCCCGGTCGTTCTGGTCGGCGATCGTCAGATCATACAGATAGGCTTCCTTCCGGTCGCCCAGGATCTGCACCGATCGCGTGCCGTCCAGACTGTAGAACATGGTCTGGTTCGTCTCCGGCGCCGGAGCGTTCGGCTCCGCCGGCGGAACATCGACGGGCGCCGTCGGGTCGGGGGTGACGACCACCGTCCCGTCGTTGTTGCCGTAACGGTAGTAGTTGTTGTCGATCATCACGTAGGTGATCCCGTTGTCCTGCCACCACCAGCGATTGTCGCGCAGGAACACCCAGCGGTGCCAGTACGGGTCGTACCACCAGTACATGTCGTTGTCGTAGCGCGTCCAGAAGTACGAGTTGCCCACGTAGAAGCCCCACCAGTGGTAGCCGAAGTCGTCGTAGTGGTGGCAGACGGGCATTCCGTTCCAATCATGCCAGTGATAGTCATGATCGTTGCGGTTCCAGTGATCCTGCTCGCCGTGGATGCGGTCCCGCATGTCGCCGCGGTCGATGCGGCCGATGCGGTCGTGGTCGGGCGGGATGACGCGTCCGTTATGATCCTTCCACGGCTGCTGCGGCACCTGATGGCCGTCGCGGTCGTGCGGCGGATGAACCGCGCGGTCGTCTCCGTGGTGACGGGGATCGATCCCTCCGCCCGGAAGGGGCTTAGGGGCATCGGGCATCCGATGATCTCCGTTGCCGGGGTGACCCGGCTGCTGGGGATGGACGACGACCGGCGGATGCTGATTCACGGGCGGCGGCGCCGGGGGGCGCTGGGGATTCTGCGGGCAGCGCGGATTGCGCGGATCCGGGCACCGGGGCGCCGGATTCGGATCCCGGTGAGGGGGATTCGGATCGCGGTGCGGCGGTTGGGGAGCCGGGGTCGGATTCGGATCGCGGTGAGGCGGCTGGGGAGCCGGCGTCGGATTCGGATTCCGGTGAGGCGGCTGGGGAGCCGGCGCCGGATTCGGATCGCGGTGAGGCGGCTGAGGAGCCGGGGTCGGATTCGGATTCCGGTGCGGCGGCTGGGGAGCCGGGGTCGGATTCGGATCGCGATGCGGCGGCTGGGGAGCCGGGGTCGGATTCGGATTCCGGTGCGGCGGCTGGGGAGCCGGCGCCGGATTCGGATCGCGGTGCGGCGGCTGGGGCGCCGGAACCGGATCCCGATGGGGCGGCTGCTGCGGCGGCCGCTGAGGCTGCTGCGGCTGCTGGCGAGGAGGCTCCTGACGAGGCGGCTGCTGGCGCGGAGGCTCCTGACGAGGCGGCTGCTGGCGCGGAGGCTCCTGACGAGGCGGCTGCTGGCGCGGAGGCTCCTGACGAGGCGGCTGCTGGCGCGGAGGCTCCTGGCGCGGAGGCTCCTGGCGGGGCGGCTGCTGGTGGGGCGGCTGCTGCGGCTGCGGACCTCCTCCGTGGTTGGGCAGGGCCAGAGGCGTGAACACCGCCTTCTTGTCGTCCGCACTCGCGGGGGTGAGGCTCTCCTTCAGCGAGCGGAGCGATTCCATCGCGCTCGCGGGGAGCAGTCTGTCGAAGAATCCCGGCTCGGCGTTCGCGGATTTCCCGGCGAGCGCGAGCAAGAGGATTCCCAGTGCGGCCATCTTTCTTTTCATCGTTTTCGGCCTCCGACCGTCTTACGTCCCTCGGCGGTGACGTCCGCGAGAACAAAAAAAACCAAGAGAGCGGATCGCGGCTCCGCTCTCCTGGTGCCCGAGTTCGGCTCGGGGGTGGATACTCCTTGACCAAATTTCAAGGATTACAGGCTAGCACATGATGGGTCCTGAAGGGAATAGGGACCAGGGTCCTAAGGCCTATAAGAAAATAGGCCCTCGGGCCTATGCGCGCGGCGGTTCAGGAGAACGCGCGCGCGTGGTCGTCAGCGAATCCCTCGAAGGAAGTCGGAGCGCGGCCGATCGCGCGGAGCACTTCGTCGGTCGCGAGATCGGCGCGGCCGGAGCGGAACTCCTCGGCCAGGCCCAAGACGGCCTCGGTCAGCCATGCGGGCATTCCGGCGGCGAGCATGCCGCGGCGCGCGTCCTCCGGGTCGACGTCCACGTAAGAGATCGGGCGCCGCAGGACCTTCGTCAGGACGGCCGCGATTCCGGCGTACGAGAGCGGGACCGGGCCGGTGAGGACCGGGGCCGCCCCGTCCAGGGAACCGGACGTCAGCGCGGCGGCCGCGACCGCGGCGACGTCCCCCGCGTCGATCATCGCGACGCGCGCGGAGCCCATCGGCGCGGCCAGCGCTCCGCGGCGGATGGAATCGCCGTTCGACAGGAGATTCTGGTAGAACGCGGCGGCGCGCAGCATCACGCAAGGCAGGCCGACGCGGCGGACCTCCTCCTCGGCGTCGCCGTGCCACCGCGCCAAGGTCAGCTTGGAGCGGGGATCGGCGCCGAGCGCCGACAGTTTGACCAGGCGTTTGACCCCCGCCGCTTTCGCCGCTCGCGCGAAACTGGCCTCCCAGGCGGCCAAGGCCGGGTCCAGGGGCGAAAGGATGAACGCGGCCTCGACGCCGTGCAGCGCGGCCGGGAACGTTTCGGGACGGGACAGGTCCCCGATGGCGAATTCCGCCGCGCCCAGGAGCGCGTGGGCCTTCGCGGGGTCGCGGGTGAGAACGCGGAAAGGCGCGCCCGCCGTTTTCAGCTCAAGAACCAGATGCCGGCCGACGGTGCCGGTGGCGCCCGTGACGAGGATCATTCGCGCGCGCGGATCAAAGGACGCGGCACCAAAGGACTTTCAGGTACTCGCCCTCGGGATGGTCCGCGGCGAACGGGTGGTCCGCGCCCGCGCCGCTCTTGCGGAAGATCTGGACGCGGCGGCCGGCGGAGCCTGCGGCCGTGCGCACGAACTGCAGGAACTCGTCCCATGGCAGCATGCCGGAGCACGAGCAGGTGACCAGGATGCCGCCCGGCTCCATGAGGGAGACGCCCAGGCGGTTGAGGTCGATGTATTTCTGGCGGCCCAGGGCCCAGCCTTCCTGGTTGGCGATCAGCTTGTAGGGGTCGAGCACCATCACGCCGTAGCGCCGCGCGTTCTGCCCCGCCTGCCTGAGATAAGGAAAGGCGTCGGCGGTGACGCAGTCGATGCGGACGTTGTTGGCGTTGGCGTTCTTCTTCAGCAGCTCGCCCGCCTCGGGGTCCAGTTCGACGGCCGTGACTTCCTCGGCGCCGCCGATCTTCTTCGCGTACATCCCGAAGCCGCCGGTGTATGAGCACACGTCCAGGACCTTCTTGCCGCGCGTGAATTGCGTGAGCGCCATGCGGTTGTCGCGCTGGTCGGTGAAGAAGCCGGTCTTGTAGCCGCTGGAGGGGTCGATCAGGAAGGTGACGCCGTTCTCCTTGATGCGCGTGCCGTTGCCCATGTTCGGCTTCAGGTCGAAGCCTTCCATGCTCTGCGTGTGGGGGGAGGCGCGGTGGAAGAAGCGCGCGTTCGGGTAATGCGCCTTCAGCGCGCGTTCGATGCGGGCCGCGGCCTTGTACATCCCCAGCGAGTAGAACTCCAGCACCATGCAGTCGCCGTAGCGGTCCACCACCAGGCCCGGCAGGCCGTCGCCGTGGTCGTGGACCAGGCGGTACGCGTCGGTGACCGTCTCGAGCCCCAACGTCTTGCGGCGGAAGTCCACCGCGGAGCCGATGCGTTCCGCGAAGAACGCGTCCGCGTCGAACTTGCCGATGCCGCGCGTCAGCAGGCGCAGCGCGATCAGGCTGCGCGGGTTGTACAGCGCCACGCCGTA
>JBIOJO010000009.1:0-82020 GCA_044450965.1 Elusimicrobiota bacterium | reverse complement strand
TGGAGAAGTTGGCGCTGTTGAAGATGGCGTTCTGCAGGGCGCCGGCCTTGAGCAAGGCCGCCTCGGCCTGCTTGCGGGCGGTGTTGTCGGTGCCGATGAGCAGGTAGCCGATGATGGCGTTCTTGTCGTCGCGCAGGGCGGTGACGGAGACGACGGCGGGGAAGCGGGAGCCGTCCTTGCGGATATAGGTGAGCTCGTAGATGTCCTCGATGCCGCGGGAAGCCTTGAAGACCAGGGCCTCGAAGCCGGGCGCGATGGTCTCTCCGAGCTCCAAGCTCAACGCCTTGGCGCGGGCGACGACCTCTTGAGGATCGGAGATGTCGGCGGGAGTGTTCTTGTTCATCACGTCGGCGGCCTTGTAGCCCAGCATGCGCTCGGCGCCGACGTTGAAGATCTGAATGACGCCCTTGGCGTCGGTGGCGATGCTGGAGAAGTTGGCGCTGTTGAAGATGGCGTTCTGCAGGGCGCCGGCCTTGAGCAAGGCCGCCTCGGCCTGCTTGCGGGCGGTGTTGTCGGTGCCGATGAGCAGGTAGCCGATGATGGCGCTCTTGTCGTCGCGCAGGGCTGTGACGGAGACGACGGCGGGGAAGCGGCTGCCGTCCTTGCGGATGTAGGTCAGCTCGTAGATGTCCTCGATGCCGCGGGAGGCCTTGAAGACCAGCGCCTCGAAGCCGGGGGTGATCGTTTCGCCGAGCTCCTTGCTCAGCGCTTTGGCGCGCGCGATCACCTCTTGCGGATCGGAGATGTCGGCGGGGGTGATCTTGTTCATCACGTCGGCGGCGGCGTAGCCCAGCATGCGCTCGGCGCCGACGTTGAAGATCTGGATGACGCCTTTGGCGTCGGTGGCGATGCTGGAGAAGTTGGCGCTGTTAAAGATGGCGCTCTGCAAAGCCCCGGTTTTGAGCAGGGTCTCTTTGCGGCGGACCTCGGTGAGACCTTCCGCCGTACCGGAGGCCGTGTCGACGACGATAGGAACCGCGATTTTCTTTGTCATGGGGATGATTCGAGTATACGCGACCGCGATGTCCTCACCAATGCGGAGTTATACGCGCCTTCCTGCGTAGAACTCCTCATAGGCGGGGAACGCGGGTAAGCGTATAGTGTGGGTGCAACCATGGAAACGAACGGCGGGAAAGTCCGCGGACCAGGAAAAATATTAGTGGTCGACGACGACCAGGCCGTCCGCCGGATGCTGAGCCTGCTTCTGGGTTCGGAGGCCGAAGTTCTATTGGCCAAGTCGGGGGAGGAGGCTCTGCGGATGCTCACGGTTGAAAAGCCGCGGCTGATGCTGCTGGACATGGTCATGCCCCGGATGGGCGGCTTGGAGGTCCTTAAAGCCGTCCGCGGAACCTTCGCGAACATGAACATTATCGTCCTGACCGGCATGAACGACATGGACACGGCGAAGAAGGCCCTGGAGCTGGGCGCGGACGAGTACGTCACGAAGCCTTTCGATTTGAACTTGATGAAGGAGACGGTGAAGCGCTTCCTGGCCGCGGTCCCCGGAAAGGAGCCGCGACGCGGGGGGATTCCCTGGCGCTCGGCGCCGGCGGAGAGCGCCCCCGCCGCAGCGAAGCATCAGGTCATCAGCCGGACGGAGCTGAAGGCCATGATCGACGACCGGGAGCAGTTCCACTTATGGAACGTCCTGCCGCCGGCGCTTCACAAGAAGGACGCCCACATTGCGGGTTCGCGCTGGGTTTCCTGCGATTCGATCGCCGCGCAGCTCGCGGGCGGAGCGATCGCCTCCAAGAAGGACGCCGTCGTCGTCTACGGCGCCGGACCGGACTGCGCGGCCGCCCGGCAGGCCGTCGCGACCCTCGTGTCCTGCGGCTACGGCAACGTTTACATATATGAAGGCGGACTCAAAGACTGGTCCGAAAGCGGCCTTCCCCTCGGAAAATCCTCGTCGGCCGCTAAATTCCTGGAGATCAAATGAAAAAGACACTGTTGGTTCTGACCTTCCTGTTCGCGGCCGCGGCGCCGCTTCGCGCACAGAAAGCCGGGGACCTGGGGGCCGGCGTCGTCATCGGCAACCCGACGGGCGTCACCGGAAAGCTTTGGATCGACGGAACGCGGGCCGTGGACGCGGGCGTCGGTTTCAGCACGCATCTGGCGGTGTACGGCGACTATCTGTGGCACAGCTGGACCGTTCTGCCTCAGCCGGCGCAGGGCAAGATGCCCGTCTACCTGGGACTCGGCGCGCAGGTCCGCACTTTGCACGACGCCGAATTCGGCATCCGCACGGTCGCCGGCATCGCGTACTGGCTGCCGAACAACCCCGTGGAAATATTCCTGGAAATCGTTCCCGTCTTCCGCCTGACGCCCGGCACCAGCGTGGGCATGGACGCCGGCCTGGGCCTGCGCTATTACTTCGGGCATTAATTCATGAACATCATCGTCAACATCCTGGTCAGCGCCGTGGCGGTCCTGATCACGGGACGCCTGCTCAGCGGCGTGACCATCGACGGCTTCGGAACGGCGGTCGCGGTCGCGATCGTGCTGGGCGTCGTGAACGCCGTGCTGGGGCCGATCCTGCTGGTGCTGACTTTGCCGATCAACGTCCTGACCTTGGGCCTCTTCACTTTCGTCGTCATCGCCGGCCTGGTCATGCTGACGGCGGCGCTGGTGCCCGGCTTCAAGGTCGCCAGCTTCTGGTGGGCGCTGGGCTTCGCGTTCGTGCTGGCGATCGTCAATTCCGCGCTGCACGCGTTGACGAGGGCCTGAGATGAACCGAATCGCGTCCTTGGCGCTGTTGATCCTGGGCGTCGCACTTCTGGCGCTCGGCTGGGACGCGTATCACTCGTTGGGTTCGGGCGTGTCCCGGATCGTCACGGGCGCGCCGACGGACCGTTCCCTATGGCTGTTGATCGGAGGGGGGCTCGCGACGGTCTCCGGCTTGGGCGGTTTGTCGCGCGGACCGAAGTGAGCGGCCGATTCGTTGCTAGCCTTCAATGGGATATCCGTCCGCATCCCCGTTTGAGGAGGCCGAACCATATGCTGCGCGCGATTCTCTTCGTTCTGGCGTTCGTTCCGACGGTGTACGCCCAGAAGGCCAAGCACGAGACGGCCGTGGATCAGGCCCGGACCGTGCCCGGCGGCGCCGGCA
Source organism: Elusimicrobiota bacterium (assembly GCA_044450965.1). Lineage (GTDB taxonomy): Bacteria > Elusimicrobiota > Elusimicrobia > UBA1565 > UBA9628 > GWA2-66-18. The sequence goes on along the minus strand of JBIOJO010000009.1, from coordinate 78,911 downwards.
AGGGCGTGAAAGCGTGCCATACCGACATCGACCGCTGGTGCAAGAACGTGAAGCCCGGGGAGGGACGCTTGGGCGCCTGTCTGCTGCCTCACGTCAAGGAACTGTCGAAGCGCTGCCGCCGCTGGGCGGGGCACGGCGGCGAGGCGCATCGGACCGAGGCGTTCCTGCGGGACATCGACGGCGCGCCGGCTCCGGCGCCGGTCGCGGTTCCTTAGCCGGCTAGCGCCGGCCGGCGACGAGAAGGCCCAGAACCAAAGGCAGGTAGGCGAGCGAGGCGAGGAACACGCCGCGGGCCGATGCCGCGGTCAATTCCCTGGCCGCGCGGAGCGAGAGCGCCAGGAAGATCGATCCCAGCGCCAATGCGCCGATCAGGTAGGGCGTGCCTGCCATTCCCAGCATGTACGGCGACAGAGAGGCGGGAATGAGCAACGCCGCCGTGGCCGCCATCTGCTGGCCGGTGGAGATTCCGTCGGGCTCCGTCACGGCCAGCACGCGATAACCGCCTCGCGCGTAATCCTCGCGGTACATCCACGCTAACGCAAAGAAATGCGGCATCTGCCAGAGGAACTGCACGGCGAAAAGGGCGGCCGCGCGCGCGTCCAACGGCGCTCCGGCAGCGACCCAACCGATCACCGGCGGCATGGCGCCCGGGATCGCGCCCACCCAGGTGGACGCGGGGGAGAACCGTTTCATGGGGGTGTAGACGAGTAAATAACTCGCCAAGGTGAAGGCGGTCAGTCCGCAGGCGCTCGCGTTGACCTTCCAGAATAAGAGGACCAGTCCCACCGCGCCCCAGGCCAAGCCCAAGGCATGCGCGGCGCCCGCGGACACTCGTCCCGCCGGGACCGGACGGTTCCGGGTGCGGTGCATGCGTCCGTCCAACTCCGCCTCAAGCACTTGATTGAGGCACCCGGTCGAAGCCGCGGCCAGTGCCACGCCCAGGATGGTCCAGGCGAGCCGGACGGCATCGTGCGGCTCAGGTGCCAGCACGTATCCCGCGGCGGCGCACAACGCCACCATCACGGTGATGCGCGGCTTCGCCAGGATCAGCCAGTCTTTCATCGGTTTCTACGCTCCGACGCCGTAGTTGTAGGGATCTTCCGTGACGACGGGCGGCGTCTTGAAGTTGCCGTGCGGCGGCGGGGAAGGCGCCTTCCACTCCAAGGTCTTCGCTTCCCACGGGTTGTCTCCCGCCGGTTCGCCCCGCTTAAGCGAGCGGAAGACGTTGTAGACGAAGAGCAGCACCGATGAGGCGACGATCAGCGCCGACAGGCTGGCGAAGGTCTGGATCGGGTCCATCCAGGCCGGGAAATCGGCCACGCGCCGGCGCATGCCGTGCGTGCCCAGCCAGAACAGGGGGATGAACAGGCAGTTGAAACCCACGAACATCAACGTCGCCTGGGTTTTGGCCAGCGACTCGTTCAGGCGCTTGCCGCTCATCTTCGGGAACCAGTAGGTGAACGCGGCGAAGAAGCCGAACACCGCGCCGCCCATGATGGTGTAGTGGAAATGCGCGACCACGAACCAGGTGTCGTGGAGATGGAAGTCCGTGGGGGCGTCGGCCAGCGGGATGCCCGTCAGACCGCCAATCAGGATGTTGGCCACCTCCATCAAGGCCCAGATCATCGGCGCGTCGAGGCGGATCTTGCCCCGCCACAGCGTGCCCAGGACCGCCAGGAAGAACATGCCGGTGGGAATGGAGATCAGCTCCGTGTTGATCATGAACGGCATTTTCAGGAGAGCCCACATTCCGGACGTGAACATGTGGTGCGCCCAGACCACGAAGCTCAGGACCACGATGGCGATCAAGGAGCCCACCGCCAGCGAATAGCCGAACAGCGGCTTGCGCGAGAAAGTCGGCACGATCTCCATGGCCGTGCCCAAAGCGGGCAGGATCATGATGTAGACGGCCGGGTGCGAGTAGAACCAGAACAGGTGCTGGTACAGCAGGACGTTGCCGCCCAAAGCGGGGTTGAAGAAGCTGGTGTGCAGCATGCGGTCGAAGGTCACCATGATCAGCGAGGCCGCGACCACCGAGGTGCCCATGGTCTGGATGACCGCCGTGCAGATGATGGACCACGAGAAGATCGGGACCTTCATCCAGGTCATGCCCTTGGCGCGCATGGTGATGGCCGTGGCGATGAAATTCACGCCGCCGAAGATGGACGAGAAGCCCGCGGTGACGAAGGCCAGGATGAACATCTGCTTGCCCAGGCCCGCGCCCTGCGTGGACAGGGGCGCGTACGCGGCCCAGCCGAAGTCCAGGCCGCCGAAGAACGGCGTCGCCAGGAGCATCAGCACCGCCGGGGGGAGAAGCCAGAAGCTCAGAGCGTTCATGCGCGGGAAGGCCATGTCGCGGGCGCCCAATTGCAGCGGCACCACGAAATTGCCCAGACCGCCGGCCGTGGCGATCAGGGCCACCACGACCATGGAAATTCCGTGCAGGGACATCGTCGTGTTGTACTGCTGGAGCGTCATGTACTGCAGGCCGTGATGGGCCAGCTCCAGGCGCATGAGCAGCGCCATGAGGCCGCCGAACACGAACACGATCAGGGCCGCGCCGATGTACTGCACGCCGACGACCTTGTGGTCCACGTCGAAGGAGAAGTAGCGCACGAGGCCGTGCTTCTCCGCCGGCTCCTGTCCGCGGGCGTAGCTGCGCAGCGCCTTGCCGCCGCCGATCAGGCCCAGGAACGTCAACAGGGCGGCGAGATAGCTGACGACGCAGGCGGCTTGAGCGCCCAGGACGTCGGCGAGGAAATAGGAGCCGAGCCCGAATAGGGCGATTCCCGAGACGAGCGCGACGAAAAATTCGGTCATGGCGTTCTCCGTGTCTGTCGGTGCGGCGTCAGAAATCCGAGGCCTTGGTGTTCGCTTCGAAGCCGGCGTGATCCAGAACCTCGACCGCGCCCTGCATGTCCGTGTGGCCCCAGCCGCAGAGCTGGTTGCACATCACGGTGTAGGTTCCGGTCTTCGTCGGCGTGATGATCATGGAAATGACCTTTCCCGGGACGGCGTCCTGCTTGATGCGGAATTCCGGCACCCAGAACGAATGCACGACGTCCTTCGACGTCAGGATGATCCGGTGCCGCTTGCCCTGCTCCATGAAGAGCTTGGTTCCGTACTGCTTCGTGGCCGGGTAATAGAACTCCCAGTTGAACTGCTGGGCGTGGACCTCCACGTCGATGTCGGCGCTGGGATCGCTGATCAGCGCGCGCAGTTCGTGGGCGCCCAGCGCGGCCAGGCACAGCGTCAGCGCGACGCTGATCAGGATCCAGCCGACCTCGACGATGCGGCCCGGGCTGCGGTCGAACTTCTCTCCCTGCTCCGCGCGATTCGTCGCGCGGAACATGAACAGGCAGTAGAGAAGGACGGACATGACCAGGCCGTAGATGGTCGTTTCGACGATCAACAGGCCGTTCCACGCCGAATCCACGTGCTCGGCCTGGACCGAGGCCTGCAGAGGCATCGTCGGGAAATGACGGAAGATCCACATCAGGCCGCAGGCGATCCCGCCGCCGACGACGGCCACGAACGGAATAACGGATTTGTTCCTCACGAGTCGACCTCCAGAAGCCGCCGGGCGTCGCGCGCCAAGGCGTCGTTGTCCGAGTCTCCGAGCCCGTCGTAGAATCCCCGGATCGCGCCGTTCTTGTCCACCAGGACGAAGCGGGTGCTGTGCATCACGCGGGCGTCCGGCGCGGCCTTCGCGTCGGCGGACATGGGCAGGCGGAAGCCCGCGTAAAGGAGTTCGTACGTCTGCCGCCCGGTTCCGCGCAGGAACACCCAGCGGCGCGGGTCGGCTCCGTAGCTCTTGGCGTAGGCGCGCAGGCGCTCGGGCGTGTCGCCCTCGGGGTCGACGCTGACGGTCAGCAGGCCGATCTGCGGGGGCAGGGACTCGGCCAGCTTGCTCAGGCGCTCCGTCAGCAGCGGGCAGGGCCCGGAGCAATGCGTGTAGATGAAGTCGACGACCCAGACCTTGCCCAGCATGTCCCCGAGCCCGAAGGCCGTTTCCGCGTCCGGACCGACCGCCGTCATGGCGAAATCGGGCAGGACCGCCAAGACCTCGGGAGCGCTACGCCGGGCGCAGGCGCCCGCGAGCAGGAGGGGCGCGCAGAGGAGGAGCCGTCTCATTCGATCAGAACCGGGCCCACGTCATGTCGGGGAGAATGCCGGCCAGGAGGATCAGCACGGCGATCAGCCCGACGCCGATGATCGCGAACGTCAGCGCGCGGTCGCGGCGCAGGTTCATGTAGTAGAAGCCGATGAGGCTGGCCTTCACCGAGGCGATCACCAGCGCCACGGACACGGCCATGATCCGCCCGCCGTGGTTGAACAGGCTGGCGGACAGGGTCGCGCCGGTGAGCGCCAGGAGGATCAGGTAGACGCCGAGGTTCAGGGCGTCGTCGGATCGCGCTTCGAGTTCTTTCTTCATCGTTGGTCTCCGGTCAGATCAGATAGAGCAGGGGGAACAGGAACACCCACACCACGTCCACGAAGTGCCAGTACAGCCCGGCGTACTCCGCCTTGCGCGCCACGCGCGCCATGTCGGCGCCTTCCCGCGCCGAGGACAGCGCGACGCCGTTCCAGACCAGGCCGGCGACGATGTGCACGCCGTGCAGGATGGTCAGCAGGTAGTAGTAGGAAAGAAAGATCGACAGTCCGGGGTTGGCTTTGGCCAGGTCGGAGCCGGGGTAATAGCCGTAGGAGACCTTGAGCGCGTACTCGGCGCTCTTCACCACCAGGAAGACCGCTCCCAGGACCATGGTCGCGATCAGGTTCGCGCGGAATCCCGCGCGATCGCCGCGCTCCGCCCGGGAAATCGCCCGGACCATCGTGTAGGAGCTGGTCAGGAGGACGACGGTGTTCAGCGCGGCCATCGCCACGCCGGGCATGTGACCCGCCTCCGGCCACACGACCGTGCCCAGCGCGCAATCGGCGTTGCCCAGCCGGGTGCTGGCGTAGGCGGCCAGGAACGCGCCGAACAGCATGATCTCGGACAGAATGAACAGCCAGAGGCCGACGTGCCCTCCGTCCTCCTCGCTCCACTCCGTCATATCGCTCGTCGCTGCGTCCATTCCCGTCCTCCTTGAGACAGCGGATGATCCTGAAGAGACCGCGCCATGTCGGCCAGCGTGGTCTCCCTCAAATCGCGTCGCATATTTTCTTCCTTGCGCCGGAGCGGGCAGTAGATCAGGCAGTCCGTGCCGGCGCAGGGGCGCTCGGAATAGAAGACGCAGCGGGCGCGCTCCAAGGGGCCCTCGCACGCCTCGATGATGTCCAGGACAGGGATGAGCTCCGGGCTCCGCGCCAGGCTCATGCCGCCCGAGGGGCCGGTCCGGGAGCGCACGATCCCGGCCTTCGCGCAGCGTCCCAGGATCTTCGCGAGAAACGCCGCGGGCACGCCCTGCGTCCGGGCGAGGATGGAGACGGGCACGGCTTCGGGAAATCCGAGGGCGAGGCGGGCGAGAGAGGCGATGGCGTATTCTCCGCCCTGCGATATGTTCAGGCACTGTCCCATGTCTGGTCGCGCCGGATATTCGGACCCGCGCAGTCGTGAATCTATGCAACGAAACAGCCCGGGCGATCGTTCCACGCCACCCACCGGGGCCGGAATGTTGCGGTATATTGGAGCGTGGCCAAGGCTCACGGAGGCGTTATGACTTTTCCCGCGCGGCGCATCCTGGTTCCGGACGATCTCTCACCCGCCTCCCGCGGCACGTGGGCCTGGGCGCGGCGCTTCGCGGCGCCCGACGCCCGTCTCGATTCGCTGTTCGTGTACGACCTCCCGCCCGTTCCGGTGATGGGAATGCCGGCCCCGCCCTTGTCGGCCGGCACGAAAAAGAACGTTCTGGCCCGGATGAAGCGGGAGCGCCCCGACGCCGCCGATTGGAGAGTCGAGGAGGGGGACTCCGTGTCCGCCATCTTGCGCCGGGGGCGGCGTTCGGATCTGGTCGTCGTGGGAACGCACGGGCGCACGGGATTGGCGCGGGCCGCGTTCGGTTCCGTGGCCGAATCGGTGATGCGCGAGTCCCTCGTCCCGGTTCTGGCCGTGCGCGCCGCGCCGCCCAAGGAGATCCGCAGCGTGCTGGCGCCGGTGAACCTTCAGCCGTACGCGTTCAAGGGCCTGCTGCTGGGCGCCGAGGCCGCGGTGCATTTCGGCGCGCAGCTGGTCGTTCTCCACGTCAACGCGCGCGGCGCGGAGGAAGGCAATCCCCTGATTTTCATCAACGCGCTGCTCAAGCGTCTGCCGGCGGAACTGCGCGCGAAGGTCTCCCCGCGGGTGCTGCTCCTTGGAGGCGAACCCATCTCCGCCATCCTGGCCGAATCCCGGCGTCACGGCCTGGTGGCGATGACGGCGCACCGCAAATCGCTGTTCGGCGATTTCGTGCTGGGAACCACCATCGAGAGGGTGACCCGCCACGCGTCGGTGCCCGTGCTGGCCGCCCCCTCGGCCGAACGCTGACCCGGGCCTAGTAGTCGGTGAGCCGGGCGGGGGGCCAGGCGGCCCGGACGGCGTTGAGCACGGCGGCCAGGTCGATGAGCTCCTGGACGACGGCGCCCTGGACGGGAGACAGCAGGCCCCCGGCCGCCGCGGCCATTCCGATGACGCTCAGGGCCATGCCGCCCACGGCGGATTGAAGGGCGATGCTCCGCATCCGCTCTCCGATGTGGATCAGTTCGTCGATCTTGGCGATGGACGGCGACAGGATGACGGCGTCCGCCGCTTCCGAGGAGACGTCGTTGTTGGGGCCGAAGGCCACGCCGACGGTGGCGGTCCGAAGCGCGGGAGCGTCGTTGATGCCGTCGCCCACGAACAAGGTCTTCGCCAGACGGGTCTCCGCGGCGACGATGGCGACTTTCCCTTCGGGGTTCACGCCCGCGCGCACCACGTCTATGCCCAAAGTCCGGGCCAGGTAGCGGACGGAGGCTTCCCGGTCGCCGGAGACGAGCATCACCTTGGTGACGCTGTGCAATCCGGGAAGATGGGTCAGGAAGTTGCGGCTGTCGGGACGGGGAACGTCGTGGAAGGAGAACGCGGCCGCGAAGCGTTCGTCCACGAAGACCAGGCACTCCAGGCCTTCGGCCGGGGGCGGCAGTCTCTCCGCGCGCGCGCCGGCCTTGTCGCGGCCGGAGATCCACACCGCGCGTCCGTCCACCGTTCCGCGCAGGCCTTGTCCCGGAGTTTCGCCGATTTCGCCGGCGGGCGGCGGCGCCGCGCCCGCCGCCTTCACGATGGCGGACGCCAGCGGGTGTCGCGAGTACTGCTCCAGCGCGGCGGCGAGGCGGAGGACTTCGTCGCGTCCGAACCCCGGGGCGCACGTGACCCCGGTCAAAGTCGGCTCCCCGGAGGTCAAAGTGCCGGTCTTATCGAAGATCACCGTGCGGCACTCGGCGATCAGCTCGAGCACCGACGGGTTCTTGATGATGATGCCCCGCTCCGCCGACAAGGAGATGGCGCCGATGACAGCCACGGGGATCGCGATGAGGAGGGGACAGGGAGTGGCCACCACCAGCACCGCCAGGAAGCGCGACGGATCGCCGCTGACCAGCCAGGCGCCCAGCGCCGCGCAGACCGCCAGCGGCGCGTACCAGGCCGCCAGCCGGTCGCCGAGACGCCGCAGCCGGGGGCGGTCGCGCTCGGCGGCCTCCATGACCCTCACGATCTTCGCGTAGCGGGAATCGGCGGGGAGCTTCTCGGCGCGGACGACGAGCGCCGCCTCCCCGTTCACCGCGCCCGAGAGGACCGCGGACCCTGGGGCCTTCGATATTCCGAAGGGCTCTCCGGTGAGATAGGCCTCGTCCATGGCGCCGTGACCTTCGATCACGACGCCGTCCACCGGGGCCACCTCGTGGGGAAAGACGACGATGAGATCGCCGACGGCCAACGCGTCCAGCCCGACGTCCTCCATGGCGGTCCCGTTCCGCCGGTGGGCGAGGCGGGGCATGCGCTTGGCCAGGGCCTGCAGCACCGCCGAGGCCCGCCGCGAGGCGAAGCGCTCCAGCGCCGCGCCGCCGGAGAGCATGAGAATCAGGATCGAGCCGACCATGGGTTCGCCCATGACGATCGCGACGACGATGGACAGGGCGGCGAGGAGGTCCGCGCCGCCTTCCCCGGATCTCAATTTCATGAGGAGATCCCAGCCGAGGGGAAGCCCGCCCGCGATCAGGACGGCGTACAGCGGGAAAGGCGGCCACGGCGCGGGCGCGTGGAGCGCGAAGCGCATGAGAAGATGCAGGGCGATCCCGGCCGCCGCGAACGCGGCGACGCGGGCCTCCCGGCCGTTCACGTCAGCTCCCGGCGCGCTTCGTGTCGCGCAAAAGGGGCCGGAGCCGGAATTTCACGCCCAGGTTTCGCGCGAGATCCCTGACGGCGCCGATCTCCACGCCGGGAAGGCGCACGGCCGTCACCGTCGTGTCGATCCCGGCGCGCGCGCAGTCCACGACGAATTTAAGCACCGCGTCGTAGCCCTTGTCCGCGAACGCGGGCCGGGGGACGTGCAGCCTCCGCCACTGTTCCGGGTCGGCGGTGTTCAGGCTGACCGAGACGGCGTCCACGCAGCGCTTGAGCTCGGGCACGATGTCCCGGCCCCAGATCAGATTTCCCAACCCGACGGTGTTGAGGCGGCGCCGCACCTCGGGGTAGCGGGCGGAGAGCTCGGCGCCCACGGCGAGCATCGCCGGAAGGCGGTAGGTGCTTTCTCCATAGCCGCAAAATATGACCTCCGAATATTTGCCCGTGGCCAGGAAGGACTCCGCGGCCGCGAGCGCCTCCGCCGCGGACGGCTCTTTCGCGGTCAGCCGGAGATCCTTCCCCTCATAGCTCCAGCGGGACAGGCGCTTCAGGCAGAACAGGCAGGCCGTGGGACAGCGGTTGGTGAGGTTCAGGTAGACGCCGTCGCCGTGCGCGTAGGCGAGGACCGGGGCGGCGCGTCGCGGGGATGAAACGGTCATTCCCTTGGCATTGCAACGATCCGGCCGGATCGGAGGGCCCGGTTGAAGGGCAGAACGAAGGCCGGGCGGATGCGTCCCGTCCGGCCCGTTCTGCCTCACCGGATCGCCGTTTCATGGACCCCATCCTGTCTGGGTCTGCGGCTGGCCGGTCCGACTGTACGTCTTTTGCGGCGCCCTCTCTGTTTGAGGAGGGACTTGTCCCTGGGTCGGGTTTCCGACTCCCCGTCCCAGGCGCCGAAGTACGTCGCAACATAGCGGCCCAGCTCCCTTCGCGCGCTTCCCGGCCGTCCGGAAGACGCAGAAAGGGCGGGAGGAGAGAAAACTCCTCCCGCCTTCCTTCGAGGCGTCCTCGGGGGATCGCGTCCGGAGGGGAGCTTCGGGCGTCAGGACCGGTCTCCGCGCTTTCGCGTGTCCGATCTCGCCGTTCCCGGGGGCGAATCACCGGATAATCCGGGCCGCCGCCGCTCCGTTCCGGACGTCGCCAGCTCGAGCGTGCGCCTCATAGCGTTCGTTGCAACGATTCAACCTAGAACTTGCCCGGCGGGACGGCCTGTTCGTCGAGAGCCTTCACGCGCTCGTCCAACGCGGCCTCGAAGCGCTTCTTCAGGACGAAGCGAAGCTGGTCGAAGGCGGCGGCGTCGGCGATCTTTCGCGCGTTGGAGTCGTATTCGAGGAAGTCCAGGATCGCGACGATTTCGCGCTTCTCCAAAGATTCGTCGCGCCGGAGCGCGCGCATACGCATGTTCGCGGCGTAGAACTCCCACCAGCCCCGGCTGACGTAGGGCGCGTTGATCGAGCGCGCGAGCGTGTGGCAGCGGGAGCAGACGCGCGCGTAGACCCGGTAGTTGCGCCTCTGCTCGGGAGGGTAGTTCTCCACGTTCAACGAATCGGGTCCCAAGTCGCTGTCGAACAGGGCCGCCTTGCGGCGCTCGAGCGGAGCTTCCGGTATCGAGACGCGAGCGGCGTCCGGAACGTCCGAGAGCGAAACGGCCGCGGCGGGAGAGGGGGGGAGCCCGGCGGAGGCGGCGCCCGGCGGGACGCGCCCGGCGCATCCCGCCGCGATCAGGAGCGCGAACGCGGCTCCGAACGGCGAACGGGTCTTCTCGCGCATAGGCCTCCCCGGACGTCTATTGGTCGGCGGCCGGACGCGGAACCGCCGACTCCCGCATTTTGTCCAGAAGCCCGTTGAGAATCGGCTCGAACTTCTTCTTCAGCTCCTCGGTCGTTTCATCGAAGCGCTTCGCGTCCCGCACCTTGCGGACCTGCGTGTCGTAATCCAGAAAATCGAGGATGTCGGCGGTCTCTCGGTCGGTCAGCGGCGTCAGGCTCCGGAAGCCGGTGTGAAGATTCATGCGGGCGAGGTGGTATTTCCAATACGACCGGCTCTCGGCGGGGGAATTGACGGCGCGCGCCGCGGTGTGGCAACGGGCGCATTCCTTCTGAAAAAGCGCGTAATTCTTCCGCTGCGCGGGCGGGTAATCCGTCACGTCCACCGTCTCGGGCCCGAGGTCCGCGTAATAGAGCGTGTCGGGAAGCTTTTCGGGGGGAAGCGACGCGGACGGCTTGGCTCCATCGCCCGAAATCCTCAAATCCTCGGTGGACCAGACCCAATTGCGCGAGAACTCCGGATCCGGGTGACCGGACCAACGGAATAACGAGCATCCCGCCGCGAGCGCGGCCGCGACCGCGAGGGCCGCGCCCCTTCTGCTGTTCATGGCCGTTTCGAGTGAAGCAGGCGCGAGGGCGGGGAGATGCGGGTTTTCTCGATCCAGGTCGTCCACGCCTCCGTCCCGTGCCTGCGATCCTTCGTTCGGCCCAATTTATCGGCCTTTTTGGAGTGAATGGCCGCCGGCGCTCTCTTCTTACCCATAATGCCGCCTCCTTCTCAGTCTCATTGACGCAATGCAACATTCCGGCGCGGAGGCCGGCGGCCCGATTGTTGCGGCTCTGGAGAGGGTCAGGAGGCCGCGAGGACGATGCCGACCGGTGCGCCGGACGTATCCGTGTCCGAAGACATACGCCGGAGCGCGCTCGCGGCAGTGGAGCGCGCTCTGCGGCGCATCGGGCCGCGCCGGGAGACGGGGCGGGCGGTCCATGAAGCGAGAAGAAGCCTGAAGCGGGCGCGCGCCGATCTCCGGCTCGGACGCGCGGCGTTCGGGGCGGCGGTCGTCCACCGGGAGAATTCCGCCTGCCGCCGCGCGGCGCGCATGCTGGCTCCCGCCCGCGACGCGGACGTCTTCGCCGCGTCGGTCGGGCGCATTCTGCAGCGGCGGCGCCGCGTTCTCACCTCGGCCCAGTATTCTTCGGGGCGTCTGCTCGCGGCGGCGGCGCGGCGCGAGGCGCTGCGCGCTCTGGCCGACGAAGTCGTCCGCGGGCGGGCCTTCGGACTGCTGCGGGGGTGCCGCGATCGCCTGGCAGCCTGCGCGCTCGCGCCCGCGGGCCGGCCCGCGCTGGAGGCTCAAGCGCGGCGGGCGCTGGCGCGCGCCGTCACCGCGTGGCGCGGCGTCCGCGCGGCGCCGTCCGCCGCGACCTATCACGGGCTGCGCAAGGCCGTCCAGCGCCTGCGCTACTCCCTCGAGTGGCTCTCTCCGGCGGGGCGGGAGGCGGCGGCGCGAATCTCGGACCTGCACGAGCTCAGCGACGCGCTGGGCGAGGAGCACGACCTGGCCGAATTCCGCCGGCGCCTGGCGGGCCGGCCCTTCAATCCGTCCGCCCGCGATCTGCGGAGGTTCGCGCGGATTCGTCAGGTCCGGCTTCGCGAACGGGCGCTTCGGCTGGGCCGCGGGCTGTTCGAGCGGAGCTCTCAGAGCTTGAGCAGCGCGTTCTCGGTCTCCTGCTTGACCGAGTCGAAGGCTTCGCGCGACTCGACGATCAGAAGAATGCTGGCGTAGAACAGCGCGGCGACTCCGGCGAGAGCCAGCCCCACGGGGACCCAGCCGAGGCGTCCATCCAAGGCGCTGACCGCGGCGATCGCGATGACGGTCGCGATGAACAGGCAGATGGAGACGTATTGCGCGGCGAGCGAGCGCTGCTGCAGGTTCGCGCGGCGCGTGGTGCGTCCGATCTGATCCTTGAGGCCGAGCAGACGGGCGCGCCCCCGTTCCGTCGTGCGGTCGGCGACCGCGTCGGCCAGATCGGCGAGACGCCGGAGCCGGTCGAGCTGTCGGCTGAGCCGCTGCGAGGTGCTTAGAAGTATAAGCCCGCACGCGTTGATGAGCACGACGGGAGTGAACATCGAACTCAGCACGGGAAGGGCCTCGAGGGAGCTCATGGCTTAGGGAAGAAGACGCGGCTGGGGCTTGCTCTGGAGATCGTTCATGCGGCGGTCGACGTATTCGTTGAAGCGCCTTTTGAGCTCGTCGGTGGACTTCTCGAATTCGGCGGCCTTCCCGACCTTGCGCACGCGGGAGTCGTAATCGAGGAAGTCCAGGATGGTTTTGACCTCTTCGCGGGTGAACGGACGTCCGGCGACGTGTCCGCGCACGCGCATGCCCGTCATGTAGAACTCCCACCAGCCGCGGCTGGTGTAGGGGGCGTTGATGGAGCGGGCCAGGCCGTGGCAGCGGGCGCAGGCGCGCGCGTAGACGGCGTAATTCTGGCGCTGTTCGGAGGGGTAGGCCGAGACGTCGATCGTTTCGGGGCCCAGATCGCTGTAGAACATCACGTCGCCGCGCGGCGCGCCCGCGGCGGCGGCCGTGGAGGAGGCGGGGGCGTCGGCCACGGCCGCGAAGACGAGGCCGCCGGCGGCCAGGGCGAACGCGGCTAAAATAGGGCCGTCTCGGCGAATGTTCATGACGCGCCTCCTAAGCGGATTCCGACGACTCCTGCAGCCAGGCGACGAGTCCGGCGACGGAAATGGGCTTCTCGAAGACGCGCTCGATGGGCGAGCCGGCGGCGTCGCCGGCGACGAAAACCGCGCTAACCATGGCGATGTGGAGTTCGGGCTTGAGGCTTTTCGCGCGGCGCGAGAGCTCGAAGCCGTCCATCGCGCCCATTCTCCCGTCCGTGACCAGGAAGCCGACCGGGCGGGTCGACAGCAATTCCAGGGCCTCGCTGCCGCTCGCGGCGGTCAGCGTCGGATACCCGGCGCGCCGCAACGAGAGGCTCAGCATGGTCCGCAACGAAGCGTCGTCATCGACGACGAGAACGGCCGGCCGATTATTCATCCAGTTCGTTTTCATTGCAATAAAACGGCCAAAGGGGGTTTTCGGGCGAAAGGCGGAAAGGGGCGCTCCGGGCGAAGTGCGACGAAATGGCGCGTCGAGAGGACAGGACAATTACTCAATGCTCTTCGATGACAATAAATGACAGCAGATAAACTTAAAGGTCCGGTCATTCCGTTGCGTATTAACGTCCGACGCTCCAGGGAGACTAAACGGGATGACCACCAAGACGCCGGCCGCCGATAATTTGATCGCCACGCTGAAAACGGTGAATAAGAGGGACGGATCGTGCGTCGAATTCGATCCCGCGAAGATCAGGTCCGCGGTCGCCCGCGCGGGCGCGGCCACCGGAGAGTTCGACGACGCCGCCGCCGGCCTGCTCACCGACCAGGTGATCAAGGTCCTGGGCCGCCGCTCCGGCCGCGGCGCGCTGACAATCGAAAATATCCAGGACGTCGTCGAGCACGTCCTGATCACCGCCGATCACTTCAAGACCGCGCGAGCGTACATCGTCTATCGCGAGCAGCACCGCAAGCTGCGCCGCGACCATAAGACCGTGGTGGACGTGGAAACCTCGATCAACGAATACGTGAACCGGCTGGACTGGCGCGTGAACGCCAACGCCAACCAGGGCTATTCGCTGGGCGGACTGATCCTGAACGTCTCGGGCAAGGTGGTCGCGAACTACTGGCTCAACCACGTCTACGCGCCCGAGGCGGGGGAGGCCCATCGCGGCGGCGACCTCCATATTCACGATCTCGACATGCTGGCCGGCTACTGCGCGGGCTGGTCGCTGAAGACGCTCCTTCAGGAAGGCCTCAACGGCGTTCCGGGAAAGGTGGAGGCGGGGCCTCCCAAGCATCTGTCCAGCGCTGTGGGGCAGATTGTCAACTTCCTGGGGACGCTGCAGAACGAGTGGGCCGGGGCGCAGGCGTTCAGCTCCTTCGACACCTACATGGCGCCGTTCCTGCGCAAGGACAACCTCGACTACAAGGAAGTCCGTCAGTGCATCCAGGAGCTCATCTACAACTTGAACGTCCCGTCGCGTTGGGGCACGCAGACGCCGTTCACGAACCTGACCTTCGACTGGGTCTGCCCGGAGGATCTGCGCGAGAAGCATCCGTTGATCGGCGGCGTGGAGATGCCGTTCGTCTACGGCGAGCTTCAGGCCGAGATGGACATGATCAACCGCGCCTACATCGAGGTCATGACGGCGGGAGACTCCAAAGGCCGGACGTTCACCTTCCCGATCCCGACCTACAACATCACCCCGGACTTCCCCTGGGAGAGCGAGAACGCCGACCGGCTCTTCGCGATGACCGCGAAATACGGCCTGCCCTACTTCCAGAACTTCGTCAATTCCGAGCTCAAGCCCAACATGATCCGCTCGATGTGCTGCCGCCTGCAGCTGGACCTGCGCGAGCTTCTCAAGCGCGGCAACGGCCTGTTCGGCTCCGCCGAGCAGACGGGATCCCTGGGCGTCGTCACCATCAACTGCGCCCGTCTCGGCTATACGCACAAGGGCGACGAAGAAGCCTTGTACCGGCGCCTGGACGCGCTGATCGACATCGCCCGCGACAGCCTGGAGATCAAGCGCAAGATCATCCAGCGGCTGATGGACGACGGCCTTTTCCCGTACACGCGGCGCTACCTCGGCACGCTGCGCAATCACTTCTCGACCATCGGGGTGAACGGGATCAACGAAATGATCCGTAATTTCTCGAACGGCGGGTACGACATAACGGATGAGCGCGGGCATGCGCTGGCCGTGCGCCTTCTCGACCATGTCCGGGCCCGGATGGTGAGTATTCAGGAAGAGACGGGGCATATGTACAACCTGGAGGCGACGCCGGCGGAGGGCACGACCTACCGCTTCGCCAAGGAAGACCGCAAGCGCTTCCCGGACATTCTGCAGGCCGGGACCAAGGAGCGGCCGTTCTACACGAACTCGTCCCAGCTTCCGGTCGGCTTCACCGACGACCCGTTCGAGGCCCTGGAGCGCCAGGACGACCTGCAGCGCAAGTACACGGGGGGGACGGTTCTCCACTTGTACATGGCGGAGCGCATCTCCAGCGCGCAGGCCTGCAAGACCTTGGTCCGGCGGGCGCTGGAGCGCTTCCGCCTGCCGTACATCACGATCACGCCGACCTTCTCGATCTGCCCGACGCACGGCTATCTGGACGGAGAGCATCAGTACTGCCCGAAGTGCGACGCGGAAAAACTGGCGGAAAAGCAAAGGAGCCCTCGATGAGCAAGACCCCGACGCCGACGCGAACATCCCCGACGCCCGCCGGATTGACGGACGCCGAGCGCCAGCCCTGCGAGATCTGGACGCGGGTGATGGGCTACCACCGCCCCGTGTCCTCCTTCAACATCGGCAAGAAGGGCGAACACGACGAGCGCCGCTTCTTCCAGGAATGCCGTGCCGGGCTCTCCTCCACCGGCGCCTAGGTCCGGCGGTCTCCGGCTGGGCGGCATCACGCCGCTGAGCCTGACCGACTACCCGGGGCGTCTGTCGGCGGTTCTTTTCTGCCAGGGCTGTTCCTGGTCCTGCGTCTATTGCCAGAACCCCCATCTGATGCCGGCCGACGCGCCGCCGGAAGCGGATTGGGCGACGGCGCTGGCTTTCCTCCGGCGCCGCCAGGGCCTGCTCGACGCGGTGGTCTTCAGCGGGGGGGAGCCGACTATGCAGGCCGGGCTGGCCGACGCCATGCGGGAGGCGCTGGCCATGGGCTTTCAGATCGGCCTGCACACGGCCGGGCCGTCGCCCGAGCGGCTGGCGGAGGTGCTTCCCCTTGTGGACTGGGTGGGCTTCGACGTGAAGGCGCCGTTCGACGCGTACGAGCGGATCAACGGGGTTCCGGGAAGCGGGGCGAAGGTCCGGGAAAGCCTGCGCCTGCTGATCGAGAGCGGCGTGGACCATGAATGCCGCACGACCTGCCATCCGTCGCTGACCGCGGCGCCGGAGCTGGCGGCGCTGACCGAATCGCTTCTGGCGATGGGCGCGCGCCGGCACGTGCTCCAGCCGTTCCGCGCCGAGGGATGCCGCAGCGAGGAGCTCAACGCCGCAGCGGAGCCGGGGAGCGTCGCGCGGCTGCTGGATCAGGCGGCGGAGTTGTCGTGGCGCGTGGAGCGGCGGGGCTAGAGCGGCGCCGGCGGAAGGGACGCGCCGTCGATCACGGCTTCTGGAGCTCCAAGTTCAGATAGCCCCGCAGAATATCGACGGGCCGGATGATGGGGATGCTTTTGACGCTGCTCGCGTTTCCCTCCTCGGGCTCCTTCTTCCCCCACCGGTCGCCGCGGAAGCCGCAGGCACTGAAGTAGGCCCAGTCCCAAGCGGGGGCCGACTCCTGGGCCGCGCCGCATAAGGCCGCGGCATTCTCCTTCAACAGAGGCCTGAGCTTTTCCGGAAAAGCGGGTTGCCTCGCTCGGCTGGCCAGTACATACGCCGGAAAGGCGAGATGCGGGGCGAGCTCACGGGCTTTCAGCAGAGACCGAATGCCTTCTTCGCAAAATCCTTGGTGGTTCGGTTTTTCCCGCTGGCAGTCCTCGGAGAGCAGCAGCCCTAGAGCGGCATGTCCCATCGCGAGTTTGGGCGAGAGCCTGACCGCTTCCCGGACGGCGGCCAACCGGCGATCCGACATCCGCTGGGTCAAGGCCCGCGCCGATTCCAGCCATCCGTTGACTCTGTTCGGGATGGTAAAGCCCTTCGCGTCCGTGTCGCTGCTTTCGCTCAACATCGTCGGGCCCTCGTCGCCGAACAGGAAGTCGAACGACTGGAAAGAATCGTACAAGAGCGCCGCGCCGTCCTTCTTCCGGCCGTCTTTTTTCGCGGTGGGGCTCCCGCCCGCGGCGAATTGCATCTGAGCGAGGCCGTCGACGTAGTCGCGGACCACGTATTCTCCGCTGACCGGATCTATGCCGAGCTTGATGCGGGAGCCGTACTTGCACGCGCGCGTGGCCGTTGCCGAGCCGTTTCCCCGGTCCGCGTATAGACTCAAATCGGCGGAATAGCCGAAGGGCGAGGCGGCCCATTTGTACAGAGTGAGAGTCGGGAGGAGTTTGAACTGAACCGGGCCGTAGCGGCAGAGGCGCTGCCTCGCGTCGAGTCCCAAGTCGATGGCAAGCGCATCCTGAAGCGATTTGACGACCGCGTCGGGGCGCAGATACGGCTCTTCGATCGGGAGCAGGTCTTTGCCGAAAACGAGATCGCCCTTGCCCGCGATGTTGCTCGCGAGGGTGAGTGGAACAAACGGCTGGAGGCCGGGTGTATCGCCGGCGGAATTGAGGCGTATGGACAAAAACAAGGTGCCCGGGACTCTCTTTTTCCCGCGACCCGGGGAAGGCGTGTCGTATATCGGCGAATGAAAGTAAAGCCGCATCGAGTCGGGGCTTCCGCCCTGCCATTGGAAAGAAACGAAGGTCGGATTCGTCCGGCCGTCCGTCCCCTGCTTGATCTTGGCGGCCCCCGCGGCCACCGCGCCGTCCAGCGAGATGGTCGGCATCACGATCGGCACTTTATCGAAGGTTCGGGGCTCCGCGGCGGAGACGGGAAGCGCGCAGAAGAGGGTCGCCGTCCGCAGGATGTTCGTCCTCATGTGTTTAGGGCGCCGGATGCAGTTTAACTGAATAACCCGGCCTCGGCCAGGGGCGGCGCCGGGGCGGGCGTCGGCGGCCTGTATACGGAACGCGGCCCAATTTTTCCTACTTCGTCAGCCAGGCCCGCATCAAGACCTTGATCTGAGCCTGATAAGGCGTCCCTCGCGCATGACAGCGGGCTTTGAACGAGCCGAGCATGTCCTCCGGCACTTTCATGCTGATCAGGCGGCTCTTCGGAGCCCGCGCCGGGCGGCGCAGGATCCTGAAGTCCTCGAGGAAACGCAAAATCTGGTCGGGCTTCATAGCGCGGCACTGCGCGAGATATTCCGTCGTGAAGTATTGAACCGGCCTCATGGATGCAACTCCTTGAGGGCGCGAATGTCCTCCAGATCCTGAGGCCGTCCGCTGGCCTTCTTCATCGCGATCAGATCGGGGACGGAGAGCACGGGCAGCCGGCGCCCGCCCGCCGAGACGCGCGCGGAGCGCATTTTGGCCAGGTCGTGCGTGATGACGATATCGACGATCCGAGTCGGGTCCCGTCCGTCCACGAAGCTCCACGCGACGAGGTTGCGCTCCCGGATGTACTCCTCGCGGAAGTCGAACACCTCGGCCGCGGTCACCGGCAGGCGCGGGGCCAGGCCCAGCCCGCGCAGGGCCGCCTCGGCGGAGATGAAATCCTTCTTCTTCAGAGACAGCACGATATCGACGTCGACGGTGCCGCGCACCGCGCCGTGCAGGGCGACGGCATAGCCGCCGGCGACGGCGAACGGGACCTTCGCGCCGGTCAGGGCGTCGGCGACCTCATAAAGAAACATGGTATATACTAGTATATACCAATAAGATTCGACCGTCAACCCCCGGCTCAGCGCGCCCGGAGTCGCGCGGTGCGTGAGGCTAGAGCGGCGCCAGTTTGGCCGTGAAATGGTGCAGGCGCGGGGAGTCTTCCACGATGCGCAGCCCGCGCAGGGATTTCGCGCGCCGAGCGATGTCGCCGAAGACCTCGATGACGAAGTCGATGGGGCTTTGCGTGCAGACCCTGCGCGGAACGGCCAGCCGGACCAGCTCCATGCGCGCCGGGACGAACTCGGTCGTCGGCTGAACGGACCTAACCGGCGATCGCCCGCAGCGCCGCGAGCGCGCGCCGCCGCAGCTCGCGCACCCGCTCCGGCGGAGCGCCCAGGTTCTCGGCGCGGTAGAGATACTCGCCGAGCGCGGAGTCGCGCAGGCGCGCCGCGTCGGCCAACGCGGCCTTCGGCTCCAGCGGCCGCTCCCCGCCCAGCATCCCGTGCAGGCGCAGAAGCGAGTCACGTCCCGACTGGTCGAGGAGGGGGAGGCTCGTCGCCCATCCGGCGGCGTCCTCCAGCTCCCGCCGCAGGGCGTTCGAGACCGCGCCGGAGCCCGGGCTTCGTGCCGGCCGCCGGCAGGACGAAGCGACCAGCGCGGCGCGCTCGTCGTCGCAGGCCCGCGCGTCTCCCGCCAGCGCGCGGCACAGATAATCCGAGCCGCAGCGCGACCGCCGGAAGCTCGCGAAGGCGGGGCAAAGCAGGCTCTGGACCGATTCCTTGGGGAACGTGTCGCAGCCGGTTCCCTTCATGAGGTAGGAGAGGTAGCCGGCGCAGTCCTCCACGCGGATGCCGACGAAGGCGTACGGCGCCGCCGCTTGGAAGGCCAGGCACCGGGACCGCGCGTCGCCCCCGCTCCCCAGCGCCGCGCAGGCTTTGCCGCGATCCTCCGCGGCGAGCTTGGGGCTGGCCAAGCCGTATCCCGCCGCGCACGCGCGCAAGGACTCGGGGCCCGGCGCCGCCAGCTCGACGAGCAAGGACATGCCCTCCAAGGACGCCACGCAGTTTCCCGTCGAATTGCCCTCAAGGAAAGCCCCCGGGATCTCGCGGCAGCGGCCGGGATCGCGGGAGGCGAAGGCCTGGCAGGCGGACAAGAGGTCGCGCTCGATGGGCGGCAGCAAAGCGACGGTCATGGGGCTCCGCGCGCAATACTCCGCGGCGTCCTTCGCGCCGACGACGCCGGGACGCCCCAAGTCGGCCGGCGCGGACGCCAGCTTCGCCAGCGCCTCCAGCCGGCGCACCTGCTCGGACGCCTGAGCCATCAGCCCGTCGGTGTCCGCCTCCGGCGTCGACGGCGCCGTCGCGGCGGGGGGGGACATCAGGCGCTTCACCGGACGCTGATCGTCCCGTTTGACGCGTGAGGTCAGCGAATCCAGGAAAGCGAGCAGATCCGACTTCTCTCCCTGGGACAGGTTCAGAGGCTTGATGGACGAGCTTTGGTAGCGGGTGTGGTTGCCGCCGCCGTTGTAGAAATTGACGACCTCCGCCAGCGTCTTGAACCGCCCGTCGTGCATGTACGGCGGCGTGAGCGCCGTGTTGCGCAGACTGGGCGGACGAAATGCTCCCCAATTCTCCGGAACGGGCTCGACGCGGTAGCGGCCGGGGTCATCCGGGACGCCCGCCGCCAGGCCGATGTTTCGGAAGCGCGAGGCGAAGTTGAGGTGGCTGGAGGCGTGGCACTCGTAGCAGTTGGCCTTGCCCGAGTAGAGGACGAGGCCGCGCTTGGCGGCCGGGCTCAGACCCGTGCGGTCCTTGAGGAAGTGGTCGAAGGGGCTGTCCTCGGGCGCGGCCAGCGACACGACGAACGCGCCCAAAGCCCGGCCGATCGTCGTCGAGCTGATGGAAGCGCCCGGAAAGGCCGAGGCGAACGCCTGGGCATAGCCGGGATCGCCGGCCAGTCGTTGGGAGAGGTCCGTCAGCGACGCCGCCATCTCCTCCGGGTTCCGGAGGGCGATCAAGGCGGCTTCGTCGACCGTCGAAGCCCGGCCGTCCCAGAACAGGTCCCGGTACGTGTAGGCCTTGAGCAGGCTGGGCGTGTGGCGCGCGACGGGCTTGCCGTTGCGCCCGATGGCCCGAGGCAGGCCGTCGGCGTAGTAGTGGGACGGATCGTGGCAGGTGGCGCAGCTCATCGCGCCGTTGATCGAAAGGCCGGGATCGAAGAAGAGCCTCCGGCCGAGCTCGAGCTGGGCGGCGGAGGCGCGGTCGTCGCGCCGGAAGGTGGTGACCTTGGTGATCCTCCAGAGCGCGGCCTCGGGGTCGGCGGGGCTGGAGTCGTCGGCGGCCGCCGGGAGGCTCAGGAGCGCGATGAGGAGGAAGGCGATCATTCCGCCGCATTATAGCGTCGTCCCCCTGGAGCGGCAAGGGGCTTGACGGCGCGGCGCTTTTTGGGGGACACTGTCGTGTGCGGATCTTCCTGCTCCTGCTCCTGCTCCTCGCCACGGCGCCGGCCGGACTCACGGCCGCGGCGGAAGATTGCCGCGCCTCGTTCACGGTCGAAAAAGCTCTCAAGGGAAAGCCCGCCGACGCCGCCCTCGTCTGGGCCGCGGGCCGCTACGTCGTCTCCAAAGCCTTCGCGGCCCGAAATCCCGCGCTTTGCTCCCAGCTCAAGGCTTTTCAGTTCATGGCGGGGATCGACGACGCGATGATCCCGGGAGACGTCTGGTGCGGCGGCGAATACGCGAAGCTGGCCTTCGCGCTGGAGTACAACGCGCCCACCCCCGGCTTCGACGGGGCCTGCCGCCGGTTCCTCGCGGCCCTTCCCGGGAAGGACGCGATGAGCTTGGATCAGGTCGCGCTCGCGTGCGGGGTCATCGCTCGCGACAGGACGCGTCCGGCGGCGCTTTGCGAGGAGCTCGCCTCGAAGCTGGGCATGCGCGGCGATCTTTCGAATTGCCGGTGCCTCTTCGGGTCGCTGGCGGGCAAGACCGACACCTGCGCGCCGCACGTCGAGCGCACGCCGCGGCACGTCGGTCCGCGCGACGAGGACTCCTACGCGGCCTTGAGCGCCGCCTATCGCGCCAAGGATCCGGGGCTGTGCGGAGAGCGGCTCATGTGCCGGCAGGCGATGGGCGTCGACGTCTCCGCGGAGTTCGCCGCCCAGGCGCGGGACATCGTCTGCGCGAAGAGGTAGCGGCGAAGGTTCCCGTTCGGGAGCGCGGCGACGGAGGCGACTTGACGCGGGGCTAGAGCGGCGCCAGCTTGGCCGTGAAGTGCCGCAGGCGCGGGGAGTCTTCCACGATGCGAAGCCCGCGCAGCGAGCGCGCGCGGCGGGCGATGTCGGCGAAGACCTCGATGACGAAGTCGATGTGGCTTTGCGTGTAGACCCTGCGCGGGACGGCCAGGCGGACCAGTTCCATGCGCGCCGGGACGAAATCGGAGCCCCGGCCGTGCCCGAACATCAGCGAGCCGATCTCGACGGTGCGGATTCCCGCGGTCAAGTACAGCTCGCAGACCAGCGCCTGCCCGGGGAATTTTCCGGGAGGGATGTGCGGCAGGAAGCGCTTGGCGTCCACGTACACCGCGTGCCCGCCGGGCGGCTCCACGATGGGCACGCCGGCCTTGCGCAGCCCGTCGGCCAGGTACTGCGTGGAGCGGATCCGGTAGGCGAGGTATTCCTCGTCCAGGACTTCCTCCAGGCCCCGCGCCATCGTCTCCAGGTCGCGTCCGGCCAGCCCGCCGTAGGTCGGGAAGCCTTCGCCCAGGATCAGGTGCTCGCGCGCGCTTTTGACCCAAGGAAGGGAGTTGAGCGCCAGGAAGCCGCCGATGTTGACCAGGGCGTCTTTCTTGGCGCTCATCATGCAGCCCGAGCCGTAGGAGAACATCTCCCGCGCGATCTGGCGAGGCGTGCGCCCCGCGTAGCCGGGCTCGCGGAGCTTGATGAAGTAGGCGTTCTCGGCGAAGCGCGCGACGTCGAGGATCACGGGGATCTTGTGCCGGCCGGCGATCCGCGCCACGCGGCGGAGGTTGCCCATGGAGACGGGCTGGCCGCCCAGCGAGTTATTGGTCAAGGTCATGATGATCATCGGGATGTTCGCCGCGCCCAGCTCCCGGATCTTGGCTTCCAGCGCGCGCAGGTCCATGTCGCCCTTGAAGGGGGCGGCGCGGCCGAAGTCGAGCGCCGCGGGGACGGGAAGGTCCACGGCGGTTCCGCCGGAGGCCTCCACGTTGGCGCGCGTCGTGTCGAAATGCGAGTTGGACAGCACGGTCTTGCCCGGGCCGCAGGCCACGTTCATCAGGATGCGCTCCGCCGCGCGCCCCTGATGCACCGGAAGCACGTAGCGGTAGCCCGTCAGCGCGCGCACCGCGCGCTGGAAGACGAAGAAGCTGCGCGCGCCGGCGTAGGATTCGTCGCCCCGCATCAGGCAGGCCCACTGTTCCGCCGACATGGCGGACGTGCCGGAATCGGTCAGGAAGTCGATCAGGACCTTGTCGGCGGGAACGGAGAAGACATTGTAGGCCGCGGCGCGCAGGGCGCTCCGGCGCTCGGCGGCGGTCGTGAAGCCCAGCGGCTCGACCATCTTGATCCGGAAGGGCTCGATGATGGTCCGCCAGCGGGGCGGCTTCACGCGGCGACCGTCTTGCGGCGGCGCTTCAGGCCGCGCGCGGCGATCATCTCCTGCGTGCCGCAGGAGCAGTAGTACACGGACAGCGTCTTCGTCCGTTCCAAGGCGAAGAGCAGGAGCTCGAGGGCGGCGATCCCGCTCTCCGCGGTCGGACGCCACAGAAGGTGCCGCGACTCGGATTCAAGGGGGACTTGCCCATCCTCGACGACGCGCGCGCTGTTCTCGGCGCAGACGAAGAGCTCGTGGATGTTCAGGAACGGGATCTTCAAGGCGTCGAGCTCCAGGATCATGCGCTCCAGCTTCTCCCGGTGCTCCGGCACGACGGGGATCTCGACGGCGACCTCGTCGAAGATGCGGCGCGCGCGGCGCACGGGCTCCGTGTCGTAATCGCGCGCGGCCAGGTCGAAGCGGATCGCGTCCAGGCCCGCGCGCTTGAGGCGCAGCAGGACGTCGTCGTCGGCCAAGTCGCCGTTGGTGTAGAGGTCCACGCGCGGCGGGTTCGGCATGGCCTTGAGCGCCGTCAGGAGCGCCAGCACCCTCTCGGGGCGCAACAAGGGCTCGCCGCCGGAGAGGCCGACGCTGCGCAGTCCGTAGCGCTCCACGATGGCGGGGGCCTCGGCGGGATCGTCGATCGGGATGCCGTGGACCACGGTCTCGTCCTTGCGCGGCTTCTGGTTGAAGCAGAAGAAGCAGTCCCGCGTGCACAGACCGGTGACGTACAGGTTGCTGCCCTTGCCGGCCACGCAGGAGCGGCAGCCCGGCGGCAGGCGCCGCGTGTACAAAGTCATGTGCTCGAAGTCGCCCTTGATCCCGGCCTGTTTCAGGCGCGCGAGCAGACCGCGCAGGATCTCCACCCGTTCCGGCGACGGCTCCGTGCCGGGCAGGCTCTCGGACGCGCGCGCGGCCTTGCGCGCGTACCAGGACAGCTCGTCCTTTTCCAGGCTCATGCGGGTACTTTGACCGGCACCGGCTCGAAGCGCGACTGGAAGAAGCGCAGGCGCGGCGGCTCGTAGGTGAATTTGAGCCCCGGAAGATTCGCGCGGTTCTGATGCAGACGTCCGATGCCGTCGGCGACGTAGTCGAGATGCGTCTGCGTGTAGACCCGGCGGGGCAAGGTCAGGCGCACCAGCTCCAGAGACGGGCGGTGGTCGTGTCCGTCGTCGCCGCGTCCGGCGGAGACGATGCCGCGCTCCATGGCGCGCACGCCGGTGGCGGCGTAGATCCAGGCCGCCAGGGCCTGCGACGGCAGCTCGTCCTGCGACAGGTGCGGCAGGAAGGCGCTGGCGTTGACGAAGACGGCGTGCCCGCCGTAAGGCTTGACCACGGGAACGCCCAGGGCGTCCAGGCGCCGGCCCAGGTACTCGACCTGCGCCACCCGGTGGGCGATCCACTCGTCCTGGACCATCTCGCGGATGCCGACGGCGAGCGCCTCCAGGTCGCGACCGGCCATTCCGCCGTACGTGTGCAGTCCCTCGAACAGCACGCAGAGATTGGCGGCCTCGTCGTAGAGGTCCTGGTCGCGCGTGGCCAGGAAGCCGCCGATGTTCACGTAGGCGTCCTTCTTGGCGCTGACCGTGATCGCGTCGACCAGGGCGCACATCTCCTTCAGCGCGCGCGCGACGCTCCAGCCGCGGCAGGCCTCCTCGCGCGTGACGATCATGTGCGCGTTCTCCACGGCGCGGGCGCCGTCCAGCACCAGCCGGACGCCGCGCTTGCGGCAGAGGACGCTGACGTCGCGCAGGTTCGCCAGGCTCACCGGCTGCCCGCCGGCCATGTTGACCGGCGCGCCGACGGCGACGTACGCCACCGCTTTGGCGCCGAGGCGGTCGATCAGCGCCGTGAGCTTGACCATGTCCACGTTGCCCTTGAACGGCGCCGCGGAGTTCGCGTCGTGGGCTTCGTCCACGATCACGTCCTCGAAGATCCCTCCGGCCAGCTCGATGTGGGCGCGCGTGGTCGTGAAGTACATGTTGCCCGCCACGGTCTGGCCGGGCTTGATCCAGGCGCGGGAGAGGAGATGCTCCGCCCCGCGGCCTTGGTGGGTGGGAACCAGGAAAGGGAACCCGTAAATGTCGCGCACCGACTCCTGCAGGCGCTCGAAGCTGCGGCTGCCCGCGTAGGCTTCGTCGCCGGTCATCAGGGCGCCCCACTGGGAGTCGCTCATCGCGTTGGTGCCCGAGTCGGTCAGGAGGTCGATGTAGACGTCCACGCTCCGGAGAAGAAAGGTGTTGTAGCCGGCTTCGGCCAGGCGGCGGCGGCGCTCGGGTTCGGGAAGCAGGTGGATGGGCTCGATCATCTTGATGCGGTAGGGTTCGGGCGGCAGTTTGAACATGAAAAAACCTCCTAAAGAGAAATTACGCGTAGCAACGAACCGGCCTAGGCAGATTCGTTGCGATGACATCCGGTATGAAGAAAACCCTCCGTCGCGAGCCTCTGGAAGGCAACGAGGCCGTCGCGCGCGTCGCCTACGCCTTCAGCGAGGTCGTCGCGATTTATCCGATCACCCCTTCCTCCGCCATGGGCGAGTCCGCCGACGCCTGGTCGGCCGCCGGGCGCAAGAATCTGTGGAACCAGGTCCCGACCGTCATCGAGATGCAGAGCGAGGCCGGCGCGTCCGGCACCTTGCACGGCGCGGCGACGTCGGGCACGCTCGCGACGACCTTCACCTCGTCCCAGGGCCTCCTGCTGATGATCCCCGTCCTGTATAAAGTGGCGGGGGAATTGACCCCGTGCGTGTTTCACGTGGCGGCGCGCGCGGTGGCGACCCACGCCCTCTCCATCTTCGGCGACCATTCCGACGTGATGGGCGTGCGCCAGACCGGCGTCGCCATGCTCAGCTCCGGCTCGGTCCAGGAAGCCCAGGACCTGGCCGCGGTCTCGCACGCCGCCACTTTGGAGACGCGCCTGCCTTTTCTCCATTTTTTCGACGGATTCCGCACCTCGCACGAGATCGCGGACATCGCGACCCTGGACGCGGAGGATCTTCGCGCCCTGATCGACGCGGACGCGCTGGCGGCGCATCGCGCGCGGGGGCTCTCGCCGGACCGTCCGGTCCTGCGCGGCTCCGCGCAGAACCCCGACATCTTCTTCCAGTCCCGCGAGGCCGGCAACTCGTTCTATCTCGACGCTCCGGACCGCATCGAGTCCGTGCTGAAGCGCTTCGCCGCGCGGACCGGACGCTCCTACGAGCTCTATGAATACCGCGGCCATCCCCAGGCCGAGCGCGTGGTCGCCGCCATGGGATCGGCCGTCGGCGCGCTGGGCGAGGCCGCGGACGCCCTGATCGCCCGCGGGGAGAAGGTCGGCGTGCTCCAGATCCGGCTGTACCGCCCGTTCGACGCGGTCCGCTTCGCCCGCGCGCTGCCCGCGACGACTCGCGCCCTGGCGGTCCTGGACCGGACCAAGGAGCCCGGAGCTCCGGCCGAGCCGTTGTTCCTGGACGCGCAGGCCGCGCTGGTCGAGGCCGAAGCCCTGGGGGTGTCTCCCGCGCGGCGTCCCGTCGTGATCGGCGGGCGCTACGGTCTTTCCTCCAAGGAATTCACCCCGGCCATGGCGGCGTCCGTTTTCGCCGAGCTGTCCAAGGCGTCGCCGAAGCGCCGCTTCACCGTCGGCATCCGCGACGACATGACGAAGCTGTCGCTGGCGCCGGTCGAGGACTTCGACACGGAGGACCCGACGGCCAGCCGCGCGGTGTTCTTCGGCCTGGGGGCCGACGGCACGGTCGGGGCCAACAAGCAGTCGATCAAGCTTCTGGCCGACAAGGCCGGGCTCCACGTCCAGGGCTATTTCGTCTACGATTCCAAGAAGTCCGGGTCGATGACGGTCTCCCATCTGCGCTTCGGCCCCAATCCGATCCGCTCGACCTATCTCATCCGCGAATCGGAGTTCGTCGCCTGCCATCACGAGGCGTTCCTGACGCGCCACGACGTGATCGGCGCCTGCAAGGCCGGAGGCACCTTGCTTCTCAACGCGAAGCCCGAGGGGCTCTGGGACCGCCTGCCGGCGGCGGTGGTGCGCGCCATCGCGGCCAAGAAGCTGAAGGTCCACGCGATCGACGCCGCGGCCGTCGCCAAGGACGCGGGCCTGGGGCGGCGCATCAACACGGTGATGCAGACCTGCTTCTTCTCGATCAGCGGCCTGCTTCCGGGATTCCAGGAGGCGATCAAGGACTCCATCCGCAAGGCCTACGCCTCCAAGGGCGCCGGGGTGCTGGAGAAGAATTTCCTGGCCGTGGACCGGGCGCTGTCGGGGCTGAGCGAGGTTCCCTTGCCCCGCGTCCTGCCCGAAGCCGCGCCGGTCGCGCCGCCGATCTCCGAGGACGCCCCGTACTTCGTGAGGCGCGTCGTCGCCGAGCTCATCGCGGGCCGCGGCGACGACCTGCCGGTCAGCGCCGTGCCGGCCGACGGAACCTTCCCGACCGCCACCACGAAATGGGAGAAGCGCGCGGTGGCCGAAGAGGTCCCCGTCTGGGAGGAGGGACTGTGCATCCAGTGCAGCAAGTGCGCCCTCGTCTGCCCGCACGCCGCGATCCGGGCGAAGGCGTTCCCCGCGGAGGCGCTGGCCGGAGCGCCCGCGGATTTCCGCCACTCGGCCTGGAAGGGCCGCGATCTGCCCGCCGGCACTCATTACGCCATCGCGCTGTCGCCCGACGACTGCACCGGCTGCCGGCTCTGCGTGGAGGTCTGCCCGGCCAAGGATCCGAAGACCGCCGGGCGCAAGGCCCTGAACATGGCGCCAGTCGGCGCGGTGCGGGAGCGCGAGGCGCGCGACTACGACGTCTTCGCGGGGCTCCCGCGGACGGATCGGACCTTGGTGGACATGAAGAGCCCCAAGAGCGCCCAGCTGCTCGAGCCGCTGTTCGAGTTCTCCGGGGCCTGCGCGGGCTGCGGCGAAACCCCTTATCTGAAGATGCTGTCCCAGCTGTACGGCGACCGCCTGGTGATCGCCAACGCGACCGGCTGCTCGTCGATTTTCGGGGGGAACCTCCCCACGACGCCCTGGACGACGAACGACGAAGGGCGCGGGCCCGCGTGGTCGAATTCCTTGTTCGAAGACAACGCCGAGTTCGGCCTGGGCATGCGCCTGGCGCTGGACGCGAGGCGTTCGCGGGCGCGCGGCCTGCTGGAGGCTCTCGCGCCGCGGGTCGGGGCCGAGCTGTCCGCCGAAATCCTGGCGGTGGGAAAAGCCGACGAGAAGCAGTTGTCCGCGCTGCGGGCGAACATCGTCCGTCTCAAGGGCAAGCTCGCGGCCTTGAATTCCCCGGAGGCGCGCGATCTGCTGGCGCTGGCCGACGACCTGTCGCGGCGCAGCGTCTGGACGGTCGGCGGGGACGGATGGGCGTACGACATCGGTTTCGGCGGCCTGGACCACGTCCTGCGGGGCGGCGCCGACGTGAAGATCCTGGTTCTCAACACCGAGGTCTACTCGAACACCGGCGGTCAGGCCTCGAAGGCCACGCCGCGCTCGGCGGTGGCGAAGTTCGCCTCGGACGGCAAGAAGACCATGCGCAAGGACCTGGCGCAGATCGCGATGGCGTGCGGCGGCGCCTACGTGGCGCAGGTGGCCTTCGGCTCGGCCGACGCGCAGACGCTGCGCGCCCTGACCGAAGCCGAGAATTATCCCGGGCCGGCGATCGTGATCGCCTATTCCCACTGCATCGCGCACGGCTACGACATGGGGAAGGGCCTGGACCATCAGAAGCTGGCCGTCGAGTCCGGCTACTGGCCGCTACTGCGCTTCGACCCGACCCGGCCCTCCCGGGGCGAGCCGGCGCTGATCCTGGACTCCCGTCCGCCGTCCGGGGTGGCGGCGTTCGAACGCTTCATCGGAGGCGAAGCCCGCTTCCAATCCCCGGCGGGGAGCGATCCCGCGGAAGCGCGGCGGCTGCTGGGCTTGGCGGAAGAGGACATCACTCAGGTTTGGAAGGAGCTGGCGGAAGTCGCGCGCCGGACCGCTTAGGAGAAAGACCAATGGACAAAACGAGATACGAATGCGGCTGGTGCCGCGAGATCGTCGGCGTGAGCGCGGGGGAGCTTCCGCCCGAGCGGGCCTGCACGGGCCAGCTTCAGCACTTCACCCATTCCTGGACGAAGAAGGAGATCGTCCTGCGCAGCCGCATCCCCTTCGAAGTCGAGCGCCGTCATCTGGCGCTGGCCGGCGGCGCCCGCAAGTAGCGCGCGTCCGCCGCGGCGTTTGGCCGGAATGTTGCTAACCGGAAGTCCATGCATCCACATGCCCGCGGCGGCGCTCCCTCGGCCCGCCCTCTCGCCGTCGATTTCGATCACGCGCCCTTCCTGGTCATCTGGGAAACGACGCGCTCCTGCGGTTTGGCCTGCAAGCACTGCCGCGCGGAGGCGATCCTCGGCCGCGATCCGGGGGAGCTGACGACGGAGGAAGGAAAGGATCTCCTGAGCCAGATCGCGGCGATGGGAACGCCGATCGCGGTCCTGTCGGGAGGCGACCCCTTGAACCGGCCGGACCTGGAGGAGCTGGTGCGGCACGGGAAGTCCGTCGGCCTGCGGATGGGGACGATCCCCGCGGCGACGGCGAACCTCACGCGCGAGCGCGTGCGCGCCCTGGCCGACGCGGGCCTGGATCAGATCGCCTTCAGCCTGGACGGCCCGACGGCGGCCGCGCACGACTCCTTCCGCCAGGTCGCGGGTTCCTTCGCCAAGACGCTGGAAGGCGCGGCGTACGCGCGCGAGGCGGGGCTTCCGCTCCAGATCAACACCTGCTTCGCGACCTGGAACCTGCCGCACCTGGAGGAGATGGTGAAGCTGATCTCCTCCTTGGGCGTCGCCTTCTGGGAGGTCTTCTTCCTGGTTCCGATGGGCCGCGGCCGCGCGATGGAGTGCCTGACCGCGGAGCAGTTCGAGGCCGTTTTCGCGCGCCTGCACCGGCTCAACGACGAGGTCCCGTTCGTCGTCAAGATCACCGAGGCGCAGCATTACCGGCGGCACGTCATCCTCAAGGAGACGGAGGGGCATCCGGGCGGCGCGGCCGAGCGCATCAAGCACATCCTGGCGCGGCCGCGCGGCGTCGCGGGCGGCATGGGCCTGTCGCCGCAGGCCGTCAATTCCGGCAAGGGCTTCGCCTTCGTCGATTACCGCGGCGCGATCTGTCCGTCGGGCTTCCTGCCCGTTCCCGCGGGGCACATCCGCAAGGACCGTCTCGCCGACGTCTACCGCGATTCTCCGTTGTTCCGCGACCTGCGCGATCCCCGCAAGCTCAAGGGCAAGTGCGGCGTCTGCGAGTTCGCGGCGGTGTGCGGAGGATCCCGCGCCCGCGCCTATGCCATGACCGGCGACTACCTGGAGACCGATCCGTTCTGCGCCTACGAGCCCCGCTGAGGCGTGAAAAAGGCGGGCGCCCGGACGGTCCCGGGCGCCCGCCGCGGTTCGAACGGACGATCTAGGACGCGGTGGCCAGCGCGGGGATCATGTCCTCGATGCTGGTGAACTTCTCGCGGATCTTGCCGTGCTCCGAGCCGATCGAGCGCTCCAGCTCGTCCAGCTTCTTCCACTGCGCGAAGGTCACCGGCCGCGCGCCCTTCTTCGACAGCAGCGCCGGAACGGCCTCGGGAGCGGTCTCGACGACGCGGCTCAGCCGCCCCGCCTTCAGGTCCTCGAGCATGGACGAGACGGTCAGCACGGAGTCCGCGCGATTGGTGCCGATCAGGCCCGACGGACCACGCTTGGCCCAGCCGACGACGTACTCGCTGGGGACCGGCGCTCCGTTGGAGATGACGCGGCCGGCCTCGTGCGGAATGTGGCCGGACCTCTCGTCGAACGGCACTCCCGGAATCGCCACGCCGCGGTAGCCGACCGAGCGCAGGATCATTCCGACCTTGATGGTCTCGAACTCCCCGATGCCGACGCACTTGACCCGGCCCTTGCCGTCGTCCACGAGCTTGTTCTTTTCCAGCTGGACCTCGGTCACGCGGCCGTCCGCGCCGACGATCTCGACGGGGGACACCCGGAAGCGCAGGCGCACCTTGCGCTCCTTGCTTCCTTCGCCCAGCGCGGCGTGCTTCTGCACGTAGTCGACCTTCTTCTTGACGGCGGGATCGCCGAGCTCGCCCTGGGACACGGCGTCCACGAGGGCCTCCTCGGGCTTGACGACCAAGTCGGCGGCCGACAGCTCCCCGATCTCCTCGATCTCGGCCGGGGAATAGGCGGCCTCGGCCGGGCCGCGGCGGCCCAGCAGCCAGACCGTCTTCACGCGGCTGTTCTTCAAGGTCTCGAGAGCGTGCGCGGCGATGTCCGTTTTGGCCAGCTCCGCGGGATCGCGGGCCAGCAGGCGGGCCACGTCCATGGCCACGTTTCCGACGCCGACGACGGCGACGGCCTCGCAGGAAAGATCGAATTGGCGGTGGCGGTGGTCGGGATGGCCGTTGTACCAGCCGACGAACTCCGTCGCCGAGTGCGACCCGTCCAGGTCCTCTCCCGGGATGTCCATGCGCCGGTCGCTTTCGCAGCCGACGGCGTAGACGACCTGGTCGTAATGGGCGAGGAAGTCCACGCGCGACAGGTCGCGGCCCAGCTTCACGTTGCCGAAGAAGCGTACGCGCGGATCGGAGGCCGTCCTTTCATAGACCGCGGTGACCGACTTGATCTTCTGATGGTCCGGGGCGACTCCGCCGCGGACCAGGCCGTAGGGGGTGGGCAGGCGGTCGAAGATGTCCACGCGGACGGTCAATCCGGGAGTCTTCATCAGGGCCTCGGCGGCGTAAAAGCCGGAGGGTCCCGCTCCGATGACGGCGACGCACAGGGGTCTGTCGGGGGTGCCGGGAATGTTCATGACGTTGCGTTGCCGCAACGGAAGTTCCAGCGGGACGGAGGCGAATGCTGGCCGATGCGTTGCACCCCATCCGGAACGATATGTTCGAGATACGATTTCACGGACGCGGCGGCCAAGGCACGGTCCTGGCCGCGAAAATACTCGCCGACGTCATTTTGCGCCAGGGTGAAAAGCAGTGCCTGGCGATACCGGAGTTCGGGGTCGAGCGCCGCGGCGCGCCGGTGATGGCCTACGCCCGCGTCAGCGACAGGCCCATTCTGGAGCGCACGCGCATCTACGAGCCCGACGCGCTGGTCGTGCTGGACCCGACCTTGTTCGCCTCCTCAATATTAAAGGGGCTCAAGCCCGGGGGGACCGTCCTGACCAACAGCGCCCCGGAGGACATTCCGCGCCTCTCCGAACGCGCGCCGGGCCTGCGCTTCGTCGCCGTGCCCGCGCACCGCATCGCGCTGGACCTGAGGCTGGGGTCCGCCTCCAGCCCCATCGTCAACACCGCGATGTGCGGCGCCGCCGCGGCCGTGTTCGGCCTCAGCGGCCTGGACGCCCTGCTCGCGTGCGTCCGTGAGGCCGTGCCGGTCAAGGCCGAGGCGAACGTGGAGGCCGCGCGGCGCGCCTACGAAGCCGCCCTGGAGACCATGCATGCCCCTGCTTGACGACGATCCCAAGGCCTATCCGCGCGTCATCGTCTCGACGCGCTCGATGGACGAGAATCTCACGGGCAATTGGCGCACGCTGCGTCCCGTCATCCACGCCGAGAACTGCACGGGCTGCCAAATCTGCTGGAAATTCTGCCCCGAGGCCTGCGTGGACCTGACCGAGAAGGTTCCGAGCATCGACATGGACTACTGCAAGGGCTGCGGCGTCTGCGTGTCCGAATGCCCGGCGCATTGCGTGGAGTTCGTCGCGGAGAGCGCGTCATGAAAAAAGTGCTGAGCGGCAATCACGCGGCGGCCGTCGCCGCGCAGCTGGCCCGCGTTCAGGTCACGGCCGGCTACCCCATCACGCCGGCCACCCAGGTCTTCGAAGCCCTGGCGGAAATGAAGAGCAAGGGGGAATTCCCCGGCGAGTTCATCGCGACGGAATCCGAGCATTCGGTCATGGCGGCCCTGCTGGGCGCCGCGTCGGCGGGGGCGCGGACTTTCACCGCGACTTCCTCCCACGGTCTGGCCTACATGCATGAGCTTCTGCACTGGGTCGCGGGCGCGCGTCTTCCCGTGGTGATGGTCGACGTCAACCGCGCGCTGGCCGCGCCGTGGAACCTGGGCGCCGACCAGACCGATTCGCTCTCGCAGCGCGACACGGGCTGGATGCAGACCTACTGCTCGACCAACCAGGAAGTGCTGGACACCGTGCTGATGTCCTTCAAGATCGCCGAGCGCGTCATGCTCCCCTCCATGGTCGTGCTGGACGGCTTCACTTTGTCCCACAGCTACGAACCCGTGGACGTCCCGAGCCAGGCCGACGTGGACGCGTTCCTTCCGCCTTTCCGGCCGGAGCACCTCCTCGATCCCGCCAAGCCGATGACGTTCGGCTCCTTGACGGGCCCCAAGGACTATCTGCGCTTGCGCCGGCGCATGGCGGCGGACATGGCCGAGGCCGAGGACTGCATCGAGGAAGCGGGACGCGAATTCGGCAAGGCCTTCGGCCGTTCCTACGGCCAACTGGACGCCTACCGCTGCGAGGACGCCGACACCCTCTTGGTGACCTCCGGCGCGGTGGGATCCACCGCGCGCGCCGCCGTGGACGCCCTGCGCGAGAAGGGCCGCAAGGCCGGAAACCTGCGCGTCCGCGCCTTCCGCCCGTTCCCGGCCAAGGCGCTGCGGAGCTTCGTGCAGCCGGGCATGCGGCTGGCGGTGGTGGACCGCAACTACTCCCCGGGCGCCGGCGGAATCTTCGCGCAGGAGATCAAGGCCGCGCTGTACCCGCGTTCCGGCGTCGCCGTGCACGGCTACGTGACGGGCCTGGGCGGCGGCGACATCACCGTGGAGCTTCTCCAGGAAATCTGGGAACGGGTGGACGCCGCTCCGAAGTCGGATCCTGCGCCCTCGACCTGGGTGGAGGACGCGCGATGAAAACCTCGATCCCCGTCCCGGAACTGATGAGCTCGGGCCATCTGGCCTGCCAGGGCTGCGGCGCGACCATGGCGATGCGCTACGCTCTCAAGGGTCTGGGAACTCGGACCGTCATGGTGGTGCCGGCTTGCTGCTGGACGGTGATTTCGGGCGCGGCGCCGCGGAGCTCCATTCAACTGCCGTTGCTCCATAGCCCGTTCGCGGCGGCGGCGGCCACGGCGACGGGCGTCAAGGCGGGGCTGGTCGCGCGCGGCGACCGCGAGACGACGGTCGTGGCGTGGGCCGGCGACGGGGGCACCTTCGACATCGGCCTGCAGGCGCTGTCCGGCGCGGCGGACCGCAACGAGGACATCCTCTACGTCTGCTACGACAACGAGGCGTACATGAACACCGGCGTGCAGCGCAGCGGCGGCACGCCCGCGGGGGCCTGGACGATGTCCACTCCCGGAGCGTCCGGCAGCGCGCGGCCGAAGAAGGACCTGGACGCGATCATGCTGGCTCACCACATCCCCTATTTCGCGACCGCCACGCCGGCCTACGCCGAGGACATGGTGCGCAAATTCGCCAAGGCGCGCGGCGTCAAGGGTTTCCGCTTCATCCACGTCCTGTCGCCGTGCCCGCCCGGCTGGAAAAGCGACCCGGCCGACACCGCGAAGCTCTCGCGCCTGGCCGTGCAGACCGGGATGTTCCGCCTTTACGAAGTGGAGAACGGCGCGTACAAGCTCAACGTGCCGGTGGCCCGGCGCAAGCCGGTCGAGGAGTATCTGCGGGAGCAGGGGCGCTTCAAGAGCCTGTCCGCGGAGGAACGCGCGGCCGTCCAAAGCCGCGTCGACGCTCTCTGGGATCCGGAAAAGAGGTGACCGTCATGACCCGCAAGAACAAATGCGTCGAATGCCGCCACTGCGAGATGCGCGTCGACCCTAAAAAGGGAGTCCGCCATCACTGCGCGCGGAAAAAAAGGGTTTTGCCGGCCGACATCTCGTCCCGGCCGGCGTGCGACCGGTTCGAGCTTCCCCAGGTGCACGGGCACTGGGGACCTTAGTCAGCGCAGGACGCCGACCAGCTCGAGTTCGAAGAGCAAGGTCGCGTTCGGAGGTATGCGGGGCGGCCGTCCGGCCTTGCCGTAGGCCAGATCGGGAGGGCAGGAGAATTTGGAGCGCCCGCCCGTTTTCATGCGCGTGAGCGCC
The DNA here is from genome assembly GCA_044450965.1 of Elusimicrobiota bacterium. Lineage (GTDB taxonomy): Bacteria > Elusimicrobiota > Elusimicrobia > UBA1565 > UBA9628 > GWA2-66-18. Next base: position 43,732 of record JBIOJO010000009.1, on the reverse strand, counting down.
TGAGTCCAGCAGCGGACGGCGGACGGCAGGGGAACCAGGGCCGGGCGCCCCTTCCGGTGGCCTTCGTCGAATATCGTCCCATCCTTCAGCGTCCCGACGTAGCGGACCCGCACCGTGTCGGACGGCTTCGGCGTCTCTCCCGAGCCCGGGGCGATTTCCGTGTAAACGAATTCGGGGGACTGGGACAGAGGACCTTCGATCGCGACGATCAGCGCGCCCGGTCCGCGCACGGAGGCTTCGCGGAATCCGGAGGGACGGTCGCTCGGAGCATCGATCGAGACGGCGCCACGGGCGAGCATACGGAGATAATCGGCGTCCGCGTCCTCGCTGACAAGCGTGAGCGTCGCCGCGGAGTCGGCGTCGGCCGCGTCCAGTTCCAGCTTGGCCGTTCCCGACGTCAAGAGAGCGCGGCGTTCTCCCCGGAAGGACGGCTTCCAGTCCATGACCTTGTCCAGCCAGGAAAGGGCGGCCGGAAGATCCCGCACGTTCAGCCGCACGCGTCCAAGAGTCGGAGTCGGCGCGGCTAAGGCCGGTTCGGTCAGCGCGCACGTCAGTAGAAGCAGGACCGCCGCCGCGTTGGCCATGGCTTTAATGATAGAACATCACGAGTTGGTAGTGCGCGCCGGGGGCGGGCGGATGGAGCGGGGTGGAGCGGAATGGAACAAACGTTTGGCCGTAATGTTGCTTGCTGAGTGATGATGCGAAAAGTCACGCCGAAAGCTGAGAAACCGCAGGCGGGCCCGGAAGCGGCCTCGCCGACGCGACGCGGGTTTATTCTCGGTCTGTTGGGGGGATTGGCGGGAGCCGTGGGTCTTTCGGCGGCGGAATCCAAGGCGGATGACCTTCCGGTAAAGTCTCCGGAGGGAAGCGCCGGGAAGCCCATCGACAATATCTTCACGCCTCTGACGTCTCGGGCGAAATCAAAAAAGGAAAAACCATGAATAAAATAATCATCGCCGCGGCCGCGATCGCGGTATTCGGCATGGCGGGAGCGTTTCCGGCGCGCGCGCAGGACGAGGCGGCGGGCGGCGACAAGACTTTCGAGGCGGACAAGGGCCCGGAGACGGTGGACGTCTCCAAGTACCCCAAGGAGCAGCAGGAGAACTACAAGGTTTTCTCCGAAAAGTGCGCGAAGTGCCACACCCTCGCGCGCCCGATCAACTCCCAGTACGCGCTTCCCGAGGAGTGGACGGCGTACGTGGACAAGATGCGCCATAAAAAGCGCTCGGGGATCGACGACGACTCCCAGAAGACGATCACGGACTTCCTCATCTACGACTCCTCGGTGCGCAAGAAGGAGCTGATCGCGCAGAAGCTGAAGGACAAGGCCGCGGCCGAGGCGGCCGGCGGCAAGAAGGACGCGGCCAAGCCCGACGAGAAGGCCGCGCCCGCGGCGAAGCCCTGAGCCCGACCGCGCCATGATCAATCCGACGCCGTCGCGCGCCGCCCGGAGCTTCACCTCCTGGGCGGCCGCGGCGGTCTTCGCGGCGCTTCTGGCCTCGTCCCTCGTCTCTCCGGCGCTCGCCGCGGAGCCGAAGGCGGCGAGCCCGTTCCAGAAAAGCGCGGCGTTGTTCCTCCAGAGCTGTTCGAAATGCCACACGATCGGCGGCGGACGGCGCGTCGGCCCGGATCTGCGCGGCGTGGCCGACCGGCACGACAAGGAGTGGATTCTGGGCTTCATCCAGAATCCCGATTCCTACCTGGATTCGGATCCGGCGGCGAAGAAGCTGCTCGCGGAAAACAACGGCGTGCGCATGGAGAACGCCCACGTCACGCGCGACCAGGCGGACGGCCTGCTCGAGTTCATCAAGGCGGCGTCCAGCGGTCCCGCGGGCGAGGCCGCGGGAGAAGCCCGCCTGCCCGAAGAGCCGATGGCCAACAAGCTGCGCATGCCGGACGAGGGCGTCGGCGGCTATTCGACCCCGGCCCTGATCCTTTTCGCCGTTCTTTTGCTTTCCGCCGCCTTCGTCTCCCGCTACGGCCGGCGGCGGGAGGCGAGCCTCCTGTTCGTCCTGGCCGCCGCGTCGGCCTATTGGGGATTGGGAGGCTGGCGTCACCACCGCCTGGCCGGAGACCAGCAGGGCTACGAGCCGGTCCAGCCGCTCGCGTTCTCCCACGAGCTGCACGCGGGAAAGCTGACGATCTCGTGCCTCTATTGCCACGGCGGAGCGGAGCGCAGCGACACGGCCGGCGTGCCGCCGGCCGGGGTGTGCATGAACTGCCACGTCGCCGTCCGCGCCCGTTCGGGAGAGAAGGATCCGTCGCCGGAGATCGCGCGGATCGTCGCCGCCTGGGAGACGCGCGCCAGCAGCGCGCCCGCGACGTTGACCTGGACGCGTGTTCACCATCTGCCCGACTACGTCCATTTCAGCCACCGCGCCCATATCGCCAACAACCTGCAGTGCCAGGAATGCCACGGACCGGTGCAGACGATGACGCGCGTGCGCCAGGCGGCCCCGCTCTCGATGGGCTGGTGCGTCCAGTGCCACCGGACGCCCCCGCAGGCCGCGCCGAGCCACTGGAAGCGCGTCGGAGGGCCGCTGGATTGCGCGGCTTGCCATTGGTGAGGACATCATGACCGAAGACGAGCGCCGCCAATACGAGGAGCAGGACAAGATCGACGTCGTGCAGCGGCGCGATTTCCTGAAAATTCTCGGCGCCGGCTTCGCCGCGCTGGCGTCCGGCTGCGACCTGCGCCCGCCGAAGGACAAGATCCTTCCCTACTCCGAACAAGCCGAGGGCACGGTTCCCGGCCTGGCGCGCTGGTACGCGTCCACGTGCGCCGGCTGCGCGGCCGCCTGCGGCGTCCTGGTGAAGAGCCGCGACGGACGCCCGATCAAGATGGAGGGCAATCCGGACCATCCCCTGTCGCGCGGAGGGCTCTGCGCCCGCGGGCAGGCCACCGTCCTGGACCTGTACGATTCCGAACGCTTGAAGCATCCGCTCGCCGGAATCGCTCAGACGTCGTGGGCCGCGCTGGACACGACCGTCGAGGCCGGCCTGGCGAACGCGCGGCGTCGCGGCCTCAAGATCCGCGTGCTGTCGCAGACGACCTCAAGCCCCTCGCTCGACGCGGCCGCCGCGGCGTTCTGCGCGCGCCACGGCGCCGAGCGCGTGATCTACGATTCGACCTCCGCGGCGGCGATCATCGAGGCGCACCGCCTCACGCACGGGCGCGCCGTGCTGCCGCACTACCGTTTCGAGACGGCGCGCGCGATCGTCAGCTTCGACGCCGATTTCCTGGGGACGTGGCTGTCGCCGGTGGAGTTCACGAAATCCTGGGCCGCCAAGCGCAAGCCCGACGACGGCTTCGAGGGGATGTCGTGGCACGCGCAGTTCGAGCCGCGCTTGTCGGTCACCGGCGCCAACGCCGACCTGCGCATGCCGGTGCGCCCGTCCGAGGAGCTGGCGACCGCGCTGACGTTGGGCCGCCTGCTCGCGTCGCGCCTGAATTGGGGCGGCGACCTGCCGAAGGCCGGCCGCACCTCGGTGTCCGCCGAGGTCCTGCGCCAGACCGCCGACACTTTGGCCGCGGCACGCGGCGCCGCGCTCGCCGTCAGCGGCTCCTCCGACGTGGCCGTCCAGCTCGCGATGAACTGGATCAACGAGATGCTGGGCGCCTACGGCCGGACCGCCGACCTGGCGCGGCCGTCGTTCCAGCGCCGCGGCGAGACGGGCGCGATGGAGCGCCTGATCGCGGAGATGGAAGGAGGGGAGGTCGGGGTCCTGCTCGTGGTCGAGGCGAACCCGGCCTACGACCATCCGAAGGCGGCGCGGTTCTCCGCGGCGCTGAAGGATGTCGGGCTGGTCGTCGCGCTCTCTCAGCGCCGCGACGAGACCGCCTCGCGCGCCGGCGCCGTCGCGGCGACGCCGCACGCGCTGGAGAGCTGGGGCGACGCGGAGCCGGTGGCCGGCGTGTACAGCCTGATCCAGCCCTTGATCGAGCCGCTGTTCGATTCGCGTCCGGCGCTGGAGAGCCTTCTGGCCTGGGCGGGACGCCCGGCGAAGGCGCACGACTTCGTGCGCGAGCTGTGGCGCGCGAAGATCCACCCGCGGCATCAAGCGGGGCATTCGTTCGACGCGTTCTGGGACGAGGCGCTCCAGCGCGGCGCCGTCACCGTCGAATCGGAGAAGGCCGCGCCCGGCGCGTTCCGCGGGGGCTCCCTCTCGGGGCTGAAGCCCGCGCGCGCCGCCGCGCCGAAGAACGGCTTTGAAATGTCCGTGTTCGCGGGCTCGGCGCTGTTCGACGGACGGCAGGCGAACAACCCCTGGCTCCAAGAGCTGCCCGATCCCGTGACGAAGGTCAGCTGGGGCAACGTCGCGCTGTTCTCCCCGGACGACGCCAAGAAGCTGGGGGTCGAGGACGGCCGCATGGTGCGCCTGTCCGTGGGAGGGCGTTCGATCGATCTTCCCGCCTGCGTCCAGCCGGGCCAGGCGTCCGGCGTCGTCGCCGCGGCGCTGGGCTACGGCCGCACCGCCGCCGGGCCGATCGCCTCCAACGAGCCCATGCGCAAGATGCTGCCGATCGAGCAGGATCCGCTGGGCGGAGCCGACGTCTATCCGTTCGGCGACGGCGCCGCGGTGACGGTGACGCTCCTGGCGGGCATCGCGCCGCTGGCCAAGACTCAGATCTTCGACTCCCAGACGGTTCCTTTCACCGGGGAGACGCGCCCGATCGTGCTCGAGACGACTTTGCAGGATTACTACAAGCTGCCTCCTCCCGAGCCGCTCAAGGACGATCCGGACGCCGGCCTGTGGCCCAAGCACGATTACCCGGGGCATAAGTGGGGCATGGCCTTGAACCTGACGGCGTGCACCGGCTGCGCGGGCTGCGTCGTCGCCTGCCAGGTCGAGAACAACATCCCCGTCGTCGGCAAGGCCGAGGTCCGCAAGGGCCGTGAGATGCACTGGATCCGCATCGACCGCTACTACACCGGCGAGGACGAGAAGGGCAATCCCGACGTCGCGTTCCAGCCGATGCTGTGCCAGCACTGCGACGACGCGCCCTGCGAGACGGTCTGCCCCGTGCTGGCGACGGTCCATTCGACCGAAGGCCTGAACATGCAGGTCTACAACCGCTGCGTCGGCACGCGCTACTGCGCGAACAACTGCCCCTATAAGGTCCGGCGCTTCAACTGGTTCGACTACTCGCATGAAAACCTCCTCCAAAGCCTGGTGCTGAACCCCGACGTCACCGTGCGTTCGCGCGGCGTCATGGAGAAGTGCTCGTTCTGCGTCCAGCGCATCTACACCGCCAAGTTCACGGCCGACTCCGAGGGCCGGGCGGTGAAGGACGGGGACGTGATCCCGGCCTGCGCGCAGAGCTGCCCGGCGGAGGCCATCGTCTTCGGCGACCTCAACGACCCGAACAGCAAGGTCACGCGCGTCGCGCGCGAGAACCACAGCTACCGCGTCCTCGAGGAGCTGGGCACGGGCCCGTCGGTGTTCTACGGCATCAAGGTCCGCAACACGCGGGTGAGGAAAGCATGAGCGGCCATCACGTCTCGGCGTTGCGCGTTCCGCTGATCGACGGCGGCAAGACGCTGTCGCAGGTGACCCAGGACGTCTGCGCGCCGATCGAGAAAGGTCCGAACCGCTCCTGGTACTACGCGATGGCGGCGTCCTTGACCGCGCTCGGCGTCGGCTTCTTCCTCGTCGCCAACCAGATCTGGACGGGCATCGGCATGTGGGGCCTGAACAAGACCGTGGGCTGGTCGTGGGACATCACGAATTTCGTGTTCTGGGTCGGCATCGGTCACGCGGGCACCTTGATCTCGGCGATCCTGTTCCTGTTCCGGCAGCGCTGGCGCACCTCGGTCAACCGCTCGGCCGAGGCGATGACGATCTTCGCGGTCATGTGCGCGGGCATCTTCCCGCTGATCCACATGGGCCGTCCGTGGCTGGCGTACTGGGTGTTCCCTTACCCGAACTCGATGGGGCCTCTGTGGGTCAATTTCCGGTCGCCGCTGCTCTGGGACGTATTCGCGATCAGCACCTACTTTACGGTGTCGGCGACTTTCTGGTTCATCGGTCTGCTCCCGGATCTGGCCGTCGTCGCCGAGCGCGCGACCGGCTGGCGGCGCGAGGTGTTCAAGCGCCTGAGCCTCGGGTGGGACGGGTCCATGCGCTCGTGGCTCCACTACGAGACGCTGTACCTTTTGCTCGCGGGACTGGCGACCCCCCTGGTGTTCTCCGTGCACACCATCGTGAGCTTCGACTTCGCGACCTCGCTGGTGCCGGGCTGGCACACCACCATCTTCCCGCCCTACTTCGTCTGCGGCGCGATCTTCTCGGGCTTCGCGATGGTGATGACCTTGATGATCGTGGCCCGCAAGGTCATGAACTTCGAGGACTACATCACTTTGCGCCACCTGGACGCGATGTGCAAGGTCACCTTGACCACCTCCATGATCGTCGGCCTGGCCTACGGCACCGAGCTGTTCATGGCTTGGTACGGCTTCAATCCGTACGAGCGCTTCGCGTTCCTGAACCGCATGGAGGGGCCGTACGCCCCGTACTACTGGATGATGGTGTTCTGCAACGTGCTGGTGCCGCAGCTGCTGTGGTCCAAGCGCGTCCGCCAATCCCCGGCGATCATCCTGCCGATCTCGCTGCTGATCAACGTGGGCATGTGGTTGGAGCGCTTCACGATCATCACCATCTCCCTGCACCGGGACTATCTTCCGTCCAGCTGGACCATGTACCATCCGACCTACACGGAGATCGGGACCTTCATCGGAAGCTTCGGCCTGTTCTTCACGATGTTCCTGCTGTTCTGCCGGTTCCTGCCGATGATCGCGATCAGCGAGGTCAAAGGGGTGCTGAGCTACGCCCGGCCGCCCGAGGGGGAGCACGATCATGGCGTCTGAACTGGTGGCCGGGGTCTTCATGACCGAGGAAGCCGTCGTGGCGGCGGCCGCCGCCGCGCGCCGCGCCGGGCACCCGATTCACGACGCGTTCGTCCCCTACCCCGTCCATGGCCTGGATCACGCGATGGGCCTGGCCCCGTCGGCCCTGCCCACGATCTGCTTCCGCTTCGCGGCCGCGGGGCTTCTTCTGGCCCTGGGCTTCGAATACTGGTCCTCTCTCTACGACTGGCCGATGAACGTCGGCGGAAAGTCGTTCAGCGCGTCGCCGGCGCTGCTGCCCATCGCGTTCGAGCTGACGGTGCTGTTCGCCGCGCTGGGTTCCGTGGCGACCTTCCTGGCGATGCGCGGCCTGACGCCGCAGAAGACTCCGACCTTGGCCCGCTTGGGCGGACTCGACGACCGGTTCGTTCTGGCCCTGCGCGCCGAGGCCGGCGGCCCCGACGCGGGCGCCCTGACCCGCTTCCTGCGCGAGCACGGCGCCTCCGCGGTCGAGACGGAGGCCCTGCGATGAGTCGCAAGAGCCTCCGTCCCGCGCTGATCCTGGCGGCGCTGCTCTCGCTTCTGGTTCTGGCGACGCGGCGCGACCTGAGCCGGCCGAACTCGCGCCTATTCTGGGACATGGTCCGTTCTCCGGCCGTTCACAGCCAGTCGGCCAGCCCGGTTTTCGCCGACGGTCGCGCGATGCGCCCGGCTCCGGCCGGCACCGTCGCGCGCGGCGAAACGCCGCTGCGCTTCGGCCCCGGCGCCGAGGAGCGCGAGCGCGCCGGCCGGGAGCTGAAGAACCCGTTCGCGCCGAGCTACGAGGTCATGACGCGCGGCAAGAAGGTCTTCGAGACCGACTGCCAGCACTGCCACGGCCTCGCCGGCCTGGGCGACGGCGCGGTGGCGAAGGCCTTCCCGAGCTTCTCGTTCCCTCTCGCCACCAAGTCCGCCTACGACCTGCCCGACGGCGCGATCTTCCATATCATCACCTACGGCCGCAACCTGATGCCGGCGCACGCGTCCCAGGTTTCCGTGGACGACCGCTGGAAGGTCATCCACTACCTGCGCGACCTGCAGCGCCAGGAGATCGCGCGCCTGGGCCCCGGCGCGGTCATTCCCGAGGACCCCCGCCGCCGCGCTTTGGTCTCCGCCCCCTACGGCAAGGAACTGTTCGCGCAGAACTGCGCGTCCTGCCACGGAGACGAGGGACGCTTCCCGAAGCCCGGCATCCCGACTTTGCATTCGCCCGCCGTGCTGGCGATCGCCGACGACGCCTACTACGCCGATATCATCGCGCACGGCCGCCCGGGAACCAGCATGCCGTCCTGGAAGGCCATCCTGACGAAGACGCAGATGGAAAGCCTGGTGGTCTACATCCGCTCGTGGTCCGGGGCGGCCCCCGAGCGCGCGCCGTCCATCGCCGCCGGCGGCGGCGTGGAGCGCGGGCGCGAGCTGTTCACGACGCACTGCGTCGGCTGCCACGGCGCCGAAGGGCGCGGCGGCATCGGCAACTCCCTGAGCGCGCCGTCGTTCCTGGCGATGGCCTCGGACGATTTCCTGCGCCAGACGATCTCGCTGGGGCGGCACAAGACGGCGATGCCCGCCTCGTACGACCTCCAGGGCGGCGACGTGGACGCCTTGATCGCCTACATCCGCGCCTGGTCGAAGCCGCAGCACGACTACGACTCGGTCGCGGCGCTGGCGCCGACGGCCTCGGCGAAGGACGGAGCCGCGCTGTTCGCCGCCAAATGCGCCGGCTGTCACGGAACGAAGGGGGAGGGCGCCATCGGCTCGAAGCTCTCGGCCGACTCGTTTCTCTCCATGGTCGACGACCGCTTCCTTTATCAAGCCATCACGGAAGGCCGCTCCGGGACCGAGATGCCCGCGTGGCGGCACCTGACCGCGAAGCAGACCGCCGACGTGATCGCGTTGATCCGTTCCTGGCAGAAATCGCCGTCCGTCGCGACGTCCACCGCCGCGCACCACGGACGCGCCGAATTCGGCGAGGTGTTGTACCGGCAGGAGTGCGCGAAGTGCCACGGCGCGCAGGGCGAGGGCGACCTGGGCACGCAGATCGGCAATCCGGCGCTGCTGGCCCAGGAATCCGACGACTTCCTGTGGCGGACGATCGCGTACGGCAAGACGGGAACCGAGATGAAGGGCTTCCTCAAGCGTCCGCGCAATCCTCTGGAGCCCGAGGACATCGACCACCTGGTCGCTTTCCTGCGGCGCCTGCAGTCGCATCCGTCGGCGGGAGGCCTGAAGCGGACCTACTCCTGGGCGTCGGCGTCCGACGGCAAGAAGGTCTTCGAGACCAAGGCCGGCTGCGCCAAGTGCCACGGCCGCGAAGGGGAGGGAGGCAGCGGGCCGTCCCTGGGCAATCCCGGTTTCCTCCAGGCCGCGAGCAACGGCTTCCTGGAAGGCACGATCATACTGGGGCGAGAGAACACGCCCATGCATTCCTACTTCAACGGCGCCGACGTTCCGCACCTGGAGCAGGAGGATTTCGAGAACGTGGTCGCCTACGTCCGCGGCTTCGAGAAGAATCCTCCGTCCTCCCGCCGGCGCGTCGAGATCACCCCCGAGCGGGTCGCGGAGGGCCGGACGCTCTTCCGCGAGAACTGCGCGACGTGCCACGGGGCCGAGGGCATGGGGAAGCACGGCGAGAAGATCGGCGATTTCGCGCCTTCGCTGAACAATCCGGAATTCCTGAAGGCCGCCGACGACAATTTCCTGCTCGCGACGATCGCGCTGGGCCGCCCGGGCACGCCGATGCGTCCGTTCGGCGACGGCATGGCGGGCAAGTCCGGGCTGACGGCCGATCAGATCCGGAAGATCGTGGCTTTCCTGAGATCCTGGGAGAAGCGCAAATGACCGCCGATAAGCGTCTGCTGACCGCGCCGCAATCCTCCGCGCTGACGAAGACGGCCGCCGTGGCGGCGGTCCTTTTCGCCGGCGGCGCGTGGCTGTCGCCGGAGCGCGCGGGTGCCGGGCTGCTTCTGGCGAATTTCTACTTCGTCTCCCTGGCGCTGTCGGCGCTCGTCTTCATCGCCGTTCAAAATTTGGCGTCGGCGGGCTGGCCCGTGGTGTTTCGCCGGGTCCCCGAGGCGATGAGCGCGTACCTGCCCGCCGGGGCCGCCGTCACCGCCGCGATCGCGCTCGGCGCGCGCTTCGTCTATCCCTGGGCCGCTCCGGGCGGGGCGGAGGCCATCGGCGGCAAGGCCGCCTACCTCAACGTCGGCATGTTCGCCCTGCGCGCCGCGATCATCTGGGCGGCCTGGCTGTTCTTCTCGCGCCGCCTGACGGGCTTGTCGCGCGGGCAGGACCGCTCCGGCGGGGTCGGCGCCACGCGCCTGGCCGCCGTCGCCTCGGCGGGGTTCGTCATCGTCTTCGCGCTGACCTTCACGGTGGCCTCGGTGGATTGGCTGATGTCGCTGGAGCCGAAGTGGACCAGCACTTTGTACCCGTGGTTCGTCTTCGCCGGGACGTTCGAGGGGGGGCTGGCCGCGCTGACCGTCCTGGTCCTGCTGCTTCGCCGCCGCGGGCTGTTCTCCTCGCTGAACGAGAACCACCTGCATGATCTGGGCAAGTACGTCTTCGCCTTCGGCTGCTTCTGGGCCTATCTGTGGTTCTGCCAATACCTGCTGATCTGGTACGCGAACATTCCCGATGAGACCACGCATTTCGTCCTGCGCACGTCTCCCGGATGGCGCTTCCTGTTCTGGCTCAACCCGGTCGTGAATTTCGTCCTGCCGTTCGCGCTGCTGCTGCCGGCGAAGCGCAAGCGCCGGGAGCGGACCTTGCTGGCGGGCGCGGCGGTGGTCCTGGCGGGACGCGCGCTGGACCTTTACCTGCTGATCATGCCCCCGGTGCTGGGCGCCCGCCCCGGCCTGGGCCTGGCCGAGCCGGCGGCGTTCGTCGGTCTGGGCGCGCTCTTCCTGCTGGCCTTCGACCGCGCGTTCGCCGCGGCCGCGCCCGAGCCCCTGCACGACCCGTATTTGGACGAGAGCCGGCACTTCGCGGGAATCTGATTGGCCGTTTTGTTGCGTTCGCAGATCAAAGCAAAACTTGGGATATCATGGAGATCGAAATGAAGAATGACCGCATCCGTCGCGCCGGAGTACTGTTCCTGGCGCTCGTCGGGGTGCTCGCCGTCTCGTGGCTGCTGCCTCCCGCGGTGCACCTCCTGCGCCGGCAATGCCCCGTGCGTCCGGACGGAGTCAGCCAGGCCGAGGCGGTTCCCGCCTTCGCGCGCAAGTACGGCTTCAGCTGCATGCAGTGCCACTCCAACTGGCCCACGCTGAACGAGTACGGCCGCCAGTTCAAGATGAACGGCTACGTTCCGGATCGGGAAAGCGAGGAAGGCGTTCTGAAGACGAAGGACGCGTCCCTGTGGATCGAGAAGAACTTTCCGATGAGCGTGGTCGTTCGCTCGCGGCCGTTCGACCAGTCGCGCGGGTTCAGCGGCAGCACGAAGGATCAGGAGTTCCGTCTTCAGCCCATCCAGGACGTGGACGCGTTCGCCGCAGGCGGCGACGCGGCGCATCACGTGTCCTGGTTCGGCGAGGTGGACGCGAACTCCGACGGCGGCTTCACCCCGTCGTTCGCGGACGTGGCTCTCGGCTACCATTACAGCGAGTACTTCAACCTCGTCGGCGCGCGCCGCGGCTTCTTCGTCGCGGACCCGTTCCAGACCATCTCCAACTTCGGAAGCCCCACCCTCGCCGCGCGCGGCACGTCCGGCACGCAGATCACGGATCTGCCGCCGTCGTTGTACTCCATGGACCAGACCGCGCAGACGGTGTACGCGTACGGCGAAGTGGGCAAGGACAGCCTCGGCTACCTTTACTACGCCGCCGGCGTCCAGGCGGACAAGGGCAACGACAAGGGCAACGGAGGCAAGTCCGTCGACGCGCGCCTCGCGTTCGACACGACGAAGGGCTTCATCGTCGGAGCCTTCGGGAGCGTCGGACATGCCGGCCTGGCCAGCTACGGAGCCAATCCTCCGGCCAACGCCCCGACCCCGACGGACCGCATCGCCTACAAGCGCGGCGGCGTGGACCTGATCGTGGAGAAGGGGCCCCTCACGGCTCGCGCCGTGGGTCTGTTGGCGTACGACCACAATACGTCGGTCAACGACGCCGCCGGCAACGGCTTCTTCCCGAACGGCGACGCGCGGGAGACGAACCGGGCGGCGTACGTCGAGGCGCAGTACGTCATCCTGCGCGGCGACAGCAAGGTTCCGTTCCTGATCCCGCTGGTGCGCCAGAACTGGTACACGACGGACAACGGCAAGGAGCAGTTCGCGTACTTCACGGCCCAGTTGGCGCACTACTTCGCGGCGAATCTGAAAGGATTCCTCGAAGCTTCCTGGGACACGAAGCAGGACAGCGTCAACGCCAACCCGAACGTTCGTCTTCCGAAGGGCAGCCGCCTGACGGCCCAGCTCGAGGTCGGATTCTAGCCTCGCGCGAGCGGCGACGCTCGACGCGAACCGGCCGGGGAGCGAAAGCTCCCCGGCCGGACTTTTTTTATGCAAGGGCCGGCGTGCGTCGCCGGAAGGAGGGGGCGGCGCTCAGGCGCCGCGCGGAACTCGGGGGAAGCGGCGGTAGTAGATGTTGACGAGCGCGCCCACGGTGGTCAGCGCGTTGACAGCGGAGAACACCGCGTCGCCGCGCAGGAGCGCGTAGAGCATCAAGGCCAGGCTTCCGATCATCGAGAGGACCAGGAACAGGCCGTTGACGTCGCAGCGGCCGGCCTTGATGGTATCGAGCGATTGGGGAATCCAGGCGACGGCGAAAGCCGCCAGTCCGACGTACGCGCACAATTGCATGCCCGTCGCATACGCAACGATGCGGCCCTCCGCGGCGTTATTCCGCCGGTTGGCCATTCCGTTGCTAAGTTGAATTGCATGATTCCTTTTCAACGGCCGGACCGCGGCGGAGCCGCACAGCGTCAAGACATCCCCCAGGAGCAGCCGCGCCGCACGGCGCACGCCTGCGCCGGAGCGGGGCCCGGCGGGATCTGCATCTTCCAATCCTGGGGCGGGGAGTGGGGCTTGTCTCCCGCCGCGTGCGAACGCATGGCGCCGCTGTGGCGGACCAACCAATATCATCGCGGCGACGTGATCTTCTATCAAGGGAACGCTCCGGTCAGCGTCTATTTCCTCTGCACGGGAAGCGTGAAGCTAGTGCGCAACGCTCGCATGGGCCGCCAGCACATCCTGCGCATGGTGACCGGGCCGGATTTCCTGGGCGAGCGCGCCTTGCTGGCCGGCCAGCCGTACGCGGCGTCGGCGCAGGTCATGGAGGACTCGCGGGTCTGCACAATAGAAGGAGAGAGCTTCCGGGCCATGTGGAGCAGCGAGCCGGAACTTCCCCGGATGCTCGCCAGCTATCTGGCGTGCAAGCTGGCGGAGGCCGACGAGGCCGCGTGCGACATGGCGCTGCGCACGATCCGCGAGCTGCTGGCGCGCCTGATCGTCGGCCGCTTGGCGCCGCGCGGCGACGGGATCGTCCATTTTTCCGAGTCGCGCCAGGATCTGGCCGATATCCTGGGCACCTCCGCCGAGGTGGTCAGCCGCACGTTGTCCGAGTTCGAGCGCAAGAAGCTGGTCATGCGCGACGGCCGCAACCTGCGCATTCTCGACGAGGAACGGATGCGGGCCATCGGCGGGCTGCCCGCGCTGCGGTCTGACTTTTATCAATCCGCCGCGTGCGATCCGTCAGTGCGTTCCGTCCCTGCTGGACGTAAAATACGCGCAGTGCCGGAATCAGGAAAACAAGTGACTAATTTAAGGCCGATAAAGCAGGTCGCGTCAGCGGGGCTCGCCCAGGAGCTTGCCCCGCGGTCCGCGACGAAGCGCTTGGCGTCCTCGGACGCCTCCGGTCGCACCGGGAATCGGCCACGTGTTGTCAAGCCGTCGAGACGGAACACTGCCCGCACATCAAGGACAAGGAGATAATGATGAAGACTAATCGCATCGGCCGGCCCGGTGTTCTGGCCATGGCCGTCGTCGGCGTGCTTGCCGCATCTTGGATTCTGCCTCCCGCCGTTCACCAGGCGCGCCGGCTTTGCCCGGTCCGCCCGGACGGAGTGTCCGAAGCCGGAGCGTACTCGAACTTCGCGCGCCGCTACGGCGTCAGCTGCTCGGTCTGCCACAGCTCCTACCCGCAGCTCACCGAGGTGGGCTATAAATTCCGCATCGCCGGCTACCGCATGCCCGATGAGATCGGCAACGACGCGAAGTGGAGCAACTGGGGAGACAACGCGGCGCTCCGCATGTCGGAGACCTACACCGCCGCCGCCACCAAGGGCAACACCGGCGGCAGCACCCCGGAGACCAACGGCTTCTCGAACTCCGGCATAGAGATGTACCCGCTGGAAGGCGCCTTCGGCAAGTACGTGGCCTTCAACAGCGAGGTCGACTTCGTCGCCGGCAAGACCCCGGTGGGGACCGTCAAGAACACGGACGCCTCGTACTCGGCGGCCGCGGGAACCCCCGGCCAGGTGGCGATGAACACCATGAACCTGCTCGCGACGTTTCCGATCAACGCGGATTCGTTCGCGACGGTGCGCACGGGCCTCTTCCAGGCAACCCAGGGCTACGGCGCGTCGGATCGCGGCGTGGGCAACCTGAGCCCGACCTTCAAGCCGACTCCGAGCCAGGTCCAGCCCGGCAACGGCACGAAGAAGTTCACGTACGCGGGTTTCGCTCCGACCGGCGAAGGGATCGAGCTGGCCTACAACTGGAAAGGCACTCACATCGCTGCCCAGGTTCTGAACGGCTACAACTCGTTCAACGCCAGCGCCAATCAGGGCGAGGACAATCACTACAAGGACTTCGGGTTGTTCATCAACCAGATGATCGGTGAGAGCGCGATCGCCGCCTACTTCTACAACGGCACGACCGGCTACGCCAAGGACGCGAGCGTCATCACCAACGGCGTCGGCGGCGCGGAGACGGCCGGCTCGCCTTTCACGGCGAACTGGTACGACAACTACATGCGCGGAATCGCGTACGGGACGATCAAGTTCCTGAAAGACGAAAAGCTGGACCTGCTCATCGGCGCGTGCGACAGCATCGACCACGTGTACGATCTTACCCGGCAGGAATCGTCCCACACGTTCCACAGCATCGGCTGGTTCACCACCTTGCAGTCGATGAACCAGATCAAGGGCACGCAGCTGACGACGGCGCTCAGCTACGGTACGAACCGGGCGTCGACCGCGGTGGCGAGCAACCGGGTGAGCGACGTGACGCTCTCGTTCGCCGTTCCGATCGAGAACAACAAGTTCACCTTCGACCTCCAGAACCGGCGCACGCAGGCTCCCGGCTTCGGAGCCAATGCCGACAAAGACACCATCGCCAACACGGCGGCGGTGTCCTGGCAGTTCATGTACTGATGTCCTAGGACGCAAGCCGGCCTGGGGCGGGACGCGCCCGCCCCCGGCCGGACTCTTTTCGGACCGAGCAAGGTTTGGCCGTTATGTTGCTATCCTGGAGACTGTGAGCGTAATGGTTCAGATGAGAACACGGGGAATGTTCCAGATTGGAATCAGCCACCTCCTGGCGCCCCTGGCGGCTCGCGAGAAAATCACGATAGCCGCCGCCGACATCGAAGGCGTTCTTCTGGAACTGAAGCGATCTTGGGAGCTGGACGAGATCGTGCTGGTGTCCACCTGCAGCCGCTTCGAAATCTACGGCATGGCGCCGGACTCTGATCGGGCGCTCGAGTCCGCGCGGGGTTGGTTCGTCTCCCGCGCCGGTGCCGAGATCGAGCCGTCCCTCGTCGCGCGCGAAGGCGGAGAAGCCCTGGCGCATCTGTTCCGCGTGGCGGCCGGGCTGGATTCCTGGATCATCGGCGAATCCGAGATATTGGGACAGGTCAAGCGCGCCTACGAAACGGCGCGGGCCGCCGCCGTGACGGGGCCGACGCTCAACCGCTCCTTCCAAAGCGCGCTGGCCGCGGGCAAGGCCGCGCGCGCGCAGACGGCCATCCAGAACGGCGTGCATTCCATCGGCGGCGCGGCCGCGATGCTGGCGCGCACCATTTTCGGCCTGCGCAACGACGGTGCGATCGTGGTGTTCGGCGCGGGGGACGCCGCGGAGGCCTCGGTCCGGCATCTCTCCGCGAAGAACTTCAGCCGCATCTTCGTGGCCAACCGCACCGCCGACAAGGCGGAGGCTCTGGCGGCCCGTGTGGGCGGAACCGGGGTCTCGTTCGAGCGCGGCTTGGACATGCTGGCCGAGACCGAGATCGCCGTGTTCTCGACGGCCAGCCCGGTCGCGCTGCTGGAGCCGGCCGCCCTGGAGGAGATCATGCGCCGTCGCGGCGGACGCTCCTTGTTCCTGGTGGATCTGGGAATGCCGCGCAACGTGAACCCGGCCTGCGCCGCGATGCCGGGTGTTTTTCTATATGATCTGGAGAGCTTGAAGGACGTCGTGGCCCGCAGCGTCGCCGGGAAGTCCGGCGAGAAGGAGAAGGCGGAGGGGCTGGTCGCGATCGCGGCCGCGGCCTGCGCGGCGGAGATCGACAAGGCCGCCGCCATGCGCGTTCCGCGGAAGCCGGCCGTCGCCGTCGAGCGGACGTTGATTTTGAATCCCGTATAACTGGAGAAAATTATGAACGCATTGCTGACCCTGATTCTGGCCGTGAACGCCGCCGCCCAGGCGCCCGCCGCTCCGGCGAAGACGGACGCCGCGAAAATGTTCGCGACGAAGTGCTCGGCCTGCCACGCGAAGGACGGCAAGGGCAGCCTGCCGATGGCCAAGATGTTCAAGCTGAAGGATCCGACGGTCCTGAACCTGGCTTCGGAAGGCGTGCAGAAGGACTCCGACGAGGCCCTGGTGAAAGTCATCGTGGAAGGCCGCGGCAAGATGCCGGTGTTCAAGGGCAAGCTGAAGGACGCGGACATCACCGCCTTGGTGGCCTTCATCCGCGGCCTGGCGGCGGCTCCGGCCGTTCCCGCGGCTCCCGCGGCGAAGTAGCGAGGAATTATGTCCGAGTGCGGCTTGGAGAAAGGGGCGGCGTGCGAGGGGATGGGACGGCGGTCGTTCCTCGCGTGGGGCGCGGCGGGCCTAGGGGGTATCATCGCCTTCGTTCTCGGCTCGACCGGCCTGTCCTATTTCGTCTCCCCGGCCTTCAAGAAGGATGAAGAGGACTGGGTGGACGTCGGCGCCGCGGGCGAGATCAAGCACGGCGCTCCGGTCAAGATCGACTTCGTGGCGCGCAAGCGCGACGCCTGGGCCGCCACGGAGAAGCGCTCCTCGGCCTGGATCTCTACCGTGGACGGGAAGCACTTCACCGTGTTCGATCCGCGCTGCACCCACTTGGGGTGCCCGTACCGCTGGGACCAGGCCAAGGAGCAGTTCCTGTGCCCGTGCCACGCGGCCGTCTTCGACGCGGGGGGCGCGGTGGTCTCCGGGCCGCCGCCCCGTCCTTTGGACCGTTACGACTTCAAGGTCGTCAGCGGACGCTTGTTGATCCAGCCGAGCCCCATGAAGAGAAACGCATGAAAGACTGCAAATTGACTCAAGCGCGTGATTGGATCAACGAGCGCACCGGCTTCGACAAAGTGTGGGCGGCCCTGTTCGAGCGCCATATCCCCGAGGCGAAAGGCCCCGTCGCCTGGCTGTACACGCTGGGAAGCGCCTCCATGTTCGTCTTCTCGATCCAGATCGTGACCGGCGCCCTGCTGGCGATGAACTACGTGCCCTCTCCCGACCACGCCTACGACTCCGTGCGCTTCATCGGAGAGAAGGTTCTGTGCGGCTCCTTCATCCGCGGCCTGCATCATTGGGGCGCCAGCTTCATGGTCGTCCTGGTCGTCGCGCACATGCTGCGCATCTACTTCATGGGCTCGTATAAATACCCGCGCGAGGCCACCTGGATGGTGGGCGTCGTCCTCCTGCTCCTGGTGATCGGGTTCGGCTTCACCGGCTACCTGCTGCCGTGGGACCAGAAGGCGTACTGGGCGACGGCCGTGGGCACGAACATCGCGGGCCAGACCCCGCTGGTCGGCCCCATCGTCTCCAAGGTTCTCAAGGGCAGTTCCGAGATGGGCGCGGCCACCTTGCCGCGCTTCTACGCGCTTCACGTCCTGGTGCTGCCCGGCCTGACCTTGCTGGGTCTGGGCGTCCACCTGTTCCTGGTCATCTGGCACGGAATTTCCGAACCGCCGGAGCGCGCGCGCAAGTCCGATTCCGAGGGGGCGCTATGAGCGGCTGGCACGAGGCGTACCGGAAGCGCTACGCGAAGCTCAAGGAGGCGGGCCAGTCCTTCTTCCCGCACACCGTCTTCAAGGACACCTTCGTCGCGCTTCTGATCTTCATCGCGCTGGCGGTTCTGGCCTGGAAGGTCGGCGCCGGCCTGGAAGGCCTGGCCGATCCGACCGACACCACCTACAATCCCCGGCCGGAGTGGTACTTCCTGTTCCTGTTCCAGGCGCTGAAGGCGTTCCCGGGCAGCCTGGAGCCGGTGGCCGCGGTCGTCCTGCCCGGCGCGGGCGTGCTGTTCCTGCTGGTTCTGCCGCTCATCGACCGGGGGCCCAAGCGTCATCCGCTGGACCGTCCCTTGCTGACCGGAATCGGCGTGCTCGCCCTTCTCACGATCGGCGCGCTGACCGTCGCCGGGGTCCGCAGTCCCCTGGTCAACCCCATCGAGGAGAAGGACCCTCAGGTGCTGGCGGGGCGCCGGATCTATCAGGACATGAACTGCGCCTACTGCCATAAGATCCGCGGCAAAGGCGGAGTCATCGGGCCGGAGCTGGACAAGGTCGCCGGCGAGGAGTCCGTCGAGTGGCTGGAAAAGCATTTCAAGGATCCGAAATCGGTCACCCCGGGCTCGATGATGCCCCAGCTTCATCTTCTCGACGACGAAGTCGTGGCGCTGACGGCCTACATGAAGTCCCTCGGCGGCGAGCCGTTCACCAAGGACGCTCCGAAGCTGTTCGCCGAGAACTGCGCGGTCTGCCACAAGGTCGGGACGGAAGGCGGGGAGGTGGGCCCGGATCTTTCCCTGATCGGTTCGGCCCGCGACAAGGCCTTCCTGAAGCGCTACATCTCCGACCCGACGGCGTCGAACCCGGCCACCGTGATGCCGGCGTTCAAGGGTCAGCTGACCGACGTCCAGATCGAGGATCTGGCCCGTTATCTGGCCAGCCTGGGCCGCTAGTTAAGGCTCAGCGCAGCCGCAGATCGGCCTCGCCCAGGCCGCCCGTCAGCAGCTGCGGGGTCTGCGTGCGTCCCGCGCGGGACGGCGCTCCGGCCTGCGCGCGAGCGTAGCGATACAGGCCCTTCAGCGTCACGAAGCCGTTGGCGTCCAGCGCTCCGCCGTTGAGGCCCTTCAGCAGAAAGTAAGTCAAAGTCCCGTGGCGCTCGCGTTCCTCCAATCCGACGGGTTCGGCGTCCTTCGCGGCGACCAAAGCGGCGACGCTTCCCATGTCGCGCGCGCCGAGGTCGACCTTGGGGGCGGGAATCCTCGCCTTGGGCGCGGCCGCGGTGCGGGGGCCGGCGCCCGAGAAGCCCGCGTCGATCACGGCGACCGCCGACCGGACCTTGAGCGCGTCGAGCATGGCGTACACGCGGGACAGCGGATAGCCCGTCGCCTCGGGCTGGGCCGCGTCGCCGTCCCACGGCAATAAGACCGCGCGTCCCGCCGCGTCGACGGTTCCGGCTCCGGCGAAGTAGAAGACCACGCGGCTGTTCTCGACGACGTTGTTGGGCAGCCAGCGTTCCAGGTAGCGGCTCAGGCCCGCGCGGCCCGCGCCGTCGTTCGTCAGCAGGACGATGCTGCGCTGCGGCCAGCCCAAGGCGATCAGATGCCGGCGCACGGCGGCGGCGTCCTCCGCGGCGAAGCGTTCCTCCGCGCCGTCCATGGTCCGGGAGACGGCGACGACGAGGGCGACGTCGTCGGGGCGTTCCGCGAGGGCGTAGGAGGGGACGTCCTCTCCGGGCGCGGCGGCGCTGGAGGACGCCGGTCCGGCGGCGACGGCCGTGGCGCCCGGCGCGGCGGCCGGCGGGGCCGCGGGCTTCCGCGCGGCTTCCTCGAGCATGCCGGCGATCTCGGAGCGTCCGGCGCCTTTGGACCACAGGATCTCGCGCCGCCCCGCTTCGGCGCCGCGCGCGAGCAGCAGCCGGGTCATCTCGGCGTTGCCGGCGATCACGGCCAGGCTCAAGGCGCTGGTGCCGTTGCGGCGCACGTTGACGTCGGCCCCGCGGTCGAGCAGGAGCGTGACGATGTCGACGCGGCCGCGTTGAACGGCGAGCTGAAGCGGCGTCAGGCCCGCGTTGCCCAGGCGGCCGTTGAGGTCCTCGCCCTTGTCCAGCTGGGCGGCGACGGCGGCGGAATCCCCGCGCGCGATCGCCCGCGGTAGGGGGGCGGTTTCGCAGCCGGCCAACAGCAGAAGAATACCCGCGGCGGACGTCCTCGTGGCTCGATTCATGCGACTATTCAATCAATTCGGCGCGACTCGCGCTCAGGCGCGCGCGACGCAGTGGCTCAGCCAGGCCAGAAGTTCGGCGACCGCGGCCGGCTTCTCGAACACCCTCTCGATCGGCGCGCCCGAGGCCTCCGCGGCCCCGAACACCGAGCTGAACATGGCGATGTGCAGCCCGGGCTTGAGGTCCTTGGCCCGGCGCGACAGCTCGAACCCGTCCATGGCGTGCATGCGCCCGTCGGTGACCAGGAAGTCCACGGGCCGGGTGGCCAGGAGCTCCAGGGCCTCCGGGCCGCTGGCCGCGGTAATGGTGGGATACCCCGCCCGGCGCAGCGACAGGCTGAGCAGGGTGAGCAACGAGGGGTCGTCATCCACGACCAGAACCGCCGGGGGCATATTCATGATCACCATTTATATTGCAATGAAACGGCCAGAGTTTCGGTCGGTTCGTTGCGAAATCCCGGTCAGGACGCCGGGAGGGGTTATGTATCGATTTCCGCCGAAAAAAATACTGGTGGCGTGCGACCTGTCCGCCCCGGCCGCGGCGGCATGGCGGCAGGCGGTGACGATCGCGGAACGGTTCTCCACGGGCCTGGAAACCGTCCATGTTCGCGAATGGACGCGCGCCGCGGAGCTGGCGTCCTTTCCCGCTCCGGATTTGTCATCGGCGGAAGAGAGCGAGCTTCGGGCCCGTATCCGGGAAACGATCGGGGCGGACGCGAAGACGACGATCCTTTCCGGTGACGCGGCTCTGGGCATACTTCGGGCCGCGCGCGCGGTGCGCGCCGACTTGATCGTGGTGGGCACGCACGGCCGCACGAGATTGCAGAGGATGCTGCGGGGCTCGGTCGCCGAGGCCGTCGCGCACCGCTCCAAGGTTCCGGTCCTGGTGGTCCACGGCGCGGGGGAGGCGATTCGTTCCATTTTGGCCCCCGTCAATTTCACCGCGAATTCGGATCACGGCTTCGCGTACGCCGCCGCTTTGGCGGAGGGCTTGGGCGCCGAACTGGCCGCCCTCCACGTGCGCCTCGATCCGATTTGGGGCGCTCATCCCGAGCGTAAGATCCGCAGGCTCCTGGACGCTCTCCCCGGCGGCTCGCGCGCCGCGTGCCGAACGATCGTGGAAACCGGACACAACGAGGCGGCGCCGGGAATATTAAAGGCCGGCGCGGCGTTCGATCTGGTCGCCCTGGTCGCCCGAGAGCATTCCCGGCTGAAGGACATGGTTCTGGGGACGACCGCGGAAAGGGTGCTCCGGGGCTCGACGGCGTCCGTCCTGGTCGTTCCCGCTTCGCGCGCGTCGGCCCCGCGTAAAAAGCTGCCTTTGGCCGGCGGCGCGGCGATCCGCTAGGCGCCTAAAAGCGAAGGCCGGGCGGATCGCTCCGCCCGGCCCTTTGCTCCCGGCTCGCCGACTCGGGCTTGCGCCCGGTGCGATTGCCGGCCAGTGGAAGGGGACCCTCATCCCTTTCCCCGGCGCAGGGAACGTCGCAACGGAACGGCCCCCGCGTTAGCGCATGATCGCGGGCACGTAGGAGCAGGCGGGGTCGGGCGCCCAGGCGTCCCCGGTCGCGGCGGGCGCGCGGGCCCGCGAGCCGCCGCAGATTTGACGGTATTCGCAGACCCAGCATTTCCCGGTGAGACGGCCGCGGTCGCGCAGCGCCACGAACAGCGGGTCGTCGCGATAGACGGAGGCGAGCGAACCGGACCGGATATCTCCGCGGGGCTCCCGCAGAAACTCCGACGGGCAGATGGCTCCGACGTGATCGACGAACATCGTGCCGTCCCCCGCGTTGACGGCGCGGTCCGCGACGGCGTCCGCGGCTGCTTCGCCGGGCGCTTCGCGCCGCGCGACGAAGCGCCGGAAGTGCTGTCCTTCGACCAAGTTCACGTCGAAATCGGCTTCGAACGTCAAGCGGTAGAGGCGGTCGAAGACGATTTCGAACTGCGCCGGCGTCAGGCCGGCCAGCGGTCCGCCGCGCTCCAAAGGCACCAGGAAATAGACGTTCCAGCGCGCGATGGGCAATGAGGAAACCAGCCGAATGATGCTTTCCAGGGATTCGACGTTCCACGCCCCGAGGCAGGTGTTGATTTCCGCGGCCAGGCCCAGATCCGCGGCCCACGCGGCCGCCTCGACGGCCCGCGCGAACGCTCCCGGGGCCCGGCGGAAGGAGTCATGATCCAGGGCGATCGCGCCGTCCAGGCTGAACGCCGCGTAGTCCAGCCCCGCGCTCTTGAGAGCGGCGAGGCGCTCCTTCGTCAGCCGGCGCGTCGCGGCCGGCAACGCGCCGGAGCGCAGCTCCCGGCTCCGGGCGCGGCGCACCAGGATCTCCAGGTCCAGACGGACGAGCGGGTCGCCGCCGGAGAACACCAAGGTCCGCGCGCCCAGGTCCGCGGCCTGATCCACCAGCCTCAGGCCCTCGTCCGTGTTCAGCTCGCGGGGATCCAGCGTGGCGTCGGAGGCGTCGCGGCAGTACGCGCAGGCGAGCTCGCACGAGTGCGTGGTCTCCCACACCACGGTCGACGGCGACCGGGCGAAATCAAGCGGGGCGGCTGGCATCGTCCGTCAGTGCCGCCGCGCGCCCGCGCGCGCCGGTTCCCGGCCTTTCTTCTTCAGCACCACCAAAGCGCGGAGCAGGTCCATCGTGGTCACGATGCCGACCAGGCGCTCGTCGCGGGTGATGAGCACGCGGTGGATGTGCCGCTCCAGCATGGCGCTGGCCAGACGCTCCACGGGCGTCGATTCGTCGAAGGAGATGGGGCCCGGGGTCATGATCTGCTCCACGCGGGACTGATCGACCTCCTCGAAGTGGAGGCCGAGGCTGGACAAGGGCTCGTCCAGCTCGCGGTGGTAAAGAGGGACTCCGTCGGAGGCCTCGCGGCGCGAGCGGACCAAATCGGTCTGGGAGACGACGCCGAGAACCACGCCGCTCTGGTCCACCACCGGGGCGCCCGTGATGCAGTGCTCCTCGAACACCTTCGCCAGCTCAGGTAGAGTGAGCCAGCACCCCACCGTGATGATCTTCTTGCGCATGATGTCCTTGGCGAGCATCGAAGCCTCCCGCGGCGGATGATCCGCCGGCGGATAAGGAATGACGCAACATTCCGGGCACTCGCGCGGAGGAGCGGATTTCGGCGTTTAGGCGTCGAGGCCCCAGGCCTTCAGCTTGCGCCAGAGGGTGTTTCGCGCCACGCCCAGACGCTTGGCCGCCTCGGCCTGGTTTCCGCCGCAGGCGCCGAGGACGTACTGGACGTGCCGTTTCTCGGCCGCGTCCAGCGTCTCGCCGGCTCCGCTCTTGGCCGCCGCGGGCGCGGCTCCGCCCGGAAGCAGCTCGGGGGGGAGATCCCCGGCGGAGACGGCCGCGCCTCCGGCCATGATCATCACGCGCTCCACCACGTGCTCCAGCTCCCGCACGTTGCCGGGCCAGCGGTAGCGGCGCAGCGCGTCCGCGGCCTCGGGGGAGAATTTCGAGGCTTTGCCGCCCAGCTTCTTCTTGGCCTTGCGCAGGAAGTGCTCGGCCAGCGGCAGGATGTCCTCGGGCCGGTCGCGCAGGGGCGGCAGGTCGATGGGGAACACCTTGAGACGGTAATAGAGATCCTCGCGGAACTTGCCTTCGGCCACCAGCTTGACCAGGTCCTTGTTGGTGGCCGCGACCAGCCGTCCCGACACCTTCACCGGGTGATTGTCGCCGACGCGGCGGACCTCGCCTTCCTGCAGGGCGCGCAGGAGCTTGACCTGGAGCGCCGGGGTCGTCTCGCTGATCTCGTCGAGGAACAAGGTGCCGCCGCTGGCCTCCTCGAACAGCCCGCGCTTGTTGCGCTCGGCGCCGGTGAAGGCGCCGCGGACGTGGCCGAAGAGTTCGCTTTCCAGCAGGCCTTCCGGAAGGGCGCCGCAGTTGATGGCCACGAAGGCCCCGTTGCGCCGGGGGCTCTTCTCGTGCAGGGCGCGGGCGATGAGCTCCTTGCCGGTTCCCGATTCGCCCAGGATGAGGACGGTCGCCTCGGTCGCCGCGACCTTGGAGACCAGCTCGAGGACCCGGTTCATGGAAGGGCCCGAGTAGACGATGCCGTCGAAGCTGTACTTGCCGCGGACTTCCTCGCGCAGGCGCTCCACTTCGTGGACCAGGCTGCGGTGTTCCAGGGCCTTGTCCAGCACCATGCCCAACTCCTCGGGCTCCACCGGCTTGGTCAGGTAGTCGAAGGCGCCGGCCTTCATCGCGGCGACGGCCGTGTCGATGGAGCCGTGGCCGGTCATCACCAGAACCTCGGTGCGCGGGTCGCGCGCCTTGGCGCGCTTGAGGACCTCCAGGCCGTCCAGGTCGCCCAGCTTGAGGTCGGTCACGACGGCGTCGAACTCGGAGGCGGCGAGCTTCTTGGTGGCGTCCGCGCCGGACTTGGCGGTCTCGACTTCGTGGCCGCGGCGCTTGAGCACCATGGCCAGCATGGTGCCGAGGGAGAGATCGTCTTCGACGAGAAGGATGCGGGCCTTGGCCTTGGTCATGTCTATTAGTCCTCGATGCGGGGCAGGCGGACGGTGAAGGTCGTGCCGTGATCCAGCTGGCTGTCGACCTCGATGCTTCCGCGGTGCGCTTTGACGATGCGTTCGGCGATGGCGAGACCCAGGCCCGTGCCCTGTTGTTTGGTCGTGCGGAACGGCTTGAACAGATCGGCCAGCATGGTGTCGGAGATGCCGGGCCCCGTGTCCATGACGGAGAACCACGCGGAGCCGTCGCCCTTGCCGGAGCGGACGGAAACCGTCCCTTTCCCTCCCAGGGCCTGAACCGCGTTGAGAACCATGTTCCAGACCACCTGCCGCACCTGGTCGGCGTCGAACGGGAACGGCTCCAGATCGCGTCCCAGGCCCAGCGTCAGCCGCGTCGCGCCGGTCATGTCCTTGTTGGCGAAGGCCATCTGCGCGACTTCCTTGAGGAGGGCGTTGAGGTCGTTCTGGCCGCGGTTGAGCGGGCGGGGGCGGGCGTAGGAGAGGAAGTTGGTCAGCGCCTCGTTGAGGCGCTTGCTTTCGTGACGCAGGACGCGCGTGACGGTTTCCCGGTCATCCTCGGGGAGGCTCACGTCGGCCAGCTGCTGGGCCGCCATCACGATGGACCCCAGGGGATTCCGGATCTCGTGGGCGACCACGGCCGCCATCTCGCCGATGATCGCCAAGGTCTCGGCGTGGGCGACGCGCTCCTCGAGGGCTTTCATATCCGTCAGGTCGATGCCGTTGGAAATGTAGCCCAGGATCGCGCCGGCGTCGTCGCGCACGGCCGTGATGGTCAGGATCAGCGGGATCTCGCGCCCGTCCTTGGCCTTGTTGATGAGCTCGCCGCGCCAATAGCCTTTCTTGGGGTCCAGGATGCTGCGCCACATGCGCTTGTACAGCTCGTCCGTGGAATGTCGGGAGCGCAGGAGGGCCGGCGTCTTGCCCAGAACCTCCTCGCGCGTGTAGCCGTAATGCGCGGTGAAGGCGTCGTTGATGTCCAGGATCACGCCTTTGGCGTTGCTGTAGAACATGACGTCGTTCGACCGGCGGAAGCCCGCCAGCAGGACGGTCATGAGATGGTGGTCGGAGGTATTGGGCAAGAGGGGTTTCTTGGCGCGTCTTTGAATGTGTTCCATTTTGTAGCAAATTCGGCGAAATTTGGATTGGCCGTTATATTGCTACGATGTGGTGATGAAACGTTTTGGCCAATGGTGTAAGTTATGAAACAAACCCAGAAACTCGCCCTTCAGAACCGCCAGCGCCTCACGGTCATGGGCCGACTCCGCATGGCCGACTGGATCGAGATGCCGGAACGCGAATTCGCCCATGAGGTCGAAAAGCTGGAGAAGGACCCGCTTTTCCAAAAGCTCTACTTCGGCGACGGGAGCATTCCCGGAGCCGTTCGGCGCCAGCGTTGGCCCGGAGGCAAGCTCGCCGGTTCTTTTTACGAGATCGACGAACGCACGGCCGTGGGCGCCGGTGAACGCGTCGGCGTCGAGGAGTTCGCCCAGGAGCGGGGCGCGGCGCTGGCCGCCATCAAGCGCATGGGGCAGACGGATTTCGAACGGTATTTCCTTCACGGCGAAGACGCCCTGACTTTGGAGGAGATCGGCCGCCGGACCAAATTGGCCCCCGAGGAGGTCCGGTCGATCCATGAGCTGGTGGTGGAACTGGGGGCGCGCGCCGAATTCGAAGGCAAGGTCTCGGCCCCGACCGCCTCGCCCGGGCGCCAGTCGGCCTGCCTGGCGAAGATTTCCCTGGTGGGGGGCTCCCCGGTTTTCGAATTTTACGCGCCGTATTGGGCGCGGGGCCTCTATCAGATCCGCTTCGATTTGATCGAACGCTGGAAGACGGGGGGGCTGAATCCCGACGAGCGCCGTCATCTGCCTGCTCTCCTCAAGCGTCTGGAGACCGTCAACCTGCGCCAGAGCACCTTGTTCCGGCTGCTCGAGATGATCGGCCGCCTGCAGGCCGACTTTCTGACCAACGAACGGGCCGAAGACGTCCGGCCCATCAGCCTGCGCCAGCTGGCCAAGCGCCTGGATCTGGCTCCCAGCACGGTCAGCCGGGCCTTCGCGCGGCGTTCGGTGCGCCTGCCGTCGGAGCGGGAGCTCCCGCTGATCGCGTTCGTTCCCGGGCGTAGGAGCGTGCTGCGCGAGCTCCTGGGGCAGTGGCTCACCACCGATTCCGCCGTGACCGACGCGGCGCTGGCCGAGCGTCTGAAGGAGGAGAGGGGAATCTCCATCTCGCGCCGCACGGTGAACGCCGTGCGCCACGAGCTCAAGGCCGCCAAGCGCCGCTAGATTTCCCGGAGCTTGCATTCCGGCCGTTTCGGTGCAATAGTTTAAGTATGAAGGTACGCGCCCGCCGACTTCTGCGATCGGCCCGGGGCGCGGCGCTGATAGCCGCGCTGGGGGGAGCCGCGTCCGGCGCGGCCGCGGCGGAGACGGAGGTCCGCCTGACCCAGCACCCCGACAAGAGCTACGAAGTCTCGGGGCTGTTCACCGTGGACGCGTCGACGGCGATCGTCTGGGACGTCATCACGGACTACGACCACATTCCCTCGTTCGTGTCCTCCATGCGCTCCAGCCGCGTGCGCGAGACCCGGGACGACGGGGCGCTGATCGTGGAGCAGAAGGCGGTCGGCGCCATGTTCTTCCTGTCGAAGACCATGCGCATCCTCCTGAACGTGCGGCAGACCCCGGAGCGCCTGCGCTTCACGGACATCGGCCACGAGGACTTCGCGGTTTACGACGGGGATTGGGAGGTGCGCAAGATCACGGTCGGCTCCAGCGTGAACTACCACCTCCTGGTGGCGCCGAACTTCCTGGCGCCGTCGTTCATCATGAACCGCGCCATGAAAGCCGGGGCGCGGAACCTGCTGGACCAGGTGCGCGCCGAGATGATCCGGCGCGCGCTGGCGAAATGAGAGGAGGACGCGCGGCGGCGCTGGGCGCCGCTCTCCTCTTCTTCTCGGCCGCCGCCGGCGCCGCCGCCTCGTTCGAGGACGCCGAGGAGCCGTTCACTCCCGCGGAGTACGCCGCCGCGATCCGCGGCACCATCTCCAGCGCCACCGTCCGCGCCACGGTCGGCCCCGCGGAGATTCCTCTGCCGTTGGCTGCGTCGAATTTCCTGCTGGACCATCCCGAGATGTCCGCCTTCATCGTCAACCGCCGGAAGATCGCCCCTTACCGGATCGAGATGCTGGGCCCCCGGCGCTCGCTGGCCGACGACGGAGACGGGACACGGGGCGTCGTGAACTTGATCGAGGCGACGGAACGGCACCGCCTGTACTATGGGGAAGGAGTCCATCGCAGCCGGCTGTTTCCGGACATTCGGGCGTCGGCCGTCATCGCCATGGACCTGAGCGAGACGATGGGTCCGGACTCCCGCCCGCGGACCGTCACGACGTTCCACGTCTGGGTGCGGATCAAGAACCGCTTCGTCTCCGCGCTGGTGAAAACCCTGCGTCCGTTCCTCCAGGGAACCGTCATCGGCAAGTTCACCCGGGCGTTTTCCGTCGCCGACACCGTGGGGCGCCTCATGGTCCTGGAGCCCGAGGCGATCGCCGCGGACGTCCGCGACTTCCCCAGCCTCTTCGTCGAGGATCGCGCCGCGATCCTGGGCATGCTCTCCCGCCTGCGGCCCGCCGCGCCGCCTCCCGCTCCCGGTGCGCGCTGACCTGCGCCGCCGCGCGGCATGATAATTATCAATCCCGCGGCCTGACTAACATCACGCGCCCGCGTGTCATCCGTCAAAGCGCCGCGCGATCTTTGAGCTTAGAATGACTGCGTGATGTTCATCTCCCATCCGACCCAGGCGAGCGAAGTCCAGCCCCGGACCCGAATTTCGGGCCGCGCGGCCGGGTCCCCGAAGAATGGCAGTAATGTTGCTGTGGCTATGGATGCCGGAGATAACCCGAAAGGAGAGATTATGAAGAAGTCGATCGGAAGAATCGCGCTGGTGGCCGCCGCGCTTATGGCGTTCGCGGTCAACGGCGGAGCTCAGGTGGCGGTTCAGCCGGGCGGTTCGTTGCGGATCGAAGGCGATTCCACCCTCCATAAATGGAGCAGCACCGCGACCGTCGTGGGGATGACCTTCCAGCTGGCGGACGGCGCGCCGCAATCGCTCACCGAGGCCATCAAGGCCTCCAAGGTCAAGGGCATGGAAGTGAAGATCTCGGTCGCGGGCTTGAAGTCCGGAGAGTCCGGATTGGACAAGAACATGCGCAAGGCCATGAACGAGGAGAAGTTCCCCGACGTCGTCTACCGCCTGAAGAGCTATGAGATGGGCAAGAACGGGTCCGGCGGCGTCGTTCCCGCCAAGACGCAGGGGGAGCTGACGATCGCGGGACAGACGAAGACGGTGTCGATAGACGTGGAGTTCAGCCTGGGCCAGGATGCGGCCGCCGTGAAGGGCAGCTACACCCTGGTGATGTCTGATTACGGGATCAAGCCTCCGTCCCTGATGCTTGGGGCGATCAAGGTCCGCGATCCCGTCACGATCCGTTTCGACCTGATTCTGAAGCCGCAGGACGCGGCCAAGAAACCCGGATCGTGAGGACGCGACCATGACTCAAAAAGGAGAGCACACCATGAAACGCTTAATGTCGGTCCTGATGACCGCAGCAGTCCTCGCCGGGGCGGCCGGGTACGCCGTGGCCGCCGAGCCCTACAAGCCGTTCGACCGCGGCATCACCGTCTCCAACGGGGACAAGATGTCGCTGGACATCTGGGGACGCGGCCAGATGATGGGCGTCGGCCAGGTCGTGGCCGATCCATACGCGGACAACTTCCGCGTGTACGAGTTCCTCAAGCAGGCGCGCATGGGCTTCAACGGCGCTTACGAGGACCTCTTCCGCTATCAGGTCGAGTTCTCCTACGGCGGCGAAAACCAGAACTCGCTCCAGTCGATGGCCGGAAGCTACGAGCTGATGGACTTCGTGGCGGACGTTCCCGTCAAGATGCTGGGCGAGAACACGGTCGTCAAGCTCGGCCAGTTCCGGGTTCCGTACGGCCGCGAGGCGCTCGGCGACGAGGGCTTCCAGGACTTCTCCGACCGCTCGATCGCGAACTACGTGACCAACCACGGCCGCGACTTCGGCCTGGCGATCATGGGCACGAAGGGCAATTGGACCGGCACCCTCGGGACCTTCCCGGACGGCGGCCGCGACATCGCCCAGCGCTACCTGCCGGAAACGCTCGGCATCCCGGAGATCGTCTTCCGCGCCGGCTACAACGACGGGGTGGATTACGACATCTACCACGTGATCGGCACGGACCGCAAGCTCACCCGGGACACGAAGGCGTTCTACATCAACGGCATGTTCGAGCGCGACACGCGCATCGGCCATTCCACGTCCCTGCTGTCGCACAGCGTGGACGGCAACCTGCTGACGAACGCGGCGTACAACCCGTACATGAACCGCGCCGACGTCCCGAACGTCACGGGCATCACCACCGGGCTGTGCAGCGGCGTCAGCTGCCAGCGCGGAACGTTGTGGAACATCGGCGGCGACGCGGTCTATCGCCATCCGATGGGCAACAACCAGGCGATCGAGCTCGAGGGCCAGGTTGACTGGGCGGGCTACCAGAACCGCTACGGCTCGCTGCACATGGCGTCCGGCCGCGTTCAGGGCGACTACCAGGTGGGTTCATGGGAGCTGGGCGTGCGCTACGCGCTGCTCGTGATGGACTCGCAGAGCGGCTTCACCAGCGCGACCAACCTCGCCTCCGCGCATCCGACCAACGTCAACCCCAACGGCACCGCGCTGTACCAGTACAACACCGGAATGGGCAAGCCGATCCACGAGATCGCGCCGTCCATCACCTATCACTTCCGCAATCACGCGATGAAGCTCGTCGCGGACCTGCCCATCTACGTGAATGCGCCTCTGATGCTCGACCACGCCGACGGCGCCTACGCGTTCGGCGACCCGACGGGGACGACGCAGACCAGCGTGATCACCACGGCGGGCAACAGCATCGTGCGCCGCACCAACGTGTCGGGCCGCATGCTCTTCCAGTTCCAGTTCTAACGAACCGGACTAAGGATTGTCGTACCCGGCGCTTCGCCCCACATCCCAGGGGGGCGAAGCGCCGGCCTCTTTGCCGTCCTTGGCCGCTTCGTTGCGGGCGGCGCTGAGGTCGTCCTGGGAGAAAACATGGTCGAGGAGGTCCTTGACGCGCTGTCGGACGGCATCTGCCTCTCGGATGCCCGCGGGAACATTCTCTACGCGAACCCCGCCGTCTGGCAGCTCCTGGAGGCGCCCGATCTTCAGGCGCGAAGCAAGACCCTCTGCCAGCTTCTGTGCGGCCGCCTGGCCGTCGACGGCGCGTCGGAATGCGCGTCGACGTGCGAGCTCTTGAAGCCAGGCTCCTCCGCCGCGTCGGTGACCTTTCGGGGAAGCCACGGGCCCAAGGAAGTGGTCACGTGGAAGAATTTCCAGGTTTCGCGCGCCTCCGTCTGGAAAAGCCTGCGCGTGCGGTGCCTGAAGGCTCCGGAATCGGCCGCCGGGGGCGGCGGGCGCCTGACGATCATCGAGGACTCCTCCGCGGAAGTGGAGATCGAGAAGCAGAAGGAAGATTGGCGCCACATGATCGCGCACGATCTGCGCGCGCCGCTGACGAGCATCCACGCCACCATCCGCTATTTCCAGGAGACCGCGCGGGCCGTCCTACCGGACGGCGGCGCGAAGCTGGCCGACGCCGCGGAGCGCGCCTGCCGGAAGATGCTGGAGCTGATCACGCTGTATTTGGACGTGGCGCGGCTCGACGCGGGGGTCGCCGAACTGAAATCGGCGCCGGTTCGCCTGTCGGACGCGGCGCGGGGCGAAATCTCGGCGCTGAGCGCGGCGGCCAGGGAGAAGAAGCAGGAGATCGAGCTCTCGGTCCCCGAGGGCATCGTCGTCTCGGCCGACCCGCATATGCTGTCGCGGGTCTTGCAGAACGTGCTCGACAACGCGGTCAAGTTCACGCCGATGGGCGGGAGCATCCGTCTGTCGGCCCGGGTGGACGGGGCGCAGGCCGAGCTTTCGATCAAGGACACCGGCGTGGGCCTCGCCCCGGATGAGCTCCCGCTCCTGTTCGACCGCTATCATCAGGCCCGGGCGCGCCGCGCGGGGAGGATCCAGGGCACGGGATTGGGCCTGACCTTCTGCCGCGAAGCGTTGAAGCTCATGGGCGGGAGCATCGCCGTCCTCTCCCGGCTGGACGAAGGCACCGAATTCCTCATCCGCCTGCCCCTGGCCGCGCGCGCGCAGGCAAGCGGGGCGCCGGAGGCCGAGTGAGGGTGATCCAGAGCCTGACCCGCGAGCACGTCATTTTCGCTCAGCTCCTCGAAAGGCTGGAGTCCGTCGCCGCGGGCGACGAGAAAACCGCGCGCCGGGACGTGCGCAACACTTTGCTCATCCTGCTGTCGGCGCTGGACCGGCACGAGAAGACGGAGGACATCGTGTTCGGCAATCCCAGCTACGCCTCACGCGAGGACGCCCATCTGATCCTGGATCAGGTCGCGGAGCAGCACCAACGGATCCAGGAGCTGCGGCTGGAGTTCCTGCAAACGAGCGTCTCCTCCGACTCCGTGCCGATGGCGCGGCTAAAGTTGCTGGTGGACCGGATGGCGGAAAGTCTGCGCGCGCACTTCCGGACCGAGGAAGAGACGCTCTGGCCCCATTACGAGAATTTCAGCCGCTCCCTGGACGCGTCCATCCGCCGCCGCCTGGACGAGAGCGTGAAGGCCCTGGAAAACGACATCGCCTCCAACAGCGAGTCTCTGACCCAGTACCTCCAGTCCAAAAAAATCCACTGAGCCGCGGCGGGGCCGGGTATAATCTTCCGGCCATGATTCTCCCGCTTATCGCGCTGCTGCTGGGTTCCGCCGCCGGCGCCGAGGGCATCCCCTCCGGCTCCTCGCGCTTCACGCTCCACTATCAGGCGACGGTGATCGACCAGGGTCACGCCCGCTTCACCGCGCCGTATTCGGGAACGAACAGCCTCCAGCCCGCGCCGGAAAGCGCCACCTCCGTGACCTCGACCTTGTTCCTGGGGGCGCGTCTGCGCGAGGGAACCGAGGTCTACGTGAACCCCGAGCTGTCCGGCGGCGGCGGCGACAGCGGGGCGCGCGGCATGGCGGCTTTTCCGAACGGGGAGACTTTCCGCATCGGAGACGCCCGTCCGGTTCTTTACGCGGCCCGGCTGTACGCGCGGCAGATTTTCGGCTTCGGCGCGGAGACCGAAAAGATCGAGGACGGGCCCAATCAGGTCGCGGGCTCGGCGGCCGCGCGGCGGCTGACCTTGGTCGCCGGCAAATTCGGCCTGGCGGACTTCTTCGACGCGAACGCCTACGCCAAGGACCCCCGTTCCCAGTTCATGAACTGGGCCTTGATGGCGGCCGGCGCCTGGGACTATCCCGCGGACACTCGCGGCTACACGTGGGGAGCGCTGGCCGAGTGGCGTCAGCCCGGCTGGTCCGTTCGGGGAGCGGCGGTGGCCGAGCCGAAGGTCGCCAACCAGCTGGACATGGACCGCAATCTAGGACGGGCGCACGGCTTCGTGGTCGAGGGAGAGCATGCGCTTGGAGCCGGCGGCGGGCGCGGGGGCGCCGTGCGGCTGCTCGCTTTTCTCAACGAGGCTCACATGGGCAATTACGACCAGGCCCTCGCGTCGCCGGGCGCCCCCGACGTGACCAAGACGCGCGCGTACGGCCGCACGAAATACGGCGTTTCGTTCAACGCGGACCGGGAATTGACCGACGCCTTGGGCGGGTTCGCGCGCGCCAGCTGGAGCGACGGACGCAACGAGACGTGGGCCTTCACCGAGGTGGACGCGTCCGAGTCGTTCGGCGTCGAGTGGAAGCCCTCCCGTTGGGGCCGGGCGCAGGACCGCTGGGGCGCCGCCGTGGTCGCCAACGAACTGTCGGGGCCGCACCGGCGCTACCTGGCGAACGGCGGCTACGGGTTCCTGATCGGCGACGGAGCGCTCCACTACGGCCCGGAGACCGTATTGGAGACGTATTATCGCTTCCCGCTGCGCGAAAGCCTGTTCGTCAGCCCCGATTACCAGTTCGCGGTGAATCCGGGCTACAACCGATCGCGCGGGCCCGCCCAGATCTGGGCGCTGCGCGTCCACGCCGAGTTCTGACGGCTCAAAGCCGCCACGGGATCATCTTCCAATCCCGCGACCTGATCTTATCCAGGAACAGCGCCAAGAATTCCTCGGCGTCGGAGACCGTCATGGCCGCGGCGATCTGATCGACCTCGAACTCCTCCTCGGGCGCCCAGTGCGCGACCGGCGCGGGGCGCGGGGGGGCCAGACGCCGGCGGAAATCCGGCGGAGCGTCCGGGCAGAGGACGATCAAGCTTTCCTTTCGGGAATGATTGACGACCTCGTAGATGTGCGTTCGTCCTTGAGGAGCGGCCTGCATGGGTTTGGCGATAGTGTCGCCGAGGAGGGGTGCGCGCGCAAGTTCGTGCTCTCTCTTTTACCGTTTTTTTACTCCGGGCGAAACGCCCTGCGAGCGCGGTGTTTAGGCGGTTCCGGCGGCGTTTTTTGTATCATCGCGCAATGAGCGAGCTCGACGCCGACACGCCCCCGATTCCGTCCGCCGTGGACCGCGACGCTTCGGAATTCAAAGCCAATCAGGCCCATCATCAGGCCCTGCTGGGAGATTTGGAGGCGCGCCTGGCGCGCATCCGGCAAGGCGGATCGAAGAAATCGGCGGATCTGCACCGCTCCCGCGGCAAGCTGACCGCGCGCGAGCGCGTGGATCGCCTGGTGGACCACGGCTCCTACTTCCTGGAGCTGTCGGCGATGGCGGCCATGGGCATGTACGACGACGAGGTCCCCTCGGCGGGCGTGATCGCGGGCCTGGGCGTGGTCAGCGGCCGTCTGTGCGTGATCGTGGCCAACGACGCCACGGTCAAGGGCGGCACGTACTACGCGGAAACGATCAAAAAGCATCTGCGCGCGCAGGAGATCGCGCTGGAGAACCGTCTCCCCTGCGTTTACCTGGTGGACTCGGGCGGCGTCTTCCTGCCCAAGCAAAGCGAGGTTTTCCCGGACAAGGAGCACTTCGGCCGCATTTTCTACAACCAGGCGGTGATGTCCGCCCGCGAGATTCCTCAGATCGCCGTGGTCATGGGCATGTGCACGGCCGGCGGCGCTTACGTTCCGGCCATGTCCGACGAGTGCGTGATCGTGCGCAACCAGGGAACCATTTACCTGGGCGGGCCGCCGCTGGTCAAGGCGGCGACGGGCGAGGAGTCCACCGCCGAGGAGTTGGGCGGCGGCGACATGCACAGCCGCACCTCCGGCGTGACCGACCACCTGGCCGACAACGACGAGCACGCGCTGCAGATCTGCCGCGCGATCGTGGCGAACCTGAACGCGCCGAAGCTCGACCTGGGATCAGGAGAAGAACCGCTGTATCCCGCCGACGACTTGTACGGGATCGTCAACCGCGACCTGCGCCGGCCGTGCGACCCGCGCGAGGTGATCGCGCGGCTGGTGGACGGCTCCCGCTTCCATGAGTTCAAGGCGCTGTACGGCACCACGCTCACGACGGGCTTCGCGAAGATCCACGGGCGCCCGGTGGGCATTCTGGCCAACCGCGGCATCCTGTTCCCGGAGTCGTCGTTGAAGGGCGCGCATTTCATCGAGCTGTGCGACCAGCGCAAGATCCCGCTGCTTTTCCTTCAGAACATCACCGGCTTCATGGTGGGCAAGGACTTCGAGCAGGCGGGCATCATCAAGCACGGAGCGAAGCTGGTCCAGGCCGTCTCGACCGCCCGCGTGCCGAAGGTGACCGTCATCGTCGGCTCGTCCAACGGCGCCGGCAACTACGCGATGTGCGGCCGCGCCTACGGCGCGCGCTTCCTGTTCACCTGGCCGAACGCGCGCATCTCGGTGATGGGCGCGGAGCAGGCGGCCACGGTGATGACCATCATCAAGCGCGAGCAGCTCAAGCGCACCGGGCAGGAACTGTCGGCCGAGGACGTCGAGAAAATCCAGGCTCCGATCCGGGCGCAGTACGAGGCGGAGGGGCACCCGTACTACGGCACGGCCCGCCTGTGGGACGACGGGATCATCGAGCCGTCCCAGACGCGCAAGGTTCTGGCCATGGCCTTCGCGGCCGCGGCGCACGCGCCGATGGATGAAGTCCGCCGGCCCGTCTTCCGGATGTGACCATGGACTACGAATACATCCGCGTCGAGCTGGGACCCGTCTCGAAGGTCGTCCTGAGCCGTCCCGACGCGCGCAACGCGATGAGCGCCCAGACCTTGCGCGAGCTGACCCACGCCTTCAAGGCACTGGCGAAAGACGACCGCATTCGCGCGGTGCTGGTGACGGGCGAGGGGAAGGACTTCTGCGCCGGCGCCGACATCAACTGGATGAAGGCCGGCGGTCAGATGCCTCCGGAAGAGGGCAAGAAGGACGCGCGCCTGTTCGCCGACATGCTGCGCGCGGTGGACGAGTGCCCTGTTCCCGTCGTCGTGGCGGCCCAAGGCAACGTGTTCGGCGGCGGGCTGGGCCTGCTGGCCGCCTGCGACGTGGCGTTGATCGCGGACAACGCGAAGATGAGCTTCTCGGAGGTCCGGCTGGGGATCATGCCGGCGGTGATCTCCTGCTGGGTCCTGCCCAAGATCGGAATCGCGAATGCAAGACGGTATTATCTCACGGCCGAGGTGTTCGACGCGGCGCAGGCCTTATGGATGAACTTGGTCCACGAGGTGGTGCCTATCGCGGAGCTGGAGACGCGGGCCGAAGCCATCGCTACGAAGGTCCTGCTCTGCGCACCGGGCGCGGTGAAGACGGCGAAGGCCTTGATCCCCAAGCTGGCGGCCCTGCCGCTGGACGCGCGCATCGATCTGACGGTGGACACCTTGGTGAAGCTTCGTTCGGGCCCCGAGGGGCAGGAAGGCCTGTCGGCGTTCCTGGAGAAGCGCGCGGCGAAGTGGGCGCCGAAATGGGCGCCAAAGAAATGAAGCGTCCGCACCTGCGCCTGGTCGAGGTCGGACCTCGCGACGGATTGCAGACCGCCGGCACGGCGGTCAAGACCTCCGCCAAGGTGGCGTTCGTCAACGCGCTTTCGGAATCGGGTCTGCGTGAGATCGAAACCGGAGCTTTCGTGAGTCCGAAAGCCGTTCCCGAAATGGCGGACTCGGCGGAGGTCTTCAACGAAATCAAACGTCGTTCCGGCGTGATTTATTCCGCGTTGGTCCCGAACGAAAGGGGACTCGAAGCGGCGATGGCGGCCAAGGCGGATAAAATCGCCGTGTTCACGGCCGCGTCGGAGACGTTCAACAAGAAAAATATCAACGCGTCCATATCGGAATCAATTGAGCGGTTCAAACCGGTGCTCTCTGCCGCGAAGGTTCCCACTCGCGCGTATATCTCCACGGCGTTCTACTGCCCGTTCGAGGGCAAGATTAAGCCGGACGCAGTCGTGGATGTCGTTAAGCGGCTTGAGGATTTGCACGTCGGCGAGCATTCCATCGGCGACACGATCGGGCGCGCCTCCCCGGACGACGTCCGCCGTTTGTTGGACCTCCTCCTCAAGGCGGTCACCATCAAAAAGGTCTTCCTGCACTTCCACGACACGTACGGCATGGCCGTGGCGAACGCGCTCGTCGCTTGGGAAGAGTACGGCGTTTCCGGCTTCGATGCCTCCACCGGCGGCGTGGGAGGATGTCCGTACGCGCCCGGCGCCACCGGAAACGTGGCCATGGAAGATCTTGTGTTCGCCTTCCATTCGTCGGGCGGCGTCACCGGCATCGACGTGAAGGCTCTTCAGTCGGCGGCCCGCGGCTTGGCCGCCGCGATGGGACGTCCAGTCGACTCGAGATTAAGTAAAATAGCCCTGTAGTTCCTTCCTCACACGCGCCCGTGGTGAAATGGATATCACAGCAGCCTCCGAAGCTGCGGGTAGAGGTTCGATTCCTCTCGGGCGCACCATTTTCCACCGGTCGGGGCGCGGCTAAGTTGTAAAATCGGACCCTTCCATGCGCTGGCCCCTCCACCTGACCTTCAATCTCTGCCTGATCGCGCTCGTCGGCGGAGGCCTGTTCGTCGTCGTGCGGAGCAACACGAAAGCCGAGGAGGGGGAGCGGACGTCGGCGCTCGGAACCTTGGACGGATTGATCGCGTCCTGGGACGCGGGCGGAGTTCCGCCCGAGCGGCGCGTGATCAACCTTTTCGTCGGCGGCGAGCCCGAGGATTCCCTTATGGACCCGCCCGTGCCGCGCGTCTTCTGGTGGCCGGTCAAGGCCTGGTTCCATCGCGACGAGGCGAAAGCGGAGCGCGCCCGGGAGATCGAGCGGCTGCTGGGGCGCGAACGTCCGCTCGCGGACTGGAGCTCCGTGGGTCTGACGTGGGCCGCGGAGCGGCGTGCGCGCCTCCAGGGCCTGAGCCGCTACGTCGCGCGGGCGCACCAGGCCAAGGCCCGTCTCGTCATCGTCGCGTACGACCGCGAGGCTCAGGCGGCCGTGGGGGCCGTGCGCGCGGCCGGGGAGTCCACTTCGGATCTGGTGCTGGCGGACAAGCTGATCGTGCTGGGCGCGAGCGGTGACAGCTACCTCGCCCTCATCAACCAGGACGACGTCGATGCGCGCGGCCCCGACCGCATCCGGGAGAAGCTTCTGATCTGGCATCGCGCGGGAAAAGGCGCGGATCCGGAGGGCATGGAGATCTCGTTCCGGAACGATGCTGGCCGCGTCGTCAACGGCCGGCTGTCCGGCGACGCGGCAACGGCGGAAGGCTCCATGGCCCTTGTCCGCGCTCTGACTTCCCCGGAAGCTGACATGGAGACCTTGCTGATCCGGGGCGGCCAGATTCCGGCGCGGACCGCCTCCCCGGCTCCCGCTTCGGCGTCCGCGCTCCCGCCGGCCCGGGTGGCCGCGGGGACTCCGCCGTCGCCCGTCGCGCCGGCCGCCGCCGACAACTCGCTTCGGCGCCCGGCCGCGCGCGCGGAGAGCGCGGCGAGGGCCGAGGAATCATCCGCCTCGGGGGGCGCCGCGCCCGAAGGGGACCATCCTCCGGTCCAATTCACCTGCGAAACCAACAGGCGCGCCGCCTGGAGTTTGTGGGCGTACGAACCCGTCTATCACCTCGACCGTGATTATCTGGAAAGGCGCTATCCCGAGGCCACGGGCCTCCCGGCGCATTGCGATTTCGTCATCAGCTGCGGTCTTCTCTCGGCTCAGCCCATCGACGAGAGCAATTACCGTTTCATCATCCGGCGCACGACCTTCATCGGCCGGCCGGCCTTCATCACGCACCTGACCGACACCGCGGCGGACGGCACCAAGCTCGATGCGACCAGCTACGTCCTGAACGTCGAGGGCGAGGGCGCCGTGTTCACGAGCCTCACCGTCGGTTCGAAGACGGACCTCGGCGCGTGCCCGAACACCCGCCTCCTGCCCGTCTTCGAGCGGATCGCCCGCACTCTGCATCGATGACGGTTTGATCGCGTAGAATATACTCCATGGAAACCTTCGCGAGCGTCCCCGACACGGACGACGGCCGCCGCCCTCAGAGCCGGGGCGAGGAGATCGCGAACAGCCTCAGCCACGGCGCCGGCGCGCTGGCGGGCCTGGCGGTTCTGCCGCTTCTGATCGGCCACGCGCTCCAACGCGGCGACGACCGGCGGGCGATCATCGGCGCGTCGGTGTTCGGCGCCAGCGTGGTCCTGCTGTACCTGGGCTCGACCATCTACCACGCCTTGCCGCACGGCCGCGTGAAGCGCTTCTTCCGCATCGCCGAGCACATGGCGATCTATTTTCTCATCGCCGGAAGCTACACCCCGTTCATGCTGGGCATCCTGCGCGGGCCCCTGGGCACGGGCATGCTGTGGACGATCTGGCTGCTGACCGGCGTCGGCGTGCTGTTCAAGACCTTCGGCGGCACGAACTTCCCGCGCGTTTCCACGTGGCTGTACATGCTGATGGGCTGGGTGTCCGTGATCGCCATCGGCCAGCTGTGGATGCGCATGCCCCACGCGGGCTTCTATTGGCTGGTGGCCGGAGGGATCGCCTACAACATCGGCGTGATCTTCTACGTGCGCGACCACCACTGGCGCTACGGCCACTTCATCTGGCACTTGTTCGTGCTGGCCGGCACCGCGTGCCACTTCTGCGCCGTGCTTTGGTACGCGAACTGATCTGGATTCGACCGAGTGTCCCGCGTTTTACCTCCGACCAACTGTTGGCGCCAACAGTTCGGCGTATCGTCGGCGGGAAACCGTGAATAACTCTTGAGGTCGCCCCTTTTCTAGGTGCGGCCGAACAGGAACAACGCGGTGGAGACCGCCACCGGAATCCAGAAATTGTCGTCGGGCTTGACCGGGTACGTGTCCACGGCGCTGAAGACCAGGGCCGCGCCCAGAGCCACCAGCGGCGGGAAGCCCAGGGCCAGGATCATGCCCAGGACCACCGCGAAGGCCGCCAACGTGCCCGAGAGCGCGCGGCGGGTGCCGGCGATGGTGTAAGGCATCCAATCGAAGCGCATTCCCACCAAGGGCGAGACGGCGTCGCCCACCACGTAAGCCAGGACCGCCGCGGCCACGATCGGCTTGCTCCAGCCGTACAGCGCGACGGCGACCGTCATGCCCAGGGCGCCGTAGAAGAAGCCGGTCATCCGCGTGGCCTCCTTGGCGCGCAGGACGCTCCCGAAATGACGCTGGAAGAACTCGCGGGCCGGGGCCCAGTGCATGCGTAGCAGCCCGATGGCGCCCACCAGTCCGGTGAAGCCCGCGAAGGCGTAGGCCGTCGTCGGATAGCCCATCATCAGGAACGCGATCAGGTAGCCCCAATTCTTCTGGTGGATGGTCTTGCGGCGGACTTCCTTCTTGAAGAGGTCGCTGCCGCCGGTGTAAAGATTTTTGACGCGGTCGAGAAGCGACGGCGCCTTGGGGGCCGGCGCGGCGGGCGTCTCCTGCGAAACGGGCGCCGCGACGAATTCGACTCCCGGGAAGACCGCCTTCAGGTAGGCCACGGCTTGATCGAGCTGCGCCGCGCTCGGGCGGTACGTCCCGGAATTATCCGACACGAGAATGCGGCCGTCCGCGTCCCTCCAGATTTCGCCCGCGAAGCGCACGTCTTTCGAATAGCCCGACATCAAGACGTGCTTGCTCAGGATCCAGTCGGGGACCTTCGCCCCGTGGTCCAGGCCCATCACGTTGAAGCCGCTGCCGTCGATGACGATGTTGTACTTGCTTCCCGGCTCCGACGAAGGCTGGATCAGCGCGAGGATCTCCGCGGCCGTCCGGGCCTCGAACTCGCGATAGCTGTGCGCCAGCTGGGAGCGGATCGCCCTGACCACGGGAGGAGAGAACAGGAAGCCCTTCTTGATCCGCGTGAGCAAAGACGGGTTCGCCTGCGGAAAGGCCGTCAAGGTCGCGGGGAGGTACGCGGCGATCCCGACGTTCGCCTTCGTCACCCGGAATAACGTATGCGCGGGCCAGAAGTGGCGCAGGATCCGGCCGAACTTGCCGGGCTGGGAAACCTGGACCTGGTAGCCGGCGTCATCCGGGACGGCGGCGCCCTCATAAAGGCGGTCCTGCGCGGCTTTGGCGGCCGTCGGCGGGGCGTCGGGCCGGAGCGGGAGGGAGGCGGCCGCCAGCGCGGCGGTCAGGGCGCGCGCGGGCGCGGGGGCCGATGCGGCGGCCGCGGGGCCCGGCGCGGCGGGCGTCACGGCAGGCGCCGCGCCGGCGGCCTGGAGCGGAGCGGCCGCGAGAGGAACGGGGGCCGCGGCCGGGGCGGATAGCGGCGCCGGAGCGGCGACGAGGGCGGACGGAGCGCTCAGCGAAGCCGTCGGCGAAAGCGAGAGGGAAGGGGCGGCGGAAATGCCCGGCCGGTACGACTCCCCGGCCGCGGCGTGGACGATCTCGCCCGCGCGGAACGACTGGGCGCCGGAAGGAGCGGAGAGGACGGAGAGGATGAATCCGAAAAACAACGCGGAGGGGGCGCGTTTGGTCATGCGGACATCATACCGCGGCATGCGGGTGCGACCGTGAGGGTCCCTCGACCTAAATGAAGTCGGGCGAAGGGCCTAGAACCGCTTGCGCG
Source organism: Elusimicrobiota bacterium (assembly GCA_044450965.1). Classification (GTDB taxonomy): domain Bacteria; phylum Elusimicrobiota; class Elusimicrobia; order UBA1565; family UBA9628; genus GWA2-66-18. The sequence goes on along the minus strand of JBIOJO010000009.1, from coordinate 1,899 downwards.
AATGCGGATTCACGGCTATCCTCAAGCGGACGCGCGGAGGCTTGCCATGTCATTTCGGCGATCGTCGTCATCCGGCATTTCGCGGCCTGAGCCCGGCGCAATCTTTGTAAGATAGCCCGTGCTCGGATTATTCAGCGGCAGAAAAAAGCGCGCGAAGCCCCTGGTCCTGGTCGTGGACGACGAGGACGATATCCGGGGCATCATCACCGTCGTCCTGCGCTCGATGAACCTGGACGTCGTGGGCGCGGCGAACGGACCGGAGGGGCTGAAGTTCGCCCTGAGAGATCACCCGGATCTCGTCATCCTGGATATCCGCATGCCCGGGATGGACGGTTTCGACGTGTGCCGCTCCATCAAGGTGGACAAGGACGCCAGCGACATCCCCGTCGTCATGGTCACCGCCATGGACCAGCACAAGGACGTGGAGAAGGCCCTCGCCAACGGAGCCGACGGCTACATCGTCAAGCCCATCGACAACGCCAAGTTCAAGAGGAAGGTCTCCGAGTTCTTGAAGCTCCCGCCGGCCGCCTGAGCGTCAGTGCGCGTGGCCCAGGAGGGCCTTGATGCGGTGCCGGAACGGGTCGGGGTCGAGCGGTTTCGGCAGGTAGGCGCTGGCCCCGGCGCGCAGGCAGTCCAAGCCCTCCCGCGCGGAGTGGTTCGCCGTGGAGACCACGATCGGGATGTGGCGGATGTTGGCGTTGGCGCGGGCCTTCTTGATGAAGTCCAGGCCGCTCATGCACGACATGCGCATGTCCACCACGATCAGCTGGGGGATGTGGCTGAGGGCGGCCGCCAATCCCGTGGCCCCGTCCGGCGCTTCCAGGAATTCGTAGGCGTCGTCCTGGAAGATGGCGCGGACCAGGCCCCGGTGCAGCGGGTCGTCGTCCACCACGAGAATCTTCGTCCGGGAGCGCGCGCTTTCCATAATGACGAAGATTATAGGTCTTGAACGGCGCGCGCGCCAGTGACTTTAGGCGCAGGCGCGCGGATTCCCGCGAAAGGTTGGACGCCTTTTCAGCGCGCCGGACCCTTCTCCACGGGAAGTCCCGCCGCCTTCCACTCGTCGGGACCCTTGAAATACGCGGTCGCGAAGCCCTCCTTCGAGAGCCTCTCCGCGGCGCTCTTGGCGCGGCCGCCGACGACGCAGTGGAACACGACGGTCTTGTTCTTGGGGAGGGAGGCGACGAACGTGTTCCAGGCCTTCGTGTCCTTGCCGCGCGATAAGGGCATGGAGAGGGCCCCGGGGACCACGGTGAAGCGTTCCTCGGCCTCGCGCACGTCCACGATCACGGCGCCCTTCTCCTCCACCAGCGCCGCGACGGTCTTCGGCGCCATCGGCTTGGGCTTGCCCGCGACGGGCGCGCACGGCTGCCCCGCGTCGCGCCAGCCGAAGATGCCGTCGGTCATCACGCTGACGTCGGTGTGGCCGGCGGCGACCGCCTTTTCGGCGGCGGCGTGGGACGCCAGGCACATCGTGTTCGCGCAGTAAAACACCAGCGGCGTCTTCTTGTCGGCGGGGAGCGTCTTGGCGGCGTCGTACTTGGACGAGGAGCTCAGAAGGTGCGCGCCGGGGATCACGCCCGCGTTCTCGCGCGTGTCGTCGCCGTTGGCGTCGTAAACGGAGGGCGGGGCGGACGACTTCAGCGCCGCGGCGAGTTCGTCGACGTGGATCAGCTTGAATTTGGTCTTCTCGGCGCGAGCCGGAAGGACCAGGAACGCCATAAGGCCCAGCGCGGCGAGGCGGTTCGTCATGGGAAGTCTCCTTCGGCGGATATGAAGGGCGGCCGAAGCGCGCCGTCCGGTGCGGGGACGGCGCGCGTCGACGCCGTTGGAACTAACGGAGCGCGACCGCGCGCGTGGCCGTGGCCTTGAACCGCGCCTCCGCGTGGTACAGCAGGT
>JBIOJO010000008.1:0-83259 GCA_044450965.1 Elusimicrobiota bacterium | reverse complement strand
CGCCCACCCCGTCCAGCGCCACCTTAGCCAGCCCCCTGGGCACCCAGACCAGCGACTACACCAACGAGATGCAGGCCCAGAACCTCAGAGACCAATCCACCCAACTGGGCATCGCCAAATTCGCCCAGCCTTCCGCCCAGGACGACGACGAAGAGCGCGGCCCCATGGTCAGCGCCGAGGAAGGCCTGGAACACACACGCGAAATGACCCAGCAGCTCGCGGCGCAGAGACGCGCCATCGACAAGGAGCGGAACAAGAGCGTCGTCCTGCCCACGTCCACTCCCGCCATCATCCCGACCCGCAAGGAAGGCGCGCCCATCGAGCCGCCCCCCGACGAACCCACCCCCAAAGGCCCGGAAACAAAGTAGGTCTTTAGACCTATTTTTGCTTGACTCCCCCGGAGCGCCGCGCTTATAATTGAAGTCGGCCGTCCCGGAGAACCCCATGAAGCCCGCGCTCCTCGCCTTGGCCGTCTGGATGTCCGCCGCCTCCGCGCATGCCGCCCCCGACCCCCGCTTCGACGGCGGCGCCGGACTGCCCGTTCCGTCGGCCTCCGGCCCGGACGCCCCCAAAGCCCCGGAAGCGTCCGTCCCGGATCCCCGCCTGTGGGTCGTCCTGAAGGCCGGAGACGCCCAGTCCCGCTCCCTCGCCGCGGACGCCGGCGTCAGCATCGAGGAGCTTCTCCCCGGACGCGTGGGCGGATTCGCCACCCCCAAGGCCGTCGCCCGCGCGAAGGCCGCCGGCCTCAAGGTGATTTCCACCAGCCCCATCCCCGGACGCCTGCGCGGCCTGGGTTTTCCCGCCCAGGACAAGGAGTACCACACCTACGCCCAGACGGTCGCCCAACTGAAGGCGCTGGCGGAGAAGGCTCCCGACATCGCGTCGCTGTTTTCCATCGGCAAGACCGTGCAGGGCCGCGACATCTGGGCCCTGCGCCTGTGCGCCGACGCCAAAGGCTCCGCGGAGAGCAAGCTCCCGGGCGCCCTGTTCGTCGGCGAACACCACGCCCGCGAGCATCTGTCGAACGAAGTCCCCCTCGCGCTGGCCGGGAAACTGGTGGACGGCCGCGGCGATCCCGAGGTGGCGCGCCTGCTCGCGACCCGCGACATCACCATCATCCCCACCCTCAACGGCGACGGCGCCGAGTACGACGTGGAGGGCGACAAGTACCACATGCACCGCAAGAACATGCGGGACAACGGCGACGGCACCTTCGGCGTGGACCTGAACCGCAACTACGCCTGGGGCTGGGGCGGCCCCGGCGCCTCGGGCGACACCTCCGACGACACCTACCGCGGCCCGTCCGCCTTCTCCGAGCCCGAGACCCGCGCCGTGAAGGCCTTGATCGAGTCGCACCCGAACATCAAGGTCCTGCTGTCCTATCACACCTTCAGCGAGCTGGTCCTTTACCCGTGGGGCGGCAAAGAAGGTCCCATCGAGGACCAGGCCGCTCTGAAGGCCTACCAGGCCATGGCCGGCGAGATGGGCCGCATGACCGGCTACACGCCGGAGCAGTCCAGCGCCCTGTACGTCGCCTCCGGCGATCTGACCGACTGGTCGTGGGGAGAACACGGGATCTATTCGTTTACGTTCGAGATGATGCCGAAATCGATGTGGGACGGCGGTTTCTACCCCGGCACGGCGGCGATCGCCAGCTCCATCCAATTGAATTGGCGCCCCATGCTGTACCTGATCGACCTGGCCGACGACCCGCGGCGCGCGGCGGGAAACGCGTCGGTCGCTTTCGCTTTTAAATCAAAAGGAACGGAGATCACTCGATGAAGAATATTCTCGTTGGCGCCCTCCTGCTCGCGCCCGTCTTCGTTCAGGCCCAGTCCATGGAAGCCGTACGCGCCTCCGGCGCGGATATGTTTATGTCGTCCCCGCGTGAATTAATCTCTTCCCTGCAGGTCGCTCCCCAGAATTCCGAGCCCGTCCTGCAGCCGGCGCTGATCCCCGCCCCCTTTCGTTCCAGCGCCGCCTTGGGCGCCGTGCTGGTCAAATTCAATCTGGCCGCCCAGTTGGACCGGAATTTACACGTGACCAACTACAAATTCGGCTCGCGACCGCTGGATCTCGGCCTCGCGACGGACTCCGGCTTTAAGAAGTTCTTCTTCGCGTTCACCGACAGAACGGCGACCACGCTGGGACCGATCGGGGACTTGAACCAGCTCCGCGGCAACGGCGTGAACATACGCATCGACGGTTCAACGGTGTACAACTTCGTCGTGAACATCAATATTTTCAATCCCGTCCGCGGCAGCACCTTAAAAATGACTCCCGTGTCGGGAACCTCCGGCCCGGACCAAAGCGTCAAGACCGGCGCATTACTCGACGCCGTGCGCGCCCGCGCCGCCCTGATGAACCTCGGCGGCGAGGAATACTGGGTGTTTTACGGCCGCGACGCCCTCCCCGCCGGCGGCGGCTTCGCGAACACGCGCAGCTTTCTCTTCATCCACATGAACGGGCTGTCGTCCAAGGCCTGGCCTCTGGCCGAGGCGTCGCTGAAGCCCGGCGCTCCCGCCGTGGTGGACCTGGGCGGCGCGAAAATCGCCGTCACGCTCACGACCGCCGGCGAGCTGCAGATCAACGCCGCGAACTGACCGCCGGCCGCTCGTTTGGTAGGATAGCGGCATGAGAAACGCCCTCTTTCTTCTGCTCGTCTCCGCGTCCGCGCGCGCCGCCGTGTTCACGCCGTACGAACCGCTGCGCTTCGACCCCACGCCCGCGGAGCTGACGCAGGACTGCGTCAACCTGAAGAAGCGCGCCGAAGCCGAGCTTCAGCGCATCGCCACCTTGCCCCCGACCACGCGGACCTTCGACAACACGGTGTGGGCGTTCGACCGCGCGGTGTACGACTTGTCCGACCTGTCGTCGGCGGATACCTTCCTGGAGCAGGTCTCCACGTCGGCCGCGGTGCGCGACGCCGGGAACCAGTGCGAGGTCCTGCTGTCCCAGTTCGGCGTGGACGTTTTCAGCCGCGAGGACCTGTACAGGGCGCTGAAGGATTACGCCGCCAAGAAGGAGCCGCTCAAAGGCGAGGACGCGCGCCTCCTGGACAAGACCCTCCTGGATTTCCGCCGCTCCGGCATGGAACTGCCCGCGAAGACGCGCGACCAGATCCGAACCATCCGCAAACGCCTGGCGGAGCTGGAATCCGGATTCGGCAAGAACATCAACGAGTCCAAGGACTTCGCGCTGTTCTCCCGCGAGCAGCTGGACGGCGTGCCCGAGGACTTCGTCTCCAAGCTGGACCGCGTGGGCGACAAGTACAAGGTGGGCGTGGACTACCCCACCTACTTCCCGTTCATGGAGAACGCGCGCGACGCCGCCGCCCGCCGCGTCCTGGAAGGAAAGTTCAACGACCGCGCCGTGCGCCTGAACCTGCCGGTGTTCGCGGAAGCGCTCAAGCTCCGCCTGAAGGCCGCGCGCCTGCTGGGCTACGCCACGCACGCCGACTACGCCATCGAGCTGAACATGGCGAAGAACCCCAAGACCGTGAACGCGTTCCTGGAGCGGCTGCGCGGGAAGCTCAAGCCGCTGGGGCAGGAGGAGCTGGAGGTCCTTCTGGCGTTCAAGCGCGGCATGGAAGGCCGCGCCTCCGACGGCGTCTTCCACGCGTGGGACTGGCGCTATTACGACAATCTCCTGCGCAAGACCAAGTACGAGGTGGACTCCGAGAAGGTGCGCGAGTACTTCCCCGCCGACCTGGTGGTGGAGCAGATGCTGGGCGTCTATCAGAAGCTGCTGAGCGTGCGCTTCCGCCCCATTCCGGGCGGACTGGCCTGGCACCCGGACGCGAAGTTGTTCGAGATCACCGACGCCTCCGGCGGCGCGCCGATCGGCTATTTCTACATGGACCTTTTCCCGCGCGAAGGCAAGTACTCCCACGCCGCGGCGTTCCAGCTGGTCACGGGCCGCCTGCGCACCGACGGGGTCTATCAGCTCCCGGTGTCGGCCATCGTGGCCAACCTGAACAAGGCGACGGCCGACAAGCCGGCGCTGCTCAATCACGACGAGGTCGAGACCTTGTTCCACGAGTTCGGCCACATCATGCATCAGACCTTGACGAAGGCCAAGTACGGCCGCTTCTCGGGCTCCAACGTGGCGCGGGACTTCGTCGAAGCTCCCTCCCAGATGCTGGAGAACTGGGTGTGGGACGCCGACGTCCTGCAGTCGCTGTCGGGCCACTACAAGGACCACTCGAAGAAGCTGCCGAAGGAGCTTCTGGATAAGATGCTCGCGGCCAAGAACGCCGACATCGGCCTGATCAACCTGCGCCAGCTCCTGTTCGGCACGGTGGACATGGCCTACCACGGCTCCAACCCGCCGTCCAACACCACCAAGGTCTACGCCCGCTACGCGCGCGACGTCAGCCTGATCCCCATGTCCGACGGCACGCACCCGGAGGCCAGCTTCGGCCACCTGATGGGCGGCTATGACGCGGGCTACTACGGCTATCTGTGGTCGAAGGTGTACGCGCAGGACATGTTCAGCGTGTTCAAGGCCCAGGGGATCATGAACCCGATGGTGGGACGGCGCTACCGCGAGGAGATTCTGGAGAAGGGCTCCACGCGCGACGAGATGGATTCCCTGAAGGCGTTCCTGGGCCGCGAGCCGAACGAAACGGCGTTCCTGGAATCCATCGGACTGACGAAGAAAAACTAAGCGCCGGGAGACGCGCGCTCAGATGTCCCGGATGACATCAAGACTCGCGCCGGCGCGGGTCCGGCGTCGCGAACGGCGCCGTTCTTCTCGCCGGGTCCGTTCTAATTTTTCCCGTCGGTGAAAAGCGAGCGATGGGCGGCATCGCGCTCGATCACGCCGCGCCTCCAAAGCACGATCGCCACGACGACCGCGGAAAACACGGACGTCCATTGCGACGGCGACAGGATGGGCGACAGGAAGACGCCGCGGTCGTCGCCGCGGAAACATTCTCCGAGGAAACGGAGGAACGAGTAGTAGAGAAGATAGCCGAAGAACGCCGTTCCGTAGCGGTACTTTCCAGCGCGGATGCCGGGCAGCACGACGTAAATGAGATAAACGGCGGCAAGCGTCTCGCCGAACGCCTCGTACAGCTGTGTGGGGTGCAGCGGAAGGCCCTTCATCGAATCCATGACGCTGCACGCGGGATCGATGAAGCTGATTCCCCACGGCATCGTGGTCGGACGGCCGTGGCAGCAGCCTTCCATCAGACAGCCGAGGCGGCCGAAGACATGGCCTATGGCCAGCGCCGCCACGCAGTAATCGGCGACCGGCAGATACGCGCGCGGGCGGTAGGTCCGGTTGTGCCACCACTGGTAGGCGCTGCCCGAGGCGATTCCCAACAGCAGGCCCGACCAAAACACCCAGCCCGTGTTCCAGTCCCGGACCATGGACCAGGGATCGGCCAGGAAATCGTGCCATTCCACGATGAAGAAGCCGATCTTCCCGCCCAGCAGCGCGCCCGAGAGCACGGTGAGGATCAGCCCCCACAGCTCGGCGGGCGCGGCGCCGTGGTGCTTCAGCTGGGTCCTCAGCCAGATCACGCCGGCGACGTAGCCGAGAACGACCAGAACGCCGTAGGTGGCGTGCGGCTCGCCGTGCCACCAAAACAGGATGGGGTGCATTCGACCCTTAGGCCTTCTCGCAGACGATCTGCTTGAGCACGGAGTTGGGGCCGTCCACCATGGACGCGTAGGTCAGGTACAGGTGCCAGGCCCGCTCGATGGTGGGCGTGATCATGTGCCGCGTCTCGGGCAGATGCTCGACATAGCGCTTGTACCAATGCCGCAAGGTCTTCGCGTAATGTCCGTACCGGAAGTGGATCTTCTTCACGCGAAAACCCTGCTTCTCGATCATCTTGAGGTGCACGTGGATCGGAAACTGGAAGTGATCCGGGAACACGTACTTCTGGCTGAACGTGCCCGAGATCGTCGTGTAGTTGGTCAGACCGGCGCTGTTGGCCGGCGGGATGATGGCGTGGAACCACACCTTGCCCCCGCTTTTGAGCATCCCGTGGACATGCCGATAATACTGTTCGACCTCGGAGCGGTCCAGGTGGCTGATCATGCCGCAGGTGTATATTTTGTCGAACTGCTGCTGGGCGGGAACCTGCATGTAGTGGAGCAGTTTTAAGTTTTTCGAAAAGCCCTCGTCGATCTGGTTCTGCGACAAGGTGATGCCCATGGCGTTCTTGCAGCCAAACATCGTCTCGGCCAGATGAACGGCGTATCCATAACCGCAGCCGATGTCCAAAAAGCGGTCGTCGGGCTGTATCTGCAGTTCGTCCAGCGCCATCTTGAACTTATTGTGCTGGGCATCATCGAGCGTCTGATCGTCCAGGTTCCCGATCTTCAGGGGATCGTCCCACATCGCGCACGAATACGCCCGCGTCTTCTTATCCAGATACGACAGGATGAACTCATTGGGCAAATCGTAATGGGATGACACCGCGCGCAGCTTGCGCCTCACCGTGGACGGGAACAGCGCGGTCCACAGATAGCGCATTTGGTACTTCCACTTGATGCGCCACAGCTCGTCCTGGCGCACGTAGTTGCGCGCGCCCACGAAGGAATACATGTCGCCGTTGAGATCCGCGTCGCCCTCGGCGTAATAATCCAGGAAGTGCGATAGATCGTGGCCGGCCAGCGCGCGGACGGCGGCCTCCGTCTTGCACGCCATCTCCACCTTCTCCGGACCGCTGCCGACCATCCGGCTCTGGCCCTTGTAGGAAATCCGGATGCCATAGGGCATGGTGGGAAACATCCAATTCATCGCGTCGCCGGCTCGGTCTAGGACAGACATGTAGCCTCCGAGCCCCAAGGGTAACGCCCCGGGAGCGCCGCGTCAAGTGCGGAAATCGGAGGGTTGATTCAGGTCAATATCCGGTTTTGACAATGGTCCTACGAGGCCCATGGGCCTTTGGGGTACACTGAATCAATGAAGAAAGCACTGACGCTCGTCTCCGCACTGATGGGATTGACCCTGACGCTGGCCTCGCGCCCCGCCATGGCCGCCACCGCCTTGCAGCAGCTCGGACAGGAAGCCGGAATCGACACCGCCGCGATCGCGCAGCAGATGAAGACCGTCCACGCCTTGAGCCTGGCCGCCGCTCCGCTGATGATCCCGCGCCATTCGAAGGACGTCTTCGAAGGCTGCTCCGCCCTCGAGGAGCGCCCGCTCCAGCCCTGGACCCCGGCCCAGGCCGCCCTGCTGGTCCAGACCTGCCTCAACCACGCGTACGCCGCCGACGGCCGCTACACGGTCCGCGCCCAGGCCACGCGCTTCAGCAAGCGCGTCTGCCCCCAGAACGACGCGATGATGACCTGCCAGGCCATCGTCGAAGTCATCGGCATCAAGATCACCGTCGCCGGCACCATCATGACGGGAGACTCCGTCCTCCTGGACCTGGACGGCACGCTGAAGCAGCGCGAAGGAAAGCTTCTGGGGTTCCCGGCCACCCTGGACAATCAGGCTCAGATCCAGAACTGACGACCGCGCCGATTCAGCGCGACAAAAAAGAGGCCGCGGGGATCGAATCCCGCGGCCTCTTCTATTTAGGATGCTTCTAGGCGCGCGCTTCGACCGACTTCACCCAGGCCTCGATCGCGGACAACTGCGCCGGCCCGCTCAAGCCCGCCTGCTCCAACACCTTGTCCCAGGAGCCGCTGCCCAGGTAGCCGTGAAGGCGGTGCGGGTACAGACTGGCGGCGATGCCCTCGTCGGAGCGCACCCAGCGCCACAGCGTGGGCAAGGTGAAATCGGTGATGCCCATGGAGCTGAACGCCATCTCCGGCGGGAAGACCTCGTGCTTCTCCTTGTCGGACAGGCGCTCGAACAGCTCGGCGCTGGTCACGTAGAAGACGTTGAGCTTGATCCCTTTCGCGTCCAGCTTGGGAAGGACGTCGCGCACGAAGAAGGTCGCCACGCCGTGGCCCTGAAGCACCACCGCGGCCTTGCCGCCGCGGCGCAGGGCGTAGACGCCCTTGGCCGCCGCGTGCGCCGGCGGGAATCCCAGCTTCGCGCGGTCCACGACGGGCAGGCCCGGACGCGTGACGAACGGCGCCAGCAGAGCGGGCCGCGCCTTCAGCGCCGCGATCAGCAGGGGCCACATCTCCTGCGGATCCCACGGCGTCAACGTGATGGAGGAGCCCTTCGGGAAGTTGTCCTGAAGAAGCTGGAGCGGCTGGGGGCAGGCGTGAGTGGGCCCGTCCTCGCCGGTCATGGGTCCGGCGTGCGCGTTGACCATGATCCAGGTGCGATTGGGCTCGCCGGTGGCCTCGTGGCGCATCTGCTGACCGATGCAGTGCAGGCGCGCGGGCACGTGCTCCAGCGCCGCCAGGAAGGCGGAGTAGGAGCTGGAGACGCCCATGTGCAGGCCCAGGCTGGACACGCCGGACATCACGCCGCCCATGCCGTCCTCGCAGATGCCGCCGACGGGAACCAGCCGCGACGCGGGGTTGGTCTTCGCGTTCCACCAGCCCTTGCCGAAGGCCTTGTTGATGGGCGCGATGCTGGTGGACTCGGACAAATCCGCGGCGCAGGCGAGGATCGCGCCGCGCGTCAGCTTGTTCAGATATCCCAGCGTGTCGCCCAAGGCGCCGCGAAGCGTCGCCGCCTTGCCGACCACCGGCCGCAGCTCTTCCGGGGTTTGCTCGATATTGAGATCCGCCCGGTACAACGCCTCCAGGTCCGGTCCGTTCTCGCGGATCTTGCGGCCCTTGGGCGTCGCTTTGGCCGCGGCGGCGACGCACTCCGCGGCGTATTTCGCCACGTCGGGGCGCTTCGTCTCGAACGCGACGCGCATGGCCTTCAAGCAATCCCAATAAGCGGCCTCGACGTTGTCCGGGGTCTTCTCGCCGGCGAAGCGCGGAAGCTGAACGCCGAACGCGGTCTCGAACGGCTCCACGCTCTTGTAGAACTCCGCAGAGCAGAACGCGTGTCCCGCGCCGTGCGAGGCCTTGCCCGTGATGCCGTAGTTCCAGCCCTTGGTCGTCCGATAAACGATCGCGGTGGGCTGGCCGTTGTCCAGCTCCAGCGCCGCCTTCTGCGCCGCCAGCACGCGTCGGTAGTCGCTGCCGTCGCCGGCTTCGATGACGTTCCAGTCGTTGACGTACATGAGCTCGCGCGGATCCCACTGCACGTAGTCGCCGGGCTTGTCGCCTTCGGCGGTCACCGCGTCGGAGTCGATGGAGGACTGGTTCCAGTCGATGTGCATGATGGTGTTCGACAGCCCCGTCGTGGCGGCGGTGGCGATGGCCTCGTGCACTCGCCCGGCGGTCATGCCGCCCTCGCCCTCGAGGATATGAATACGCGGCCCATGCACGCCGAACGCGTCGGCCGCGGCCACGGCCAGGCCCACGGCGGACGTGTCGCCCACGCCCGAGGCGCCGGTGGCCACCGGCACGAAAGGGGTCAGCGGCGTGGGATGTCCGTCCAGCGCGGTGACCTTGAACTCGCGGAACAGCGGCGTGCTCTGCGCCGGGTTGCGGCGGAAGCCGAGCAGGTCCTCCAGGCGCAGGCGACGGCGCTCCGCGGGCAGAAGGTCCGGCCGCGCGATGCGCACCCACTCGTCGCGCAGCGCGTACATGCCGTACAGGCCCGTGGCCTTGTGGCCGGCGGCGTACACCAGCAGATCGTTGTCCAGGGAGTCGGGCCGGGAGAAATCGTAGCGCAGGTTCTTATAAAGGATGGAGAACACGATGCGGCCGGAGGAGATGCTGCCGCCCGGATGTCCGGAGCCGGGGACGAAGTTGAACATGATCGCGCACAGCGCGCGGTAGGCCGCGTCCATCGCCTCCAAAATCTCCCGGTCCGGCGTCTCGATCGGCTCGGGCTTGAGGTAGACGGCCCGGCGCGGACGCAGCTGGAAGGTTTCTGATTTTTCGGCGGTGGTGGGCATGGCGGCCTCCGTTCTCTGAGCAGAGAATACAAATTCCCGTCCGCGCGGATTCCATCGAAACGGCGCGGCGGCGTCGAGAGGCCGCTTCGTTGCAATAGCGAAATCATGGCGACCGAAATGCGGATCCGCTTTCCCGGGAATCGAAAGGTCTCCGCCGAGTTCGACGGCCTGACGGTCATGACCGACCAGCCCAACGAGGCGGGCGGCGACGGCTCCGCGCCCGCGCCGTTCGATCTTTTCCTGGCGTCGCTGGGCACCTGCGCCGGCATCTTCGTGCTCAGCTTCTGTCAGAAGCGCGGCATCTCCACCGACGGCCTGGAGATCGTTCAGACCATGGAGTGGGACGAGGCCAAGCACCTCGTCGCCAAGGTCGCGCTTCGGATCGTCCTGCCGAAGGACTTCCCGGACAAGTACCGGGACAGCCTGGTCAAGACCGCGGAGCTCTGCACGGTCAAGCGCCATCTCCACGAGCCGCCCCGTTTCGAGATCACGACGAATTCCGCCTGAGCCGCGGCTCGTCGCGCGGCCTCAGTCCTTCGTGTTGATCCCGAACGGAAGGTACGCCGGGCACCACCGGAAGGCTCCGGTCAGGAGAGGCACCGCGCCGATCGCGCCCCACCAGCTCTTGAAATAGACCCCGGCGCCGACGATGGCGATACCCATAACGAAGCGCGCGAACCGATCGGCATTCCCCACGTTGCATTTCATGTTTCTTCTCCGTGCGTGCAATTGAGATGCGCGCCGCGCCGAAAGGATTCGGCCCTCGGAGTCTATAAGATAGAATCCCCCCGATGCCCTCCGAAAAAGAGCTCCTCCGGCTCAGCCGCGAAGGAGACGCCGCCGCGTTCACCTCTCTCATCGCGCGCTACGAGGATCGCATCTTCAGGCTGGCCAGGAACGTCTGCGCGGGCCTTCCGGCCGAAGCCGACGACGTGTACCAGGAAACGTTCCTTACCGCCTTCAAGAAGCTGCGTTCGTTCCGCGGCGACTCCGAGCTGGGCACCTGGCTGTACCGCATCGCCTCCAACCTTTGCTTGATGCGTCACCGTAAGAAGAAAAGCGAGCCCTTCGTTCCTCTTCTCGACCGCCCGCACGATCACGACGACCACGACGACGCCCCCGCGCGTCAGTACCGCGACGACAGCCCGACGCCGGAAGAGGCGGCCAACAAGAAGGAGCTTCTCGAGAAGGTGGCGGGCGCGCTGGCCAAACTTCCCGTGGACTACCGCCTGGTCGTGACGCTTCGCGACGTCGAAGGGGTATCCTCGGAGGAAACGGCAAAGATTCTCAAGCTGAGCGTGGCGGCGGTGAAATCCCGCCTCCACCGCGGGCGGCTGTTCCTGCGCGACGAGTTCGAGCGCGCCTTCGGCGCGAAGGGGTCCCGGTGAAGCGCGAATCCTTTAAGCGCCTGGCGCATCTCAAAGAGCGCATGAATCTCGAGAAGCTGTCCTGCCGCAAGCGCGTCGCGCTGCTGTGCGACTACCTGGACGGGGAGCTCCCCGCCGCGAAGCGCCGCCTCGTGGACGCCCATCGCCGCTCCTGCCTGCCCTGCGCCCAGGTGCTCGAAAGCCTGCGGCGCACGGTGTCCTCGCTGCGCCGTCTGAAGAAGGGCGTCTCGACCCCGGCCGCGGCGCGGCGTTCGCTTCGGGACGCGCTCAAACGCGCGGCCTAAGCCCCTCGCGGCCGTCCTAGCCGCTTTGTTGCGTTGAATCCTTTCCGGCCCAAGCGCATCCAAAAGGCATAGACGCGGTCAGGAGAGCGAAATGGCGCGAATACTTATATTGGGCGCGGGCATCGCGGGCCATACGGCCGCCCTCATCCTGCGCCGCCGCCTGGGGCGGGAGCACGAGGTCGTCGTCGTCGCGCCCAACCGCCTCTGGAACTGGATCCCGTCGAATATCTGGGTCGGGGTCGGAGCCATGCGCCCCGAAGAGGTGACCTTCGAGCTGGCCCCCGTTTACCGGCGTCTGGGCGTCGAGTTCGTTCAAGCCAAGGCCGTCGAACTTCACGCCGAAGGCTCCGCCGCCGCCGCCCGTCCGTTCGTCGTCGTCGAGACGACCTCCGCCGAGAGCGGCGGCGAACGGCGGGAGGTCGCCTACGATTACCTGATCAACGCCACCGGACCGCGATTGGAATTCGCGGCCACGCCGGGCCTGGGGCCCGACGGCTACACCGAATCCGTCTGCACCTTCGGACACGCCGCGCGCGCGGCGGCGGCGCTGGCGGCGTCGATCGAACGGATGCGCCGAGGCGAGACGCAGACTTTCGTGGTCGGCACCGGGCACGGGACCTGCACCTGCGAGGGCGCCGCTTTCGAGTACGTCTTCAATCTGGAATTCGAATTGCGCCGCGCGGGCGTGCGCGACAAGGCGCGCGTCGTTTTCCTGACCAACGAGGCGCAGCTGGGAGACTTCGGGGTGGACGGCCTGCAGCTGCAGTGGCGCGGCTTCGTCGTGCCCAGCCGGATCTTCGCGGAATCCCTGTTCGTCGAACGCGGAGTCGAATGGATCACCGGCGCGCACGTCGAGAAAATCGAACCCGGACTGGCGCACTACATGACGATCGACGGCGGCCGCGCGACGCTGGCGTTCGATTTCGCGATGCTCCTCCCTCCTTTCAAGGGCGCCGAGATGAAGGCGTTCGACCGCGGGGGCGCGGACGTCACCGGGGAGGTGTTCGCGCCGAGCCGCTTCATGAAGGTCGACGCGGACTACACGGCCAAGCCCTACGAGGAGTGGCGCGCGGCGGACTGGCCGCGGACCTACCGCAGCCCGAAGTACGCGAACGTATTCGCGGCCGGAATCGCCTTCGCTCCGCCTCACGCGATCTCTCGGCCGCGCCGGACGCCCGACGGCACGCCGATCGCCCCCGCCCCGCCGCGCACGGGCATGCCTTCCGGCGTGATCGCCCGCGCCGTCGCGCTGTCGATCGTCGACATGATTAACGGAGCGCCGGGTCCCACTTACGAGGCCAGCATGGCCGAGATGGGCGCGGGCTGCGTCGCGTCGGCCGGCAAAGGTTTCTTCCGCGGCTCCGCGGCGTCGATGACGATGTACCCGATCGTGCCCGATTACGAGAGATTTCCCATCCTGGGCCGGGACCCTCGCTATACTTTCGGCGAGATCGGCGCGGCCGGGCACTGGATCAAGCACATCCTCCATCATATGTTCCTCTACAAGGCCAAAGCCTTGCCGGGCTGGTGGCTGATACCGGAGTAACCATGAACGGGCATATCCCCAGCGAAGGCGAACGCGGCGCGATGCGGCCCACGGGCTGGGCGCTGAGCTCCCGCAACTTCTTTCCTTTCCAGCTCTACCGGTTTCTCTGGATCAATTGGCGCATGATCACGATGATCCGACTATCCCACCCGAAAAGGATCGCGCCCGCCCCCGTCAAATCGCCATGACTACCCCTTGGGATCAACTCAACCAAGAGGCCTTTCAACGGTGGCTTATCCCGGCGGCCGTCGCGGCGTTCTTCGGCTGGAGATTTCTTAAGTTCCGCGCGGTGAAGGCCCGCCTCCCGGAGCTCCTGGGCCGCGGCGCCGTCGTCGTCGACGTGCGCGGTCCCGTCGAGTTCGCCGCGAGCGCCCGGCCGGGCAGCCTGAACATCCCGCTCGGCGAGCTTGAGCGGCGGATTTCGGAACTCGACGCCTCCAAGCCCGTGATCGTCTGCTGCGCGTCCGGCACGCGCAGCGCGGTCGCGGCGTCCTTGCTTGCGCGGCGCGGTTTCAAGGAAGTCGTGAACGCCGGCCCCTGGACGAACACCGTGAATAATCCATAGACGGAACGGAGGAATCTCCAATGAATACTCGCGTCCTGATGTCCGCGCTCTTCTTCCTCGCGAACGCCGCGTTCGCCGCCGAGACGTTCACGGCCGACCAGTTGAAGGCCCAGTTTCCTTATGATCTCGGGGCTTCGGACATCGACGTGTCGGGGTATCCCGCCGCGAAAAAAACGGAGTACGACCTCTTCCGCCGCACCTGCTCCCAATGCCACACCCTGGCGCGCCCGATCAACTCCCCCATCGCCACCGAGGCCCAGTGGCGGCGCTACGTCCGCCGCATGAAGGTGCGCACCCAGGCTCATTCCCACGCGAAGATCCCGGCGGAATCCATCGAGCCGCTGGTTGATTTTCTGGTCTACGATTCGAAGATCCGGAAAACGGACCGCAAAGAGTCCTTCGCCGCCGAATCGGAGCGTCTGCGGCTCCTGTTCAAGGACATGGTCGCCGAACGCCGCCGCCAGGGCGTCAGCGACGATCAAAAGAAGGTGAAACAATATCCGAACGATGCCGCTGCGGGGCCGACGCCCAGGCCCTGAATCCTTTTTCGGTTCGGCGCATCTCAACATGAGAGGTGAAATCAAGATGCGACTCGTCCCGATCCTGCTGGCTTTGCTTGCCGTGCCGCTGAACGCCGCCGATCTGTCGTCGGTGGTCGGCGCGGCGCTTTCCCGCTCGCCCGCCTTGGCCGAGACCCGGGCCCGCGAGCGCGAGGCCCGGTCCGCCGGCGACGAGGCTTTCTACAGCCGCTTCCCGCGCCTGTCCGCGCGCGCCTCGGCCATGCGCAGCGACGACCCCCTCTTCGCCTTCGGCTCCCTCCTTCAGGAGCGCCGCGTGACGCAGGCCGACTTCGCGCCGGACACGCTGAACCGCCCCGGCTACCGCACAGCCGTGCACGGAGCGCTGGAGCTGGGCGTGCCCCTGTTCACCGGCTTCGAGCTGAGCCGGGCCCGCGAGCTGGCCAAGCTGTTCGAGGACGAGGCCGGCGCCTACGGCGGCGAAGCCGCGCAGCGGATCCGGCTTCGCGCGGCCGACGGCTTCGTCCGCGGTATTAAGGACCGGGCGCTGCTCGTCGAGCTGGACGCGCGCATCGCCGCCTCCCAGAAGGAGGTGGAGAGCGCCGAACGCCTCAAAAAGCAGGGCCTCGTGCTCGGCTCCGACCATCAGGCCGCCCTCGCCATACTGGCCGGGCTGAAGGCGTGGCGCGCCCGCGCGGACGCCGAGAAGTCGGCGCACGACGCCGAGATGTCGGTCCTGGTCGGCGGCCCCGCGCCGGAGCCGTCCGGGGAGCTGCGCGACTGGACGCCGCCGCTCGAGGACGACGGGACCCTGGTCGCCGCGGCGCTCGCCTCCCGGCCCGAGCTGCGCGCCGCGGGCCTGCGCGTCTCGCAGGCCGGCGTGCGCCAGCGCGGCGCGGCGCAAAGCCTCCTGCCCAGCGTGGACGCGTTCGCCGCCGTGGAAACGTCGGCCGACGGCTTCAACGACGGCGCCGCCGCCCGCCTGGTGGGCGTCCGCGCGAGCATGGCGTTCGGCGACCCCGCCTATCTCTCGCGGCGCGGCCGGGCCAAGGCGGCCTCGGAGGCCGCTTCCGCCTCGCGCGCGCAGCAGGAGGACATGGTCCGGGGCGAGGTCCTGGCCCGCGCGGCCGGACTGCGCGGGATCTCCGCGACGCTTCCTGATTTGGACGAATCCCTGACCCGCGCCCGGGAGTCCCTGACCTTGGTCCAACCGCTGTACCGCGAGGGCCGCCAGAGCATCATGGAGGTCCTGCGCGCCGAGGAGGCCGTGGCGCGCCTGCAGGACGCGCGCTTCGAGGCGCTGTACCGCCTGCGCTCCGAGTGGGCCGCCCTGCGCGCCGCTCAGGGTCGCCTTGACGACGCCGCCGTGGCCGCGCTGGCCGCCGGCCTGGAGGCCTCGCGATGAACGCCCCGAAGATCCCGACGCTCGGACCGGCCGGAAGATTGGCGCAGGCCTTCATCCGCTCGAAGCTGACGGTGCTGATCGCGCTGAGCGCCATCGCGTTGGGCGCGCTGGCGACCCTGCGCCTGGCGCGCGAGGAAGAGCCCCAGATCAACGTGCCCATGTTCGACGTGATGGTCCCCATGCCCGGCGCCTCGGCCAAGGAGGTTTCCGAAAGGGTCGTCGCCGTCGGCGAGCGCCGGCTGATGGAGATCCCCGGCGTCGAGTATGTGTATTCGACCGCCCAGACCAACGGCGCCTTTTTCATCGTGCGCTTCGAGGTCGGCACGAACCCCGACGACGCGATGACCCGCGTCTACACGAAGACCTTCGCCAACCTCGACATGCTCCCGCCGGGGGCGGGCCAGCCGCTGATCAAGCCGCGCTCGATCGACGACGTACCCATACTGGCGCTCACGCTCACCGGCGCCGGCTTGAGTCCGCTCGACCTCCGCCGCGCCGCCGCGGAGCTGCGCCGGGTGGTTTCGACCGTCGACGACGTCTCCCAGATCGAGATCCTGGGCGGCCGCCGCCGCCAGCTGTCCGTGTTGTTCGACCCCGCCGCGCTCGCCCGCCACCGCTTGTCGCCGTTGGACCTGGCGAACCTGCTGCGCGCCGCGAACCGGCGCCTGCCGGCGGGGACTTTGGACGCGGGAGCCCGCGCGATCAAGGTCGAGGCCGACGCGTTCCTGCGCTCCGCCGACGACCTGCGCGGCGTCGTCCTGGGCGTCTCCGACGGCCGTCCCGTGCGCGTCGGCGACGTGGCCAAGGTCGTGGACGGCCCGGACGAAGACGAGCGCGAGGCCGACGTGTTCGACGGCGCCGCCCAGGGAACGGCGGCCGCGACGACGCCCCCCATGCCCGCCGTGACCCTACAGGTCTCCAAGCGCCGCGGCTCCAACGCGACCGACGTGTCCCGGGCCGCGCTGACGCGCGTCGAAGAGGCCCGCAAAGGGCTGTCCCCCGCTCTGCGCGTGACGGTCACCCGCGACTACGGCGAGACCGCCAAGGACAAGTCGAACGAACTGCTCTTCCACATGCTGCTGGCGACGCTTTCGGTCACCGCTTTGGTGGCGCTGGCCCTGGGCCTGCGCGAGGCGCTGGTCGTGCTGATCGCGGTGCCCGTCACCTTGGCGCTCACCCTTCTGGTGTACTGGCTGATGGGCTACACGCTCAACCGCATCACCTTGTTCGCGCTGATCTTCTCCATCGGCATCCTGGTGGACGACGCGATCGTCGTCGTGGAGAACATCCACCGGCACTTCTCCATGGCCGACGGCCGCCCCCTTTGGAAGCTGGCCGTGGACGCGGTGGACGAGGTGGGCAACCCGACCTTGCTGGCGACGTGGGCCGTCATCGCCGCGATCCTCCCCATGGCGTTCGTCGGCGGGCTGATGGGCCCCTACATGCGGCCCATCCCCATCGGCGCGTCGTTCGCCATGCTGTTCTCCGCCTTCATCGCCTTCGTCGTCTCGCCGTGGGCCTTCGTGAAAATCCTCACTTACTGGAAGCCGGATCCGGCGAAGTGCCACGCCGAGGAAGGCGCTCTCGACAAGCTGTACCGCCGCGTGATGGGACGCCTGCTCGACCACGGCCAGACCCGCGCCTGGTACCTCGCCGCCACGGGCCTGATGCTGGCCGCCGCGATGGCCTTGGTGCCGCTGCGCGCCGTCATCATCAAGATGCTGCCCTTCGACGACAAGGACGACTTCGAGGTCGTGCTGAACATGCCCGAAGGCGCGTCCTTGGCCGCGACCCGCACCGCGGTCGACGAGCTGTCCGGGGTCCTCAGAAAACTCCCGGAAACCCAGCGCGTGATCGCCTATCTGGGCATGGGCGCGCCGTACAACTTCAACGGCTTGGTGCGTCATTATTTCCTGCGCACGAACCCCGACCAGGCCGACCTGGTCGTTCAGCTGACGCCGAAGGGACATCGCCGCCAAAGCCACGCGATCGCGCGGTCGGTGCGCGCGGAGGTCACCGCCATCGCGCGCAGGCACGGCGCGCGCGTCCAGGTCGCCGAAGTCCCGCCGGGCCCTCCGGTGCTGTCCACCTTGGTGTTCGAGATCTACGGCCCCGACGCCGTCCAGCGCGCGACTCTGGCCGGAAAGCTGAAGACCCTGCTCCAGAACACGGCCGAGATCACCGACGTGGACACCTACGAGGCCTCCCCCGAGCCCTTGGAGCGGCTGGTCGTGGACCGGGAGAAGGCCACGCTCAACGGCATCGCCCCGGCCCAGGTCGCCGCGGCGGCGCGCGTCGCGCTGGCGGGAGAGACCCTGGACCTTGCGCACATGGAGACCGAGCTCGAGCCGGTGGACATACGTCTGCGCCTGCCCGCGGATAAGCGGACGACGCTGGACGCCGCGCGCGCGACGTCCTTGATCTCGCGCGTCGGCACGCCGGTGAGCATCGGGGCGCTGACGCGGACCGTGAACACCGAGGGCGACGCGCCCGTCTATCACAAGAACCTGCGGCCGGTGTCCTACGTGATCGCCGACGTCGGCGGCCGGACCGAAAGCCCGGTCTACGCCCTGCTCGACCTGAAGCCCAAGATCGACGCGATGGCCAAGGACGCGGGCATCGACCTGCAGACCTGGTACACGCGCCTGCCCGACGACGCGTCCAAGCCCGCGCTGAAATGGGACGGGGAGTGGCAGATCACCTACGAGGTGTTCCGCGACATGGGCATCGCCTTCGCGATGGTGCTCCTGCTGATCTACGGGCTGGTCGTGGCCTGGTTCGAGTCCTTCACCGTGCCGCTCGTGATCATGGCGCCCATCCCGCTGACCTTGGTGGGCATCCTCCCCGCGCATTGGGCGATGGGCGCGTTCTTCACCGCGACCTCCATGATCGGCTTCATCGCGGGAGCGGGCATCGTGGTGCGCAACTCGATCATCCTGGTGGACTTCATCGAGCTGCGCCGGCGCGAGGGCATGAGCCTGCGCGACGCGGTGATCGACGCGGGCGCGGTGCGCTTCCGCCCCATGCTGCTGACCGCCGCGGCCGTCGTCTGCGGCGCCGGCGTGATCCTGTTCGACCCGATCTTCCAAGGGCTGGCCATCGCGCTGATGGCGGGCGAGGTCGCCTCGACCGTGCTGTCGCGCATCGCCGTCCCCGTGCTGTACTACATGCTGGAACATCGGCGCGAAGCCGCCGTGGAGGAGTGACATGGACCTGGAACACCGCATCCGCGCCATCGCCGGGACGTTGATCCTGGCGAGCCTGGCTCTCGCGCATTGGGCGGATCACCGCTTCGTCTGGTTCACCGTGTTCGTCGGCGCCAACCTGCTCCAATCGGCGTTCACCGGCTGGTGCCTGATGGAGGACATCCTGAGAAAGCTGGGGTGGGACGGCGCCCCGAAAAACTAAAATCCGCCTATGGCCCTCTCCGACGCGGTCTTCCTCGTCCTCTTCCTATTCGCGCTGACCCCCTGGGCCTCGCCGCCCGTCGCGCTGGTGCTGGGCGTCGCCTTCGCCCTTCTCTCCGCGGCCCCCGCGCCGCCGAAGGCGCGCGGGCTGACGAAGGTCCTGCTCCAGGCCAGCGTCGTGTGCCTGGGTTTCGGGATGGACCTGAACCGGGTGCTGCGCGCGGGCGCCAACGGCTTCGTCTACACGGCCGGCGGCATCGCCTTCGCGCTGGCGGCCGGCTGGGCGATCGGGCGGCTGCTGAAGATCGAACGGACGACCTCCTATCTCGTCTCGGTCGGCACGGCGATCTGCGGCGGATCGGCGATCGCCGCCGTCGGCCCGGTGATCGGCGCGGACGCCGAGCAGATGTCGGTGGCGCTGGGCACCATCTTCGTCCTGAACTCGGTCGCGCTCCTGCTGTTTCCCCCCATCGGCCGCGCGCTCGGCTTGAGCCAGACTCAGTTCGGGCTGTGGGCCGCGCTGGCCATCCACGACACCAGCTCCGTGGTCGGAGCTTCCATGAAATACGGCGCGGAGGCCTTGGCCGTGGGCGCGACCGTGAAGCTGGCGCGCGCGCTCTGGATCGTCCCGGTCTGCCTGGCCACCGCCGCGCTCAACCGCTCGAAGGCGAAGGTCCAATGGCCGTGGTTCATCCTGTTCTTCGTCTTGGCCGCCGCCGCGAACACGTTTCTTCCCTCGGGCGCCCGCGCCTGGGGCTTCCTGAACGCGGCGGGGAAATCCGGCCTCACGGCGACCTTGTTCCTGATCGGCGCGGGCCTGAGCCGCGCGGCCCTGCGCAAGGTCGGGGCGCGGCCCCTGGTTCAGGGCGTCGCGCTGTGGGCGCTGGTCGCGACGGTCTCCCTGGCGCTGATCCGGGCGGGACTCGTCGGCTGATCGCTCCCTAGGGCGCGATTCTCCAGGGCGCGCCGCTCGTCGGGAGCCGCGGAGCCTCCAGCAGCCGGGAGACCTCGGCCCGCAGGAAGCCTATATCGAACGGCTTCGTGACGTATGCCGAGGCGCCCGCCACCAGCGCTTCGCGGGCGCTCTCGATGGCGGATTCACTGGTGAGCATGATCACCGTCGAGGACGGCGACAGCTTCCGGATCCGCCGCAGGGCTTCGAGCCCGCCCATTCCGGGCATCGAGACGTCCAGGAGGATCAGTCGCGGCCTGTCCGTCGCGATGCGGGCGAGCGCGTCTTCCCCGTCCGCCGCCTCCACGATCTCGCCGATCCCCTTCAGCACGGCGGCCACCGCCCGGCGTTGGTCGGCGTCGTCGTCGACGAGAAGTATTTTCGGCGGTCTCATGCGTCGTGCTCCAGCACCTTCCTTTCCTTGGCGGACAGCATCCGGTACAGCAGCGGCACGACGAACAGCGTCAACGTCACCGAAACCAGCTGTCCGCCGATGACGGCGCGGCCCAGCGGGATGTTGGCCTCCGCGCCGTGACCGTAGCCGATCGCCATCGGGATCAAGCCGAAGACGGACGCCAACGACGTCATCAGGATGGGGCGCAGGCGGGCCGCGGAACCGCGCACCACGGCGTCGTCGGCGGACACGCCGTCGCGGTGATGGTGCACGATGAACTCGATGATCAGAACGCCGTTGGCGACCGCGATGCCGATCATGAAGATCGCCCCGATGGCCGCCTGGATGCTGAAGTAGGTGCCGGTGACGGCCAACATGACCGCGATGCCCACCAGCCCCAGCGGAATCGCCGAGAGAATGATCAGCGGCAGCGCGTAGGAGCGGAATTGGATGACCAGCACCAGGTACACCAGCACGACGGCCAGCAGGAACCCGCCGCCCAGCGGCGCGACCGCCTTGCGCATCTCCGCGTACTCGCCGCGGACGCGCGCCGAATACCCTTCCGGCATGGCCGTTCCGGCGATCACCGACGCGATCTCGGCGCTGAGGCCGCCGACGTCCCGGCTCTGGGCGTCCATGTAGATGTCCACCACGGGGTCGAGGTTCACGTGGTTGATCTCGCTGGGACCGAACGAGTTCTCGATCTTGGCGATGCGGCCCAGCGGGACGGCGCGGTTTTGAAGAGGGCCGCGGATCGGGATGCGGTTGATGTCCTCGAATTTGGACACGGCCGACTCCGCGAACTGCACGCCCAGGAAATAGTCGATGCCGCTTTTCGGGTCGATCCAGATCAGAGGGCTGAAGGTCGTGCTGCCCGAGACGGCGCTCAGGATGTTCTCGATGACGCCCTTGAGCGTCAGCCCCAGCTCCTCGGCCCGCTGCCGGTCGATGTTCAGCTTGATCTCCGGCGCGTCCACGCGCTGCTGGACGCGGACGTCCACGGCGCCGCGCAGCCCGTTCAGCTTCGCCGCCAGCTCCACGGCGACGGCGTGAGCCGCGGACATGTGCGGACCGATCACTTGGACGTCGATGGGGG
This sequence comes from Elusimicrobiota bacterium, assembly GCA_044450965.1. GTDB lineage: Bacteria > Elusimicrobiota > Elusimicrobia > UBA1565 > UBA9628 > GWA2-66-18. The sequence goes on along the minus strand of JBIOJO010000008.1, from coordinate 61,821 downwards.
AGCGCAGTCCGCTGTTGATCGCGGAGGTCAGCAGGCCGCCCAGCTCGATGCCCACGTCCACGTTCGGGTACTCGGCCTTCATGTGCTCGCGGATGACCTTGGCGTAATACTGCGAGGTGCGCGCCCGGTCTTCGCTCAGGTCGACGATGAAGTAGACGTCCTGCGAGCCGCTGTTGGGCGTGTAGGCCGCCGGAAAGCCGTAATACACGCCCGCGTTGGAGATCACCATCTTCAAGTCGGACGCCGGGATCCATTCCCGGAGCTTCCGATCCATCTGCTCCGCGAAGGCCTGCGTCGATTCGATGCGGGTGCCGGTGGGCAGGCGCAGATCCAGCTGGAAGTTCCCGGCGTCGGCCTTCGGGAAAAGCTCCGTGCCGATGAACGGGACGCTGCACGCGGCCGCCGCGGCCAGCACGACCACGACGGTCGCCAGCACGCGCTTGCGGCGGGCCAGCGCGTACGTCAGGGCCCGGGCGTAAGCCGCGGTGAGCCGGTCCACGAGGCCCTGCAGGAAGGCCAGGACCGACGGCATCTCCTCCCGCGAGGTCGGCCGCAGAAAGCGCGAGGCGAACAGCGGCATCACGGTCATGGCGGCGAAATAGGAACCGATCATGGCGAAGATGACCGCCTTGGCCAGCGCCAGGAACAGCACCTTGACGATTCCCGAGAGAAAGACGATCGGGAAGAAGACGATCAAGGTGGCGACGGTGGAGGTCAGCACCGGCATGGCGACTTCCGAGCCGCCCTCGATGGCCGCGCGGCGCGCGGGCAAGCCCGACTCCAGCTTTTTCGATATGTTCTCGATGACGACGATCGAATTGTCCACCAGCACGCCGATGGAAAGCGCCAGGCCTCCCAAGGTCATCGCGTTGATCGTTTGCCCGGTCGCCTGCAGGCCCAGGAAAGCCGCCATGATGGCCAGCGGCAGCGACAAAAGGATGGCGAGGGTCGCGCGCGGGTCGCCGAGGAACAGGAAGACCAGGAGCGCGGCCAGGCCGCCGCCGATCAAGGTCTCCTCGGTGATGCTGTCGATCGCGTGCCGGATGAAGACGGACTGGTCGGCGACCATGGTGAACGTGTAGTCCTTGAAGCGCGAGTGCAGCCGCTCCAAGGCGCCCCGGGCCTGATCGATCACGGCCAGCGAGTTGGCGCCCGGCTGGCGATAGACCGGGACGTACACCTGGCGTTTGCCGTCGATGGTGACGACGTTCGTTTGGATTTGACTCGCGTCCTGGGCCTTGCCCACGGCATTCAAGGAGACGTTGACGCCGTTGAACGCGCGCAGCGGGAAAGCGTTCATGTCCTCGACCTTCTCCACCATGCCGTTGCTGCGGATCTGGTAGTCCAGGTTGCCGATCTTCACGTCGCCGGCGGGCAGGAAGGTGTTGAGAATCGCGATCTTGTCCAGAACCTCCACCGGAGAGAGGTTGTATTGATTCAGCTTCTCCGAATCGAGATAGACGATCGCCTGGCGGACGGTTCCGCCCATGACGGTGGGCGCCATGGCGCCGGGGACGGCCTGGACGACGTTGCGCACCTGATAGCGCGCGGTGTCGTAGAGATCCTTCTCGGGATGGTTTCCGCTGACCGCGATGAGGGCCAAAGGCACGGAAGCCATCGGGTCGAACGGCAGGATCAGGGGCGGCTGGGTTCCCGGGGGCAGGCGGCGAAGAACCGACATCACCAAGGACGAGGTCTGCGCGATGGCCGAGTCCAGGCTGACCGAGGAGTTGAAGAAGTTGCGCACGATGCTGACGCCGACGATGGACTTGGACTCCTGGCGCTCGATGCCCACCGCCTGTCCGGTGTACAGCTCGAAGCGGCGGGTCAGGTCCTGGGCGATGTCGGTGACCGGCATGCCCGAATAGAACGAGATGACCTGCACGGCCGGCATGTTGGCCGAGGGCAGGAGATCCTTCGGCATCGTCCAGAGGGACAATCCTCCCAGGATGCCCACGATCAGACAAGCCACGATGACCACGTGCGAGTTGGCGACCGCGAATCCGGGCAGGCCCCCCTTGGCGGCTCCCGCGGACGGACCATGCTTTTCCGCGTGAGCGCCGCGCATCGCGCCGGCGACGCCGTTTTCTGCGATCTCGCTCATAATTTCTCCTGGCCCGTCTTCATCGACGAGCTTCCGTTCAGCAAAGCCTTCGAGCCCTCGGCCTCCAGCAGATTGGCCTGAGTGTCCCGCATGTCCGTCGCGATGCGGCCCAAATTCCGCAGGGCGTCGCGCAAATCCACCAAGGTTCCTTGGAACTTGAAGTAGCGGCCCTTCGCCACCTTGAAGCCGTCCTCGGCCAGCTTCTGCTCGCGCTCCAGGTGCTCGATGCGGGCCTTGGACGCGTCGATGATCTCGTCGTAGCGGGCGTTGGCCTCGTCCATCTGGAGCTTGACGGCTCCCAATTCCTGGGACTTCGCGTCGAGCGCGGCCCGCGCCTGGCCGACGCGGTGCACGGTGCCGAAGCCGTCGAAGAGCGGCAGGACGATCCCCAGCCCGCCGGAGTAGTCCACGCGGCTGACCAGGCGCACGCGCTCCGCGCCGCCGACGCTGGCGACGCCGACGATCTTCGGCAGATAATCCTCCTTCGCGACGTCCAGACGGGTCTTCGCCAGGTCCACCTCGGTCTGGGACCTCACTATATAAGGATTCACCTCGCCCGTGGGATACAGAGGAACAGGCTCCGCCAGGCTGGGCAAGGCGGGGCAGGAGAGGCCCTCCTCCGCGCTTCCCGTGAGCAGCGCCAGGCGCGACGCGGTCGAGTTCATGCGCGACTTGAAGTAGTTCCGGTTGGTCCGGGCCTCCTCCACCTGGGCCTGCGCCAGATACTTGTCCACGATGGACCGTTGTCCGGTATCCACGTACTTGACGACTTCCTTGGCCACCAATTCGATCTCGCCGTGCAGTCCGTCCCAGATCTCGTGCTCGCTCCGGAACCGGGAGCACGCGTAGAACGTCCGCAGCACGTCCAGGTCCACCGAGTACTTGTCCACGGAGAAACCCTCGCGCTGGAGCCGCTCCGAAATCTCCGCCGTCTTCACGGCGGAATAGGTGCGGCCGAAATCGAACAAGGTGTCCGTGGCCAGAAGCCCCCCGGCGGCGCCGGAGCGGTACGGAGAGCCCATCAGCCCGCCGACTCCGAGCGCGCCGCTGGAGCCGGGAAACCCCCAACTGTCCACGCCCTCCGCCGCGATGGACGGAGAGTAGGCGGACCGGGCGACGCCGACGCCCTCGTGCGCGGCTTTCTCCTGCAGCCGGGCCGCCTTCAAGCGCGGGCTGTTCTGCTCCGCCTGCGACAAGACCTCGGCGAGCGTCATTTCGTGCCCCGCGCGGGCGTACGGCACGGCGCACAGCAATAGGGCGACGACGAGGAGCGGACGAGGAAATCGTTTCATGTTCTCTCAACGGAGCGGGCGGGTTGGGCGAGGAGCACGGACGCGCCGGCAATCAATACCGGGGCGTCCGCCGGACCTGAGGGCGGGAATCAGGCCGGCGGGTGGTCGGGAAGCGCGGCTCGGGACGGAGCGCGCGCGGAACGGCGCGCGGCGGGAGCCGCGCGGCGGGAGGACGACGGCACGGGAAGAACGGGGCCGGACGAGATCACGGCCAAGACGGTTTGTTTGAGGCGGCGCAGGCGCGGCGCGCGAAGTCCGACATGAGCCTTCTTCGCCCCCCCGCCGGACGACAAGGCCGCGTGCCGCGAAGGAACGGACCCCGACTCCGCGAACGCGCGCACGACGGGCGCGGCGAGGAGGGCGGCGGCCACGAGGGCGACGATGAACGTGCGCATCCAAGCGCGCGCGAGGGTCATTAGGATGATGTTAGCCCCCCCGCGCCGAACTGTCAAGACCTTACTAACGACGCGCGCGGCCGCCATACCCTCGAAAAGTGTCGTAAAATCATTCACACGCCCCCGTAGCTCAGTTGGTTAGAGCAGTCTGCTCATAACGGATTGGTCGCTGGTTCGAGCCCAGCCGGGGGCATACCTTTCGGGAGACATCATGGGGCACGACATCAAGGGCATCATCCTGGCCGGCGGCTCGGGCACGCGCCTGTATCCGGTCACGCGCGCGATCAGCAAGCAGCTGGTCCCCGTGCACGACAAGCCGATGATCTACTACCCGCTGTCCACCCTGATGCTGGCCGGCATCCGCGACATCCTGATCATCACCACCCCCGAGGACCAGTCCAGCTTCCAACGCCTGCTCGGAGACGGCGCGCCGCTGGGCCTGAGGATCTCGTACGCGGCCCAACCCAAGCCCGAGGGCCTGGCCCAAGCCTTCATCATCGGAAAAAAATTCGTCGGCTCGGACCACGTCGCCTTGATGCTGGGCGACAACATCTTCTACGGCCACGGCCTCCCTGAGTCCCTGCGCGCGGCCGTCGCCCGCGCTTCGGGTGCGACGGTGTTCGCCTATCAGGTTCGAGACCCGCAGCGCTACGGCGTGGTCGAGTTCGACGCGAAGGGCCGAGCCGTCAGCCTGGAAGAGAAGCCCGCTGCGCCGAAGTCGAATTTCGCCGTGACCGGACTCTATTTTTACGACAACGCCGTCCTGGAGATCGCCGCCGACCTCAAGCCCTCGCCGCGCGGCGAGCTCGAGATCACCGACGTCAATAAAGAGTATCTCAAGCGCGGGAAATTGCACGTCGAGCGCCTGGGCCGCGGCATCGCGTGGCTGGACACCGGCACGCACGAAGCGCTGCTCCAGGCCTCCACCTTCATCCAGGTCATCGAGGAGCGCCAGGCCCTCAAGGTCGCCTGCCTGGAAGAGATCGCCTTCGGCCTGGGCTACATAGACGACAAGCAGCTGCGCGCCCTGGCCGAGCCCATGAAGAAGAACGAGTACGGTCAGTACCTGATCCGCCTGGCCGACGAGAAACGGCGCGCATGATCCGTCCCGAAGTCGTCGCCTACCTGCGCGAGAACCTCACCAAGCATCCCGTCGAGGATCTGCGCCGCCAGCTGCAGGCCGAAGGCGTCACGGACCTGGACTTCGAGCACTGCCTGGCCGAGGCCCTGCGCGGACCCAAGGCCGTCCCCACCTCCCGCAAGCCCAAGCCCGCGGGCAAGGGCGCCAAGCTGATGCTGATCGCCGGCATGGCGTTGATCGTGGGCGTGGGATTGTACGCGCTGTCCCAGAAACCGGCCGCGGCGCCGGCCGCCGATCCCGCCGTTCCGGCGACGCCCTCCGGGGAGTCCGGCTACGTCGGCAACCGCGGCTGGGTGGTGCGGCTGCCGAAGGACTACGAGGGCGTGTCCCAGTTCAAGGACGATTCAAAGACCATCGAGGTCGTCCATTTCTGCAAGCGCGGCACCGACCCGACGAACTTCCTCAACGACGGCCTGTTCGGCGAGATGGGCATCGTCCGCCTGACCATCGCGCCCAGCGAGTTCCCGGCCAATCCCACCGGCGCGGCCAACCTGGCCAACGCCGTCGCGCGCCGCACCACCGCCCACGGCGAGAAGTACGTGATGAAGAACATCCAGATCGCGACCTTGCCCGGCGTCCAGGTCAACATCCAGTCCCCTTTTCCCCGCGTGGAGGCCTACATCCTGGGCCAGAACGACCTGTACTTCTTCTACGCCGGCGAGGAGGACGAGGTCTGGCGCGACATCGTCCTCAGCCTGCGCGACGCCCACTCCGAGAACTGACCCCCCTTGCGGAATCGCTAAACACCCCTTACACTCCTGAGGCCCCCGCGATCACGTCGAGGAACCGCGGTCGGGCCCGGAGGTTTCCCGCATGAAAAAGACGCTCCGCAAGTCGGCCGTGAAATCCCCTCGCAAAGCCGGCACCCCGGCGCGCCGCCTGATCGTCAAGAAGGCCGCCGCGCCCGAAATGACTCCCGACGAGGTGGTTCACCTCGAAACTATTTCCAAGCGCTACGAGGAATCCGAACGCGCCTGGCAGCGCATGACGGCCGCGCCCGAGGGCGACGAGACCTGGACCCAGGTCGAGGAACATCTCCTCGCGCACGCGGCTCAGGATCAGGACCGCAGCTGGAAGTTCTTCTCGAAGTAGCCGCGACGTCCGCGGCCCGTATCCCGCCCCCCGGACGGACCCACCGGGGGGCGGGCTCTTTTCTATAATTCCACCCATGCGCGAATCCCGGCGGACGAACTACATCATCCTGGCGGCGGTCCTGATGATCGCGGCCGCCTTCGCGGTGTACGCGTCGCTGGTCATGCGCTGGTTCGCCGCGCCTGCCCCGGTCGCCGGCGTCAGCGCCGCCGACACGAAGGCCGCGACCGCCGCGGCGCTGAGCTCCGCCCGGCGCGATTTCCGGGAGCGCCTGCTCGATCCCCGCACGCACCTGCGCCTGTCCGAGGCGCTGTGGAAGGACGGCCGTCCGGTGGACGCCTTCTACGTCATGTACGCCGCGCGCCAGCTGTTCACCGAGGAGGAGTTCCGCAAGGCGCACACGGAGATCGTGCTGGGCGTGGGCGGCGCCGCCACCGCGGCCCGCGCGCGGCTCAAGGGCCTGAGCGACCCGGCGCTGACGGTGCCCATCCACGCCGAGGTCGCGCGCGATTACTCGGACACGCCCGAGGGGCGCGACTCCCTGGACCAGCTGTCGCAGATGGCGATGGCCGCCGAGAACAGCGCCGGCGGCGACGCGGGGCGGCTGGCGCGGACCGCGCTGGAGGAGCTCTACCGCAACGACCCGAAGAATCCCGAGAAGCTGGCGGCGCTGGCGGGCGCGGCGTTCGGCCGCGGCGAGACGGAGTTGGCCGCGGCCATGGTCAACGACGCCTGGAACAAATACCCCGGCCACGCGGGAGCGGCGCGCGTGATGGCCATGCTGGCGCTCAAGGACAAGGACACCGCCGCGGCCATGAAGTGGCTGCAGATCGCCTGGGACCGGAACCCCGACGACCTGTACAGCGCCGCGAAGCTGGCGCAGATCTACGAGAAGCGCCGCGGCGATCCCGAAGGCGCCCTTCCTTTCTACCTGGCGCTGTACCGCCAGAATCCCGATTACGCCGACGACGAGCCCGCCGAGACGCGCATCCGCGAGACCTTGGACCACCGGCGCGAAAACCTGCTCAAGGACGCGACGGTGGACGGCCTGGGCGGCCGCTTGAAGAACGACGACGCGTCGCTGCGCGCCGAGGCCTGCCTGCGCGCCGCGGCGTTCAAGGACCCGCGCTGGATCGACGCGCTGGGCGACCTGCTGGACGACGACGCCGAGATCGTCCGGCGCAACGCCGATTTCGCCCTTTTCCAGATCGCGCAGAAGGAGCGCGACGCGGTGAGCGCGCGGCGCGACCAGTGGCTGAACGGGGACAAACCTTTGGTACGCATCCGCGCCTTGAATCTCTTCGCGGATCTCGAGGGCAAGAACGCCTTCCCCGCCGTCGTGGCGGCCCTGCGCGACCCGAACGCCGGCGTGCGCGCCTTCGCGAAGATCATGGTGCTGGACCACTACTACAAGGGTCTGCCGGAGGCCGCCAAGCTCCGCGCGCGCTACCTGGCCGAGGAAAAAGACCCGGAGGCGCTGGCGTTCGTGAAGCGCTACGCCGCGCCGTGAGCGGCTTCACCGACACGCACGTCCATCTGGGCGACGCCCAGTTCGACGCCGACCGCGACCTGGTCATCGCCCGCGCCGTCGAGTCGGGCGTGGAGCGCCTGGTCGAGATCGCCGACAATCCCGACGAGTGGGAGCGGGCGATCGCGATCGCCCGGGCGCGGCCGGAGCGCGTGCGCTGCTCGCTGGGACTTCACCCTTATTACGCCGATCGCTTTAATGATAACTTCGTCGCCAAGCTCAAAGCCGCGCTCGACGCCGCTCCTGAAGCGGTGGCGATCGGTGAAATCGGTTTAGATTACGCGAAGACGCAAATTCCGGCGGACGTGCAACGGCGCGCGTTCGCGGCGTTACTCGCCGCGGCGAAGGGCTGGGACAGGCCGGTGGTGGTCCACTGCCGCGACGCCTACGCCGATCTGATCCCAATGCTCCGTGATGCGTTTGGCCGCAAGCCGGAACACCGGCGCTTCTGGGGCGTCGTTCACTGTTTCTCCGGCACCCCCGCCGAGGCGTCCGCCTGCGCGGAGCTGGGCTTCGCGCTGGGAGCCGACGGCCCGGTCACCTATAAAAAGAACGACGCGCTGCGCGAGGCCTTCCGCGCCGCCGGCCCCGGCGTCGCCGTGCTGGAGACGGACTGTCCGTATCTCCCGCCGCAAAGCTCCCGCGGCAAGCGCAACGAGCCGCGCGCCATCCCCGAGATCGCCGCCGCTTTGGCCGCGGTCTGGGCCGTGCCTATCGAAGAAGTCGCCCGCGCCACCAGCGCCAACGCCTCCGCCCTGTACCGCTGGCCGTGATCCGCGCGCTGACCCCCGACGAGATCGCCCCCGCCGCGCACCTGGCCGCCGCGGCTTTCCGCGAGGACCCCGGCTTCTCGCACATACTGCCCGACGACGCCCAGCGCCGGTTCCGCCTGCCGTCGTTGATCGAAGCGATACTGCGCGTTGACATCCAATTGGGTGGCCATGTCCGCGGCGCTTTCGACGAAAGAGCCCTCGTCGGGATGTCCGCGATCCTTCCGGCCGAAACGCCGAACCCCGGCATGGCCGATTGGCTGAAGCGAGCGCCCGGGCTATCCTGGCTGCTCGCCGAACCCGCCGCTCTGCTGCGCGCGCTCGCCCTCGCCTCCGCGGTCGAGCGCCTGCGCCCCGTCGGCGACGATTATCTCCATCTTCTCGCCGTGCATCCCGCCACTCAAGGCCGGGGGATCGGGGCCGCGCTCCTGCGCGACGCGCTGAAATCCGAGAAGCCGCTGTACCTTGAAACCTTCACGCCGGGTAATGCCGCCTGGTATGAAGCACGCGGCTTCAAGATTCGCGCCGAGGTTTCCTCGCCGGTCCGACCAACGTTCTGGACCCTTCACCGGAAAGGCTGAGCCCAGAGTCTCCCCTTGGACGGCACGGCGATCAACTTACTCCAGAGTAAGTTCGACCATTCGGTCAGGATAACGAGTTTTACCGGTAGCCGCGGGCCTGGAGCTCGAACAGCCGCGCGTAGGTGCCGCCAAGAGCCACCAGTTCGGCGTGGGTGCCCAGTTCCTCGATGCGGCCGGACTTCAGCACGACGATGCGGTCGGCCATGCGCACGGTGCTGAAGCGGTGCGAGACGAGAAGCGCGGTCTTGCCCTCGGCCAGGTTCTTCAGACGCTCGAACACCGCGGCCTCGGACTCGGCGTCCAAGGACGAGGTCGGCTCGTCCAGGATCAAAACCTCGCCGTCGCGCATGAACGCGCGGCCCAGCGCGACCTTCTGCCACTGGCCGCCCGACAGGTCGTGGCCGTCGTCGAACCAGCGGCCCAGGCGCGAGGCGTAGCCCTTCTTGAGCCCGGCGGCGACCTCGTCGGCGCCGCTCTTGCGCCCCGCGGCCTCCACGGCGGCCAAGTCGCCGGCGCGCTCGATCGCGCCGAAGCCGACGTTCTCCCCCAAGGTGCGCTGGTAGCGGACGTAGTCCTGGAAAATCGCGCCCACGCGGCGGTGGATCTCCTCCGGACCGAAATCGCGCAGGTCCACGCCGTTGAGGCGCACCGTGCCGCGCTCCGGATCGTACAGGCGCGTGAGCAGCTTGATCAAGGTGGTCTTGCCCGCCCCGTTCTCGCCGACCAAAGCCAGCTTCTCGCCGGGCTTGATGGTCAGGGAGAAATCCTCCAGGATCCACTTCTCCGATTTGGGATAACGGAACCAGACGTGGTCGAATTCCACCCCGCGCGTGCGGTCCTCGACGGGCCGCGCGCCGGGCAGCGGCCGCGCCGCCAGTCCCGGGAGGTCCATGAAGTCGAAAAGATTCTTGAGGAACAGTCCGTTCTCGAATAGATTCGCGATGTTGCTGAGCAGACCCTGGAACACGCCCTGACTTTGGCTGAATAACGCGATATAGAACGTCATGCCTCCCAACGTCAACGCGCCCGCGACGGCCAGCCGGATCACCCAGATCCAAGCGCCGTAGTACGCGACCGTGGACAAGGTCCCCCACAGCAAACCGTACGCCGTGCGCTTGCGCGCCAGCGCCGCGTCCTCGTGGAAGGTCTTCCAGAACGTCTTGCCGTGTTCTTTAAGAAGAGACTCCCCCAGCTCGAACAGCTTCACTTCCTTGACCGCGTCGTCCATGGTCAGCAGCTGTTCGATGTAGTTCATCTCCCGCGTCTCGGGCGCGCGCCAGGTCTGCAGGCGGAAATTGTCGCGGCTGAAGCGCATCTGCACCACGAAGGTCGGGATCGCCGCCGCGCAGAGAAGCAGCGCGATCCACGGGTTGAACACCAGCAGGATCGCCAGGAACGAGATCAAGGACAGGGCGTTCTGCAGAGCGAAGAAGCCCTCGTTGACGACCGTCATGGCTCGGTACTCGGATTGGCGGCGCGCGTTCTGCAGCTTGTCGTAGAACTCCGGGTCCTCGAACCAGCGCATCTCCAAGGTCAGCGCCTTGCGCACGATGCGCCCCGTCACCAGGTAGCCCAGCCGCAGGTCGATCAGGTTCTGCACCAACTGGCGCCCGCGCGAGCCGAAGTCCCGGGCCAGCACCAGCCCGAACTCCAGCAGAAGATACGGGGCCACCGCGCGCACGCCCTCGGCGGGGCTCCGGCCCAGCTTGATGGACGCCACGACGCCGTCCAGGATCATCTTCCCGGCCCAGGCCTGCGCGGCCGGATACGCCGCGTCCACGACCGTGATCGCGGTCAGCCCGACGGTGCCGCCCGGCGCCGCCTCCCACAGCAGCGCGAACGCGCGCGGGACGTTGGCCAGCGCGGCTTTCGCGTCGGAGAGGCGCTCGCGCCAGTTCTTGTTCTTCGGCGCGTCGTGCGCCCGGATGGCCATGCCTCTATACTACCAAACGACCGCCGGACCGCCGCCGGCGGGTCCTATTTTCTAGACTACCCAGGTGACGGATTCCTTCCTGAAGAAATTGCCCGCGTTCAGCAAACTGCCGGATTCCATCATGGCCGGGCTTTCCCAAAAACTTCTTCTGCGGAAGTACCGCAAGGGGGAGTCGATCTTCGAGGAAGGCGCCGCGCCCGACGCCGTCCACCTCCTGCGCTCGGGCCTGGTGAAGGCGGTGAAGCAGTCGCCGAACGCCTCGCTCGCCTCCATGGAGATCATCGCCCCGGGACAGTTCTTCGGGATGATCGCGGTGATGGACGGCAAGCCCTACCCGGTCAGCGCCCTGCCGATGTCGGACGCCGAGGCGTACCGCATCCCCGCGCCGGTCTTCGCCTCCCTGATGGCGGAGCAGCCGCATTTCTCCAAGCAGGTGTACGCCCGACTCGGCGACCATCTCCGCCAGTCGCAGGCCCTGCGAGCGCTGTCCGCGGAAACGGTCGAGCGCCGGATCGCCCACGTCCTGCTCGTCCTGTCCGAATCCATGGGCAAAGTCCTTCCCGTCCGCCGCGAGGACATCGCCGAGATCGCGGGCTGCTCGCAGGAAACGGCCATCCGGACCTTGGCGGCGTTCCGCAAAAGCGGGATCATCGCGACGGGCTGGAAGCGCGTCACGATCCTGAAAGAAGGCCGCTTGCGAAAGCTTCTCGAGCCGTCCTAAACCTGCGCCAGCGCATACTTTCCGCTCCCGGTCTCCGCTATCCTGTGTTCAGGCGGGCGCCGTTGACGTCGGAGGGCACATGACCACGGGCACCATCAGCATCAGCGAGCAGTTCGGGGCCGATCACGACCGGCTGGACGCTCTTTTCGCCGATTTCCAAACCTTGAAGCGCACCGACGCCGCGGCCGCGAAGGAAAAGTTCAAGGGCTTCCTGAAAGGCCTGACCCGGCACATCGTTTGGGAGGAGGACGTGCTGTTCCCTCTCTTCGAGGAAAGGACGGGAATGAAGAACTCCGGCCCCACCGCCGTCATGCGCCTGGAACACCGTCAAATCAAGGTCCACCTCGACGCGATCCACGACAAGGTGCGGGTCGCGGACCCGGACAGCGACGCCGCGGAAAAGGCCCTGCTCGAAGTCCTCAAAGCCCACAACATGAAGGAAGAGATGATTCTCTACCCGGCCATCGACCAGGGGCTGGACGCGGTCGGTCTCGAATCGGCGCGGAAGGCGATCGAAGCCATCCCCGAAGAGCGCTACGCCTGCTGCTGCGGCTCCCACTGAAGATATTTCTTCCGCGCGAGCACGGCTCCTGGGCCGTGCTCGCCGCGCCGGTCGTCGTGGGATTTTGCGCCGCCAGAGGCGGACCTCCCCTCACGCAGGCGTTATTCTGCTGCGCCGCGCTGGGCGGATTCCTGCTGCGGCCCGCGCTTGCGGCGTTTTTCTTTCCAAAACCGAACGAAGACGGGGCCTGGCCGAGCCTGATTTTCGCCGGCGCGCTCGCGCTCGGCGGTCTGGCGCCGCTCTTCCTGCTCTATGACCGCGCCGGTCTGGCGTGGTTCGCGCTTCCGGCCGCGGTCCTTCTGATCGCCGACCTCCTCCTCCGGAGAGGCCGCCGTTCTTTCGGCCTGTTCAGCGAGCTCTCCGGCATTTTGATCTTGTGCTTGGGCGCTCCGGCGGCGATTTACGCGGCGCGTGGAGTCATGAGCGCGGACGCATGGTGGGTTTGGCTTTTAAGCGCGCTTTTTTTCTCGGGCCCTATCTTCCACGTCAAGCTGGCCGCGCTGCAACATCGCGCGTCCGTCGATCCCGGTTTAATCGGGAGCCTGCCGCGCGCGCGGACGACCGGCGCGATCTACCACGCCGCCGCTCTCCTGATCGCCGCCGCGGGCGCGGTCCTTGGTCCCGTCCCGGCTCTCGCGACGCTGCCCTTCGCGGCCGCCCTGATTAAGAATCTTCGCCGCGGCGCCCGGCCGCCGGCGAAAGTCGATTTTCGGGCGCTCGGCTATCAGGAAGTCGGCTACTCCGTGCTTTTCGCCTTGACGGTCTCGGCGGGGTATCTCCTCCGGTGAGATCCTTGGTCCGAAGTCCGATCAAGCTTCGAGAGATTCCCCTGCTCTTGGCGGCCGCCGCCGTCGCGGGGCTGGCCGGGGGCGCGGCCTCGGCCGCTTTCCTGCGTCTCTACGAGGCCGTCCAGTTCTGGCCCGCCGTCGCGGGAAGCACGAAACTGTTCTCCGTGACGCTGACGCGCCCGCTGCTCGTCGCGATCCCGGCCCTCGGCGGACTGCTGTGCGGCTGGATCGTCCAGCGCTTCGAGCCCGGCGCGCGCGGCACCGGCACCCCCGAGCTGCTGCACGCGCTCCGCGCCAAGGGTCCGCCGCTACGCGCGCGCTACGCGGCGTGGAAGACCTTGGCCAGCGTGTTCACGACTTGCTCCGGCGGCGCGGCCGGTCCCGAGGCTCCCATGGTCACCTGCGGCGCGGGGCTCGCGGCGTGGGTCGGACGGCGGTTGAGGTTTTCTCTCCACGCCGAGCGCGTGCTGACCGCCGCCGGCGCGGCGGCGGGGTTCGCGGCCGTCTTCGACGCCCCCGTCGCGGGCGCGCTGTTCGCCGTCGAGGTTCTGTTGCGGGAAGTCTCGCCGCAGGCCTTGTCGGCCGTGCTGATCGCGGCGGCGGCCGGGACGGGCGCGGCGCGCCATTATCTGGGCCCTCGCGAATTCCTGCGCGGCGCGGCCGCCGGAGCGTCCCTGCGCTCTCCGGCGGAGCTGGTCTTCTACCTGCTGCTGGCGGCGGCGGCGGCGCTGTTCGCGAAATTGTTCATCGAGACCGCGATCCACGTCGAGAAGGGCTTCGATCGCTTCATCAAATCGCCGGCAGCGCGCGCGGCGGTCGGAGGGCTTCTGCTGGGCCTTCTGGGGCTGGTCCTGCCGCAGGCTCTGGGCAACAGCCACCCCGATCTTCCCCTCCTATTCGCCGGGGAAGCACTCGCGCCTTTGGCTTGGACCAGCCTCCTCGTTCTCTTGCTGGGAAAGACTCTCGCCTGCCCGCTGACCGTCGGCTCGGGCGGCTCCGGCGGCATCTTCATCCCCTATCTGCTGATGGGAGCCGCGCTCGGCGGCATGACGGGCCGCGCCGCGCACGGCTATTTCCCTTGGGCCGCGCCCGCGAACGCCTACATGCTGGCGGGAATGGGAGCGGTGTTCGCGGCGATCACCTTGGCCCCGCTGACCGCGATCGCCTTGGTGCTGGAGCTGACCCGCAACTGGGATATGGCTCTCCCGCTGACCGTCGCCGTGGCGGCCGCGGTCATGATCGCGCGCGCCGTCGAGCCGGAAAGCCTGGACACGCGCAAGCTTCTCAAGAAAGGCGTCCGCCTCCGGGAAACCGCGGGCGAGTGGGCGGTCGACTCCCCCGCCGAGGTTTAGGCGGGGCTAGACGTTCGAGACGAATACGTTCTTGATCTCGGAGTAGAGATCGAGCGCCTTCAGGCCCAGCTCGCGGCCAACGCCGGAGGACTTGTAGCCGCCGAACGGCGCCTCCAGGTGGACGCTGGAGCTGGAGTTGACCGAGATGACCCCGGCCTGAACCGCGCGCGTCACGCGCAGGACGCGGCCCACGTCGCGCGTCCAAAGCGAGCCCGACAGGCCGTAGGCGCTGTCGTTGGCCAGGCGAACGGCGTCCTCCTCGTCCTTGAACGGAAGGATCGCGACCACGGGACCGAAAATCTCTTCCTGGGCGATCTTCATCTTCGCGTCCACGTCCGCGAACACCGTCGGGGTCACGTAAAAGCCCTTGGCCAGCGCGCCTCCGGGAAGGGAGCCGCCGCACAGGCGCTCCGCGCCCTCGGTCTCGCCGATGTCGATGTAGCGGCACACCTTCTCGCGCTGGCGCAGGGAGATCAGCGGTCCGATCTGCACGCCCTTCTTTTCCGGATGGCCGAGAACGATCTTCTTGGTGCGCGCGACGAACTTGTCCACGAACTTGTCGTAGATCTTATGGTGGACGATGGAGCGCGTGCGCGCGCAGCAGTCCTGGCCGGCATTTCCAAAAACGGACCAGACCGACTTCTCCACGCACAGGTCCAAATCGGCGTCGTCGAAGACGATGTTCGGGGATTTTCCCCCCAGTTCCAAGGACACGCGCTTGAGGCCGTCGGCGGCCGATTTCATGATGGCCGTGCCGGTGGCGGTCGAACCGGTGAACGACACCTTCCGCACCAACGGATGGGCGACCAGGGCGGCCCCGGCGGCAGGACCGCCCGGAACGACGTTTAACACTCCATCAGGCAAACCCGCCTCGGCGCAAATTTGCGCCAGTCGTAATGCCGTCAGGGGCGTCTCGGGCGCCGGCTTGAGCACCATCGTGTTGCCGCAGGCCAAGGCGGGCGCCAATTTCCAGGTCGCGATCACCAGCGGAAAATTCCACGGCACGATCAGCGCGCACACGCCCACCGGCTCGCGCACGGTGAAGTCCAGGCCGGAGGCGCCGACGGGGATGGTCTCGCCGAAGTGCTTGTTGGCCGCGCCGGCGTAGTACTCGAAAACGTCGGCGGCCAAGCCGATCTCGTCGCGGGAGTCGGCCAGCGGCTTGCCGGCGTTGCGCGTTTCCAGGAGGACCAGTTCGTCGGCGTGCTTCCGGATCAGACGGGCGATCTCGAGCATGATCTTTCCGCGGGCGCGGGCGCTCATCTTGCCCCACGGACCCGCGGCGGCCTTGGCCGCGGCCCGGACGGCCGCGTCCACGTCTTCCAGTCCGCCCTCGGCGACGCGCGCCAGGACCTTGCCTTCGGCGGGATTGAGGACCTCGAAGGTCCGGCCCGACGCGGCGGGAACGGCCATGCCGGAGATCCACATCTTCGTGAGCATGGGCTTAGAAATAATTCGAGGTGATTCCGCCGTCCACGACCATGGCGGCGCCGTTGGTCCACGAGGACTCGTTGGAGGCCAGGTAAAGCGCCATGTTGACGATGTCCTCGGACTTCCCGAAGCGCTGCATCGGGATGCGGTTGAGGCGCTTCGCCTTCTCGGCCGGTTCCTTGAAAAGCCAGGCGGACAGGAGCGGCGTCTCGATGGGGCCGGGGCAGATCGCGTTGGAGCGGATGCCCTTGGGCCCGAACTGGACCGCCAGGGACTTGGTCAGCGCGATGACCGCGCCTTTCGACGCGGTGTAGGCGTCCTGAGGAACCGAGCAGCCGACCAGGGCCACGAAGCTGGCGACGTTGATCACCGAGCCTCCGCCCGCGGCGAGCAACTCGGGAATTCCGTGCTTGCAGACCAGGTAGACGCCTTTCACGTTGACGGCCAGAACCTTGTCCCAAACGGCCTCTTCGGTGTCCACCACGGAATGGTCGGCCGACGGGAAGATTCCCGCGTTGTTGTACAGCACGTCCAGCTTGCCGTAGGCTTTGACTCCGGCCTTCACGGCGTCCCGGACGTCGGCTTCCTTGGACACGTCGGCGCGGACCGCCAGGGCGCGGCCGCCGGCGGACTCCGCCATGGCGACCGACTCCCGCACGGCGTCCAGGTCCAGATCGCAGGCCACGATCTTCGCGCCTTCCTGCGCGAAGCGCACCGTCGCCAAGCGGCCCATGCCGGAGCCCGCGCCGGTGATCAGGCAGACTTTCCCGTCCAGACGTCCGCTCATGATCGCTCCCTTACGCGATGACGACGAAGCCGGCCTTCTCGACGGCCTCGTGCAGGCGCGTGCGGACCAGGTCCGTGTCGCGGCCCTGATCGGTCGTGACGACGAGCCCGCGAACGGCCAGCTTGCGGCCCTGGATCTTGCCGACGAGGCACTGGATGTCCTTCGCGGCGAGGCGGACGTTGGTCACGCCTCCGTTCTTGGCGAACCACCGGATCGGAACGGTGCCGCTCTTGCGGCTGGGCATCAGCTTCAGCGTGATGGCGGTCTCGGTGACGAACAGATCGCCGACTTCGTATTCCTGGTTGGACTGTTGGGGCATGGGACTCTCCTTCTCGGCGCGAAACCCGACTTTAGCGCATGGGGCGAGGGTTGTCAACGCGCGAACGCATGCTGGACCAGCCAGCCGCGTTCGCGGGCCTTCTTCACCAGCGCCGGGTCCAAGTCCAGGACCACGCGCAGGCCGTCGCCGTAGGAGAGTACGTCGAAATCCGCCGAATCCCGTCCCAAAACCAGGTCGGGCGGACGGCCCAGCATGGATTGCACGATATCGGTCTTGCCGCCGCGAGTGGGGACGGGCACGGCGACTTCGGCGCCCAGGCGCACGCCCTGGGTGGAGTTCTGCACGCCGTAAATCCGCGAGGGGTCCACGCCGTAATCGACGGCCGACGCGGCCAGCACCGGCTGGGGCACGTCGTCGATCACCCAGACGTCGAAGCCCGCGCCGCGCAGCTTGCCGACCAGGTCTCGCATCTCCGGGATCACGCGCAGGCCGCGCCGCGCGCGCAGCGGCTGACGGTCGCCGGGCTCGCCGGGAACGATCTCGACGGGGCCGACATGGCGGCGCTCCTCCGCCAGGACGCTTTTCGCGTAATCCTCGGCGTCGTCCTCGCGCCAGCCCGCCCACAGCCGCGCCAGATACGAACGGCACTCCTTGCGCCCGACGTTGCGGCACAGGCCCAGGTAGCCGGACAGCATCCCCTTGCGCCAGGCGTGGTAGCTGGGCTGGGAAGTCCAGGTCGTCGACGACAAGGTCGTCATCTCCTCGTACGCCGCCCGCGTCGGCTGGCGCCCGTAGGCGATCGGCACGATCTCCCACCACGCGTCGTCCACGCGGAACTTCGCGTCGGAAACCAGGCGCAGGAAGACCAGCTCCGCCGGGTCGCCGGCGACCGCCGCGTCGCTCCAGGGCAGGACGGCGACGGGAGGCGCATTCGCGTCGTAGCCGGGCGCGCCGCGACCGTGCTGGGTCATCAGGCCCTCGAGCGCCGCTCGCGTTTCCGGGTTCCAGCGTCCCGCCATCAGCTTCACTTCCACGAGGGCCGGGGTCGTGGACGCCGCCACGGCGGCGTCCGCCCCGGAAACGGTCGCGGTGGACACCGCCGGTTTCTTGCGCATCCGCCAGTTCAGCGATTTTTTCGCGGACGCGGGAGCGGCCGGCAGAAGCGCCAGCAAAACGAAAACGGCGCTCCTTATATATTCGCTCTTCATCGTCGCGGCCCAATGTTATAAAATATACGCCTCATACTCTTCGACGGGAGAACACCGAAAACATGGCCAACATCAAGAAGTCCGATCTGCTCAAGGAACAGATCGAGCACATCGACATCACGAAGTTCGACGCGCGGCCGCTGGTGGACGCTTATTCGAAAATGGCGTTCTCCGCCCGCGACCTCGCCCGCGCCTCCGACATCTACGACCGCATGCTCGCCGACAAGGACTGCGACGTCATCCTCTGCCTCGCCGGATCGCTGTTCTCCGCGGGCCTGAAGAAGATCGTCTGGCAGATGGTCGAGTCCAACATGGTGGACGCCATCGTTTCCACCGGCGCGAACATCGTGGACCAGGACTTCTTCGAGGCGCTGGGCTTCAAGCACTACAAGGGCTCCAAGTGGGCCGACGACAAGGCCCTGCGCGCCGCGCGCGTGGACCGCATCTACGACACGTTCATCGACGAGGACGAGCTGGGCGAGTGCGACAACCTGATCTCCGAGATCATGGGCACTTTGAAGTCCCGCCCCTACTCCTCGCGCGAGATCCTGGAAGAGATGGGCAAGTACCTGGTCAAGAAGGCGAAGGTCAAGGACTCCATCGTCCTGTCCGCCTACAAGAAGGGCGTTCCGATCTTCGTGCCCGCGTTCTCCGACTGCTCCGCCGGGTTCGGCCTGCTCCATCACCAGTGGCACAATCCCGAGTCCCACGCCTCCGTGGACTCCGCCAAGGACTTCCGCGAGCTGGTGCGCTTGAAGCTCGAATCCAAGGACACCGGCCTGCTGATGATCGGCGGCGGCGTGCCCAAGAACTTCGCGCAGGACGTCACCGTCGGCGCCGAGATGCTGGGCTTCGACCCGAAGATGCACAAGTACGCCGTGCAGATCACCGTGGCCGACGAGCGCGACGGCGCGCTCTCCGGCTCGACCTTGCGCGAGGCGTGCTCCTGGGGCAAGGTGGACATCGTCGACGAGCAGATGGTCTTCGCCGAAGCGACCATCGCGCTGCCGACCTTGGCCTCCTACGGCTACCACAAGGGCAACTGGAAGAAGCGCCGCGAGCGCCGCTATAACGCGCTCCTGAACGGCTCGGCCGCCGCCGCGACCGCGCTGCGCTAAGAATCGCGACGTGGGAAAGGTCTTCTCGGATCTGAAGACCTGTGTATACGGCGTCTCGGGGCATCCCGAGACGCCGTATCGCGTTTCTAGGACGTACGAACGGCTGAAGGCCGCGGGGCATAACCCGTCCTTACCCGTCGTGACGGCGGGGCCGGCCGATGTCGCGCGAGTCCACGGCGAGAATCACCTTGAAACGATTCGGACCGGGACCTTCCTGGACGCCGATACCCCGGCGTTTCCGGACATGGACGACATCGCTCTGATCAGCCTCTCGGGCGCCCTCTCCGCCGCCGATACGGCATTGTCGGGAGAACCGGCGTTTTCCTTAATGAGGCCGCCTGGACATCACGCCGGGAAAGACCGAGTCGCCGGGTTCTGCTACATAAATAATTTGGCCGTCGCGGCGGCACGGCTTCAAGCGAAAAAACCAGGCCTGAAGATCGCCATCGTCGATTTTGACGTGCATCACGGCGATGGGACCGAGTCGATCGTTCTCGGCCGCGAGAACGTCTCTTTCGTTTCCCTCCACCAGTGGCCGTTGTACCCTGGATCCGGCCAGAAAAGCCGTGAAAACTGCATGAACATCCCCCTCCCGGAAGGCACCGACGGAGATATGTATCTGCGCGCCTTCGTTCCCGCCCTCGAAGCCGTGCTCTCTTCGAAGCCCGACATCCTCGCCGTTTCGGCCGGCTTCGACGCTTATAAAGAGGACCCCATCGCGGGGCTGAAGCTGGACCGCACGACTTTCAAGACGATCGGTTCCCTGTTGGCCCAGACGAAATTGACCCGCTTCGCGACCTTGGAAGGCGGCTACTCCGCAGATCTTCCTAAACTCGTCGAGAGCTTCCTCGACGGATTTTTTTAAAGCAGGGGTCCCAGCATTCCACGGTCGCCGCGCACCCAGGCGATCATTTTCTCGATTTGATCGCTCGCGTTCGAATAAGTGATCGTGATCTCCGGATGTTCGATCGCGAAAACGCGGAATATCTCATCTGCGAACGGCTGCCCGATGTTCGGCACTCCCGAAAAATCTAAAGAAACCTCTCGAAACTTTTCGAAACGTGACAACACTCGCCGGGCCTGCGATCTGGAGACGAGCTTGTCGCCGTCGTACCGCGCCAGCGCCACGGGAACATGCGTCCGCGAGAAGCCGGTTTCTATGCCCGAAAACTGATCGAAGACTTCCTGCGTCGTCCGAGTCGAGAATAGGGAGAGGGAAAGATGGACTCTCGTTCCCTGAATTCGCGGCTCTTTGGCGAATTCGAACAGCCAATCGTCCTGCTTCAACGCGTGAGCCAGGTAAACGAGTTCGCCGGATTGAATCGCGAAGTTATCAAACATTCTCGACGTGAAGAAAATCCCTTCCCCGGAATGCCGCTCCGGCGCCGTCGTGAATTTCCCTTTGCTCAGTTCGAGCAGCGCTTCACGTGGATCGTGGAGATCGCGGGCCGTTCGGATCTTTTCGAAAATTCCGATCCCGAAGTCCTGTACCCGGATCCTGAGTTCCGCGGCGTTTTTTTCAAGTTCGATGCCGACGCGGGGCGATTCGGAGTGGTCAATGACATTGTTGACCATCTCGGTAAAGCCATGCTGGCAAATTGAATAGAGATTTTCTTTGAGCCCCTTAAGATGAGGCATCGCCGTTTGCGCCCAGACCGCATGCTCTTCCATTCCCGCGTTGACCGGTAAGATCCATGATTCCTGCACCAGCGTACGAAGCTTGTAGGTTCGCGCTTTTGTTCGACCTTCCGCACTGAGTAAACCATCCCCGATCAATTTGTTTAAATAATCGACGATCGTGCGGCGATTTAAATGAAAGCGCTCGGCGGTCAATCGGCTTACATCACGCGGATGCTGCGCGATGGATTGAATAATAAAGTCCTTTATTTCATTAGAATTATTCATATAACCCAAATAAATCACCACCAACACCCAAATAATGTTAAGCATACACCCAAATAACCTCCTCGTCAATGCCCAATAAATAATCGTGTATAATTTCGCTATGCTCAAATTCGATCCCAACGCCCCCCCCGACGCCGATTCCGGCGTGTTCGGCCTTCCGCACAAGGAGAAAGACGCCGCGCTGGTCCTGCTCCCGGTTCCCTGGGAAGCCACGACCTCCTACGGCGGCGGCACCTCCGACGGCCCCGCCGCGATCTACGCCGCCAGCGGCCAGGTGGACCTTTTCGACGGGGACGTGATCAAGCCGTACGAGCCCGGCCTCTTCATGCGGCCCGAGTCCAAGGACGTCCGCGCCTGGAACAAGACCGCGAAGGCCGCGGCGCAGAAGATCATCAAGGTCGGCGGGAACATCGAGGGACGCAAGGACCTGCAGAAGGCCCTGAGGACCGCCAACGACCTGGGCGCCAAGCTCAATGAATGGGTGCGCCGAGAGACGAAGGAGCTGATGGACGCGGGAAAGATCGTCGGCATCGTCGGCGGCGACCACTCGGTTCCCTACGGCGCGTTCCAGGCGGCGGCCGCCGCGCACGGATCCATCGGGCTGCTTCACTTCGACGCGCACTCGGACACGCGCGTGGCCTACGAGGGCTTCACCTGGTCCCACGCGTCGATCATGTACAACGCGATGGAGAACATTCCGGGAATCTCAAAGATCGTGCAGGTCGGCATCCGCGATTTCTGCGAGCAGGAATACGAGTTCATCCACGCGCTGGGGCCCCGCGCGAAGGTTTTCTTCGACCGCGATCTGGCCGCGCGCCGCTTCGCCGGACATCCGTTCACCAAGACCGCCGCCGAAATCGTCGACGCGCTGCCCGAGAAGGTCTGGATCACGTTCGACATCGACGGCTTGGACCCGAAGCTGTGCCCGCACACGGGCACGCCGGTGCCGGGCGGCCTGGAGCTCAACGAGGCCAACCACATCCTCAGCCTGCTGGCCCGCTCCGGACGGAAGATCGTGGGCTTCGACCTCAACGAGGTCTCCCCCGCGCCGAACGGGAAGGACGAGTGGGACGCGAACGTCGGCATGCGCCTGCTCTACAAGCTGGCGGCCTGGACCTTCGTCAGCC
This sequence comes from Elusimicrobiota bacterium, assembly GCA_044450965.1. Taxonomy (GTDB): domain Bacteria; phylum Elusimicrobiota; class Elusimicrobia; order UBA1565; family UBA9628; genus GWA2-66-18. The sequence goes on along the minus strand of JBIOJO010000008.1, from coordinate 39,706 downwards.
GCGGGCTCTGCAAGCCCCGCGCGTAAGCTCTTTTTTTAGATCCGCTCGAAGAGCCGGCCTTTTTCCCAGTCGGTCACGGCGCGGTCGTGCGCGGCGACCTCCGCCTTGGCCGCGTGCAGGTAGTGCTTGAACACGTCCTCGCCGAAAGCCGTCCGGGCGGCCTTGGAGCCTTCCAGCAGAGCGACCGCCTCGGCCAGCGTCTTGGGAACGGGCTGGACCTTGGACTCGTAGGCGTTGCCGTCGAGAGCGGCGGGCGGCTCGATCTCGTTCTCGATCCCGTGCAGGCCCGCGGCGATCGTCGCGGCGAAGGCGAGGTAAGGATTCACGTCGGCGCCGGGAATGCGGTTCTCGATGCGCAAGGAATTGCCCTCCCCCACCACGCGGAAGCCGCAGGTCCGGTTGTCCTTGGCCCAGGCGATGCGCGTCGGCGCGAAGGTCGCGGCTTGGTACCTTTTATAGGAGTTCGACGTCGGCGCGTAAAAATAAGAGAACTCTCGGGCCAAGGCCATTTGGCCTCCCAGGAACCAGCGGAATTCCTTGGAGGGCTTCCCCCCCGACGAGAAAACCGACTTCTTGCCGGCACGATCCCAAAGGCTGGCGTGGATGTGGCACGAGGAGCCCGCCAGCCGGGAGTCGAACTTCGCCATGAAGGTCAACGCGCAGCCCTGCTGCATGGCGATTTCCTTGGCCCCGTGCTTGTACACCGTGTGCTTGTCGGCCATGTCCACTGGAGTCGAGTATTCCAGGTTGATCTCATGCTGGCCCGGCCCCCACTCCCCCTTCGAGCACTCGATGGGCACGCCCGCGGCTTCCATCTGATTGCGGATCTCGCCGACCACGTGCTCCATACGGGTGCCCTGCAGGATGTGGTAGTCCTCGATATAGGATCCATGATGCTCGAGGGCGGTCCAATTCTTCTTCTGCGCCGACTCGTACGTCTCGCGGAACAGATAGAACTCCAACTCCGACGCCATTTTCAGCGTGTAGCCGTATTCCCACGCGCGGATGATCTGGTCCTTCAGCACCTGGCGCGGCGCGACCTTGATCGGGCGGCGTTCGTCGTCGAGAACGTCGCAGACCAGAAGCGCGGTGCCGGGCTGCCACGGCAGGGCGCGCCAGGAGCCGTAGTCGGGCGCGAGCGTGAAATCCTGGTAGCCCTTCGTCCAACTCGTGAGCTCGTAGCCCGGCACGGGCTCCATCTCCATGTCCACGGTCAGAAGATAGGCGCACGCGTGCGTGCCGTGCTCGGCGACCGTCTCGGCGAAGTGCCGCGCGGTCATGCGCTTGCCCACCCAACGCCCCTGCATGTCGGGCATCGCGAGAATGACGGTATGGAATTTCCCCTTTTTGATCTCGGCGATCAGCGCGGCGGCTTTCTTCGGGTCGGTCATGGCCCCAGTGTAAGAAAAACACCTTGCGGTGTCCAGCATTATGCGCCTTGCGCCGGAACTGATAAAATATAACACTAAACACCTCTGATGAATGCCTATCATTCTTTAATGGACTATTCTTACCTCTTGACAGCCAATAATCGACATGCTAGGATAGGCATGGTTTTCACGTTTGAACTCGCGGGGCCTAAAAACACGAGTTTTCACGTTTGAACACATTTATGGCTGAAATCATCGCTATCGCGAACCAAAAAGGGGGGGTGGGAAAAACCACCACCGCGGTCAATCTTTCCTCCGCTTTGGCTGTTTTGGGTCACGAAACGCTGCTGATAGATATGGACCCCCAAGGAAACGCCACTTCCGGGGTTGGGTTTGACAAGAGCACGTTCGACCCAAATATTTATGACGTCCTTGTCGACTTGCTTCCACTGGAAAAGACCATTAAAGCTTCCCTGCTGCCAAAGCTGTCCGTGGCGGGGGCAAACAACGATTTGGCGGGCGCTGAGATTGAACTTGTTTCAGCGTTAGCCCGCGAAAGTCGCCTTAAAGGGGCTCTTTCCGCGGTCAAATCTCGATTCTCTTTTGTCATCATCGACTGCCCACCGTCCTTAGGTCTATTGACCGTCAACGCCCTGAATGCGGCGGATAAGATCATTATACCCATCCAGGGCGAATATTATTCCATGGAAGGATTAGCTCAATTCACAGGGGCTGTGGATAAGGTGAAAAGCGCTTTAAACCAGAAACTGGACGTCGAGGGGGGGGTCCTGACCATGTTCGACTCCCGCATGACCTTGTCCAACCAGGTTAAGGAAGAAGTCGCTAAGTTCTTCGGGCCCCGCATGTTCCAGGCCATCATACCCAGGAATATCCGCCTGGCCGAAGCTCCCGGCTTTGGACAAAGCATTTTTCAATACGACGCGAAGTCGCGCGGCGCCGAAGCCTACATGGCCTTCGCCCGCGAGTTCCTTTCCCGGCGCGGCTTTTCCCAGCCTCCCGCGCCGGCTGCCGCTGAAGAAGCAACGGAGAACCCCGCATGACCCGCAAAGCCCTCGGCCGCGGCCTGTCCGCGCTGATCCCCTCCGCTCCCGCCGCGCCCGCTCCGTCCGGAACCTTGCCCGCGCCGGATGGGACGCCCATGAAGATAGCCGTGGACAAGATCCGCGCCAATCACCTTCAGCCGCGCCGCCACTTCGAGCCGGAAGCGCTTGGGGAACTGGCTTCCTCCATTAAGCAGCACGGACTGGCCCAGCCGATCGTGGTCTCGTACGACCCCGCCTCCCGCTCCTATGAACTGATCGCCGGCGAACGCCGCTGGCGCGCGACCCAGCTTGCCGGGCTCACCGAGATCGAGGTCGTCGTGCGTCAACCGAAGGACGACAAGCAGCGTCTCGCCCTGACCCTCATCGAGAACCTGCAGCGCGCCGACTTGAACCCGATCGAGGTCGCTCTCGGCTACCTTCGGCTGATGAAGGAATTCGGCATCAACCAGACCGAACTGGGGCAGGAGGTGGGGAAATCGAAGTCCGGAATCTCCAACACTTTGCGTCTTCTCGAACTTCCCGAAGAGATTCAAAAGGCCCTCCAATTCGGACAGGTCAGCGAAGGGCATGGCCGCGCCTTGCTGATGGTGACGGATCCGAATCTGCGTCACTCGGTCTTCAAGAAAGTGCTCGAAGGAAAGCTCTCGGTTCGCGAGACGGAAGCGCTCGCCAAACAGGTCGAGGCGGGGGAATCACCCAACTCCGAGGAGGCGCCGGCGAAGAAATCCGCGATCGAAAAACCGGCCGACTTGCGCGCCCTGGAGGACTCCCTTCAGCAGTCTTTAGGAACGAAGGTCGTCATCCGAACCAAGAAGAACCCAGCGAAAGGGGTTCTGCAGATTCATTTCTTTAGCTTCGATGATTTCGACAGAATTATAAAAGTGCTTAAAAACTAATGGTTTTTTCATATTTAATCGTCGCGGCGACGTTCGCCGCCGGTTGGGCGCAGGCCGCTCCTAACGACGGGCTGCCGCCCTTTCTTTCCACCAGCGTGGTCGTACCATCGCTGATCACCTTGGCGCCCAGCATCAACGACTACAATCGCTTCGCTGATGGGGGGCCGGACGCGAATTGGTACGTGGGCTTCAACAACGCCTGGATTGTGAAGCTTCCGCCGGCTTCGGCCGGGGAGTTTCAGCGCGCCTTCATCGGCGCCAAGATCGGCCGCGCCAAGACGCGTCCGAACCCCGATAAGCCCTGGATCCGCGAGCTTATCCAGGGCAAGGTGTACATGGGCATCTCCCAGACTCCCGCGTGGACGTCGGAGCAGAGCTTTTTCCTGGCCGAAACCTCCGACATTCCCGCCGACGCCGATCCTCAGGCGCGCGTGGACGGAGTGGGCGCGGCCGAGTGGTTCTGGGCCGAGGTTCCGATGTCCATGGTCAGCTTCAACGCCGCGAATTACCTGATCGTCTGGTCCCCTTCGAATTATTTCACGCACGCCTCCAGCGCTCCGATCCTGGCCGCGGCCGAAGCGGAGGACTCCGGCACCCGAGAGACGCGCGCCTGGAACAACCGCTCCATCCTGGGCGTGCCGCCGCGCTCGGCGGCGAACTCCCTGGAGACGCCGATCAACAACATCATGCCCGCGATGGCCATCAAGCTGGTGCCGCCCGGGCCGGACGAACCCGCCGTTTCCGTCAACGACCTCAGCGTCGCGCGCGCCGACAAGCGCGTGCTGGTGCGCTTCTCCGCGGCGGGGGAGGACGTCTCCGAGGGTTGGGTGGAAGTCTCGCGCGACCGTCTCGATTGGACGCGCATCTCCAAGCTTCAGCGCCGGCCCCCTTATATTTTCGCCTTGTCCCCGGAAAAGTCCCCGGGACCCGGCCAATACCTGCGCGGCGTCGCGCGCGACACGTCCGGAGCCGTCGGCTACTCCGACCCCGTGATGATTCCTTATGCGCCGCGCCCCTAGCGCGCCGACCGTCGGAGTCGTCGGCGCGACCGGCATGGTCGGCCGGGAGCTGGTCGAGCTGCTGGAACGCCGCCGCTTCCCCGTCGGAAGCCTTCTTCCATTCTCGTCGGGACGGACGCGCTCGTCCGTTCGCTTCCGCGGCCGCACGCTCAACGCCCCGGGAACCGACGCGGCCGCTCTCGGGTCCTGCGACCTGGTCTTTCTCGTCAGCTCGGACGAGGTCGCGTTGGAGCACGGTCCGCGCCTGGCCGCCCGCGGCGTTTGGGTCATCGACGACAGCGCCGCCTTCCGCCTGGACCCCAAGGTGCCGCTGGTCATACCGGAAGTCAATGCCGGCGCGCTGCGCCCGGGCTCGCGGCTGATCGCGGGCCCCAACTGCACGATGACGGGACTGGGCGTGGCGGGAGCCCTCCTCCACCGCGCCATCGGCGTGCGCGAGGTGCGCGTGGCCTCCTATCAGGCCGTGTCCGGAGCGGGCAAGGCCGCCTTGGCGGAGCTGTTCGGCCAGACCGCCGCCCTGGCCCGCACCGGCCTGTCCGCGGACGGACGCGCCCCGGTGCTGAGCGCGGGGAACTCTTCCGTCCTGCCGCGCGCGATCGCCTTCAACGCCGTTCCCCAGGTCGGCCGTTTCGGTCCGGACGGCTACTCCGGCGAGGAAACGAAGGTCGCCGCCGAGCTGCGCAAGATCTGGTCGGCGCCGCGCCTGAAGATCTCCACGACCGCCGTCCGCGTGCCCACCATCCGCGGCCACGCGCTGGCCGCGTGGCTCACGTTGGCCCGGCCCACCACGCCCGCGCGCGCGCGCGCCCTGCTGGCGAAAACCCCGGGCCTGAAGCTGTTTCCCGACGGCGACTATCCGACGCCTCGCTCCGCGGGGGGGAAGGACCCGGTCTACGCCGGACGCCTTCGCCAGGGAGCCACGCCGCGCGAGATCGCGCTCTGGATTTCCTCCGACAATCTGCTGAAAGGCGCCGCCCTCAATTCCGTTCAGACGGCCGAGGAACTCCTCCGGCGCGGCTGGCTGCGGGCGCGATGAGACGAGCGGCCGCGGCGCTGCTGCTCGCGGCGTTGGCCGCGCCGGGCGCGGCGGCCCCCGCCGCCGATCCGCTGGACGCGAAAACCGCCGAGTGGGCCGCGAAAGGCTTCAAGCCGAAGGAAAGCGTGACCCGGACGGACGGCCCGCTCAAACTGGCCGCGGTGGTGTACACGCCGGAGCACGGGACCGGCGATCGGCTGGAAATTTACGTCATCCTGAAAGGGAAGGTCTATCTCGGCTACTCCCACCCGGGAGACACCGAATGGCTGGAGCTGGACGAAACGCCGATGGGGCGCACCTTCGCCGACCTGTTCAAGGACGGCTCGCGGGTCCTCGCCTACCACGCCACGATCCGCGCGATCAACTCCACCTCTCTGTACGCGGTTCGATTCAAGAATTTCAAGTTCTCGGACGCGGGTAAATTCCCCGACGGGCGCTTGCTTCAAGACGGGCAGAAGACCTTGCTCCTCTCCCGCGAACTGCCCCTGGGCCGGTTCCTGGCCGTGGACTGCGAGGACTTCGGAACGACCTCCCAATCCGCGTTCCGCAGCCGGCTCTACGCCCCGGTCAAGGGCCGCTTCGTCGACGTCTCGGCCAAGCATCCCGAATTCTACGCGGCGGAGATCACGCGCAAGGAAGGCGCGATCGAACGCCTCCGGGGAGACCTGCAGAAGAACGCGGGGGAGTACCTGGGGCTCACCCTGTCGCTGTACTACGACTACGCGGCACGCGGCGAAGCGCGCAATGGCTGGGACCGCCAGCACGAGTTCTTCAAGGTGCCCGGCTTCGCGCCCCCGTCCGTGAAGGCCTGCTTCGAGTCCATCCGCAAGGATCTGCGCGGGCGTTTAAAAATCCCGGCCGACTGGCCTTAAAGGCCTACCCTTTCCCTGGGCCTTTGGGGTAGAATAGGCCCATGAAAACTCTCCTCGCCTTCTCGCTCGCCGCTCTCGCCACCGCCGCGTCCGCGACCCCGTTGGAGAACGTCGCCGCGATCGCCGCTCAGCTGGGCGCGTCGGCCCCGCTCGAAGCGCCGCGCCCGGTCGCCGTCCCGCTCTCCTCGCCGAAGCCTTCCGCCTCCTCGGTGGGCGCGCAGAACTCCTCCGGCCCCATCTCGGGCTACGTGTCGGTGACCGGCAACGGATTTCTTCCCTGCTCCGGCGGCCCCAACGGAAGCGGCATGATGAGCGGCTGGATCAACCTTCGCGCCGACGTGAACGTGACCACGTCCGACGGCGCGTCGGGAACCGTCCCCGTCACGGGGACGGTGTTCGTCAACGGCTCCTGTCAGAACGGCTCGGGATTCGTCACCGGCAACGCGATGCTCAACGGCACCGGCGCGATCTACAAGGCCGGGCGCTACGTCGGCACCGCGCAGCTGTCCGGGAACCTGTTCCTGAACCAGTACGTTTCGGGGGGGTTCGCTTGGATCAACCAGAGCGCCTTCCTGAACGGCTACTACAACCAGACCGCCGCCCAGTAGCTCCCGGCCGGCCTCAACGGCGCCGTTTCTCCGCCGCCGACAGCCGAGAGAAGTTCTGCGCGGTGTAGGCCGTCTCCGCTCCGGCCAGGACGATGGTCCAGCCGACCCAGATCCAAACGGTGAAGATCGGGAGAAGGCCGAGCATCCCGTACAGCGTCCCGTAACCCGCCGCGGTGAGCAGATAGAGCCCGAAAGCGCGCTTCGCGGCCTGCCACGCGACGGCGGCGACGGCGGCGCCCAGCAAGGCCGGACGGCGGCCGACCTCGGCCGCGGGCACGAACTTGTACAGCGCGTAAAAAGCGACGAAGGGGACGAACACTCCGACGGCCGCGTCCAGAAAAGCGGCCGCCGGAAACAGCCGTCCCGCGTAAACCACCGTGCCGATGAACAGGGGCAGCAAGGTCACCAGGCCCCCATAAAGGACGACCCGGTGCAGCAGGCCGCCGGGATTGACCGCGTTCCAAATGGAGTTCATGCTGTACTCGATCTCCCGGGCCATGAGGACGGCCGTGATGATGATGCCAAGGAGCGAGGCCAGGCCGGCGCCGTCGTTGAGGAGAAGGTCGTCCACGCCGCCGACGATCTTCTGCAGCTCGTCGCTCAGCTTATACGTCGCGCGCACGCCCGCCGCGGACGCGGGACCGGACAGCGTGATCTCGTCCACGTTGAGCTGATGGAGAATGACGCTGGTCACGTTCGTCCCGAAGGTTCCCGACGCGCCCAAAGAGCGCAGCACGAACAGGGAAAGCACCAGCGCGGGCACGACGGACAGGATCGTCTGGAAGCCCAGCGACGAGGACTTTTCCAGGCAGCGGTTGCGCTTGAAGTCCGTCAGAACCAGGAAGGCGAAACGGACGGCGTCCGCGAAGAGCTTTCGGAGCCTCGTCACTTATCGCCGCAGCGCCTGGCGCACGAATTCCGGAAGGGCGAACGCGGCGGCGTGGACGTCGGCGTTGTACCACTTGAGGGGCATCTTCGCCGCCTTCACGCGCTGTGGGCGGTAGTTGCGCACGGGGCGCAGGCCCTTGGACGCGAACGTGAACGCCCACAGCCCGCCCGGGTAGGTCAGGTTCGTGAAGAGATACGCGTCCACCACCGGGAAGACCGGCTTGAGAATCCGGTCCAGGTTCTTGATCGTCGTGATCTCGTAGAACGGCGAACCGGCCTGGCTGACCACGATCCCGTCCTCGGTCAGCACGCGCTTGACGTCCTTGTAGAACGCCGTGCCGAACAACTCCTTGGCCGGGCCGAACGGCTCGGTCGAATCCACGATCACCACGTCGAAGCGCTCGTCGGTCTCGCGCACGAACTTCACTCCGTCCTCGATGCGCACGACCGCGCGGCGGTCCGACAGCTTTCCGGCCGTCAGGGGGAGGTACTTCCGGGAGGCCGACACCACCAGCGCGTCGATCTCGACCAGCACGCAGCGCTCCACGGTCTTGTGCCGCAGAACCTCGCGCACCGTGCCGCCGTCGCCGCCGCCGATGACCAGCACGCGGCGCGGGCGGGGGTGAAGGAACATCGGGACGTGGGCGATCATCTCGTGATAGACGAACTCGTCGCGCTCGGAGACCATCGTCATCCCGTCGATGAGCAGAAGCTTGCCGTGGCCCTTGGTCTCCACGACCTCGACCGTCTGGAACGGGCTTTTTCCTTTAAAGAGCTTCTTCTTCAGGCGGAAGCCCGTGCGCACGATGCCCTGATACTCCTCGTCGGCCCAGCGGGTCTTGGCGCTCATCGGACTCCTGTCGTTAAAGGACGATCTCGAACGCGGCGGCGGCGCCTTCGACTTGCTTGAAATGGTGGTCGAAGCTGACGCGGTAGCCGCAGTTCAGGTTCTGACGCACGGCGCGCTTGAGCGGATAGTAGCAGCGGACCTTCTTGCGCGCGGCCTGCGGTTGGAAGAGGAGCACGTCGCACGACTGCGGCTTGAACAGGTCCAGAACCCGGGTCACGGTCTCGTTGCCGTCGCCTTCGACGCAGTTCGTCTCGAAGCTCACGTAGGAGCCGATCTTCTGCGGGGTCACGTGGATGGTGTAGTACTTCGCGCCGCGGATCGCGTTCAGCGAATAGCCCATCGGCTCGAAGAGATGGTCGTCCACTTGGAAGCCGGGGCCCAGGATGGTCCAGACGCCGGACTTCTCCTTAATGAACTCCTTCTTGCGCTGGGGGCCGGACATGAACACCCGCGCCGCCTGCGGATCGACGCCGTGCATCAGGATCTCGAGCGTCAGGTCGTCGGGCGCGGGCTGGTAGGGCTTGTCCAGATGGAACAGGAAAACGTGGTGATCGTCGCCGTCGCCGAAGCGGTAGGACTTGCCGGGCATGGCCTCGGACAGGCGGCGCACATCGTCGAAGAAATTCGAAGGCTGGTATTCCTGGAAATGGGCGTTCTTGCGCTCGTAGATCATGTACTGGAACTTGTCGTGCCCGAAATCCGCGCACAGCTGCAGGACCGCGGCGACCAGGTCGGTGCGGCCGCAGGTGATCATCGTCAGCCAGTTGTCGGCGACGAACAGGCTGGACTCGGACAGCAGGTGCGCGTCCAAGGAGTCGTTCGACACGGAGGAGAGGATCTGGGCGCGCGCCTTGCCCACGATCATCTTCCAATAGTCCAGGCCGCGCGCGCGCAGGGACGGCTGCCCCGGCATCAGCGCGAGCTCGACCTTTTTTTCCGGACCCTCGAAAAACATCTCTTCTCCTTACCGCCGCGCGCGCTTGCGCGCCGAGCGCTTCGCGACGTCGCGGTCCCGGAGCGTGCGCTCCAGGGATTTGATGGACTTCCAATGCGCGAGGACTTCCTCGGCGCTCTTGAACTTCCGGTCGCGCGCGAACACATGCGGATGGCGCCTCTGCAATTTTACCGCTTGGCTGCGCGCGACATCCTCGAGCGTGAAGTGGCCGTTCTCCTCCGCGATCTTCGCGTGAAGCATCACGTGGAACAAAATGTCTCCCAACTCGTCTTCCATCTCGTCCCAGCGCCCGCGCTTGAGGGCGACCGCCAGCTCCTCGGACTCCTCGCGCAGAAAGGGGATCAACGATCGGTGCGTCTGCTTGCGGTCCCAAGGACACCCATTGGGCGCGCGCAGGCGGGCGACGACGGACTTCAACTGCTCCAGAGCCTTGGCCATCTTAGGCGACCGTGATCCGCTCCGCTCCGAAATAGGGGACCAGCGCCTTGGGCAGCACGACGGAGCCGTCGGCCTGCTGAAAGTTCTCCAAAATCGCCGCGGCCAGGCGTCCGACGGCCACGCCCGAGCCGTTCAGCGTGTGGACCAATTCCGGGGCGGCCTTCGCGTCGCGGCGGAAGCGGGCAGACATCCGGCGCGCCTGAAAGTCAGAGCAGTCGGAGCAAGAGGAGATTTCCCGGTACTTGCCCTCCGAAGGCATCCAGACCTCGATGTCGTACGTCTTCTGGGCCGCGAAGCCCATGTCTCCCGTGCACAAGTGGATTACCCGATAGGGCAATTCAAGTTCGGCCAGAACGGATTCGGCGTCCTTGGTCAATTGTTCAAGGGCGGGCAAGGAGTCTTCGGGCTTGGTGATCCACACCAATTCGACCTTGTCGAACTGGTGATTACGAATGACCCCGCGCACGTCCTTGCCGTAAGATCCCGCTTCCTGGCGGAAGCACGGCGTGAACGCCGTCAATTTCATCGGAAGCTTCTCGACGGAAAGTATTTCTTCTCGGACCATGTTCGTCAGGGAGATTTCCGACGTGGAGATCAAATAAAGCGTGTTCTGTTTGTCGCCGTCCGCGTTCACGGTTTTGTACATATCCGCTTCGAACTTCGGCAGTTGGCTGGTGCCTTCCATCACTTCAGGCCGGACCAAGTAGGGGGGATGGACTTCGAGATACCCTTTCTTTTCGTGCCGATCCAAAAGATAATTTCCCAGCGCGCGCAAGAGCTTCGCGCCAGAACCTTTCCACAACGCGAAGCGCGAACCCGACAGCTTCGTCGCTGCCGCCATATCCAGAATGGAGAGCTTTTCACCAAGCGTTTGATGATCGAGCGGCTTGAAGCCGTGCTCCCTCGGCGTCCCGACGACGCGGACGACGGGATTCTCCGTTTCGTCCTTGCCGACGGGCACGGACGGGTGCGGAAGGTTCGGCAGTTCCAGCGCCGCGGCGCGGAGGGTCTTCTCGGATTCGGCCAAAGCGGCTTCCTTCGCGGGCATGTCGGTCTTGATCTTCGCCACTTCGGCCATTAAAGTCATGGCCTTCGCCTCGTCCTTCGCCGCCTTCGCCTTCCCGATTTCCTGCGACACGGCGTTCCGCTTCGAGCGCAGGTCCTCGACTTCCTTGAGAAGAGCACGGTGGCTCTCGTCGATATGAAGCAACGCGTCCAGGGCTTCGGACCACCGAGGATGACGCGACGCCAAGGCCTTCTTGGCGGCGGCGGGGTCTTTCCGCAGAAGAGATAAATCGATCACGGCTTGGACTCCTTCTTCACTTCCATCATGTCCTCGACGATCTGCAGCGCCGGGCTGCCGGCGTGGGGCTCCAGCATCACCTGGAGCTTGACGCGGTCCGGCCACCAGCCCGCGCGCGCCACGCGCCGCACGTACAAGTCCAGGGCCGCGCCGGTCTCGAGGGGAACCTCGATCACCTGGTTCGGGCCGATCTTGGGCACGCGCCGTTCCTCGACGACGAACGGAATCGCCCAGGATCCTTCCGACGACGCCGTCGTCGGCGCCACGCGCGCGGTCATGCTGTAGCGGATCAGCAGGCCTTCTTCGGCCTGGGTTCCGGAGTTCTTGATCACCAGCCGGGCGCGCAGACGGTTGTCCAACTTCGGCGGGCCGTCGACCAAAATCTTGATGTCCGACCAGCCGGCCACGCGGCCGCCCTCGACGCGGCCCACCTGCCAGTGGACGCCTTCCAGGACGATCTCCGCCGAAGCGGCTCCCGCCCCCGCGGCGGCGAACGCCGCCGCGAGGAGCAGGCTCTTGAGCCCGTTCATTCCCTTACGGCCTCACTTCTTGCCGCCGTCGATCGGCAGCTCGGGATTGACCGGCGGCTCCGCGGCGATCGGCGCCACGCGCGCCACCTTGTCGTTCTCGTCCAGCCGGACCAGCCGGACGCCCTGAGTGTTGCGGGAGATGGTCTTGATGTCCTTGCAGCGCAGGCGGATGGCCTTGCCCTGCTCGGTCATCACCATCAAGTCGTCCTCGTTGGTGACCAGCTTCACGCCGATCACGGAGCCGTTGCGGTCGGTCGCCTTGATCGTGATGATGCCGCCGCCGCCGCGGTGCTGGCCGCGGTACTCGTTGAGTTCGGTGCGCTTTCCGTGGCCGTGCTCGCAGACCGTCAGCAAAGTCTTCTTGCTGTTCGGCGGGAAGACCTCCATGCCGACGACCAGGTCTCCCTTGTCCAGGCGGATGCCGCGGACGCCCGCGGCGCCCCGGCCCATGGAGCGGATGTCGACTTCCGGGAAGCGGATGGCGATGCCGTCCTTCGTCGCGATGAGAAGCTCGTCCGCGCCGGAGGTGTGCTGAACCTCGACGAGAACGTCGCCTTCGTCGAGAGTGATCGCGATGATGCCGCTTCTCCGGATGTTCTCGAAGTCCACCAGCGGCGTCTTCTTGACCGTTCCGTTGCGCGTGCACATCGCCAGGAAGCTTTCCTGGCCCTTCTTCTCCTCGAACGAGCGGATCGCGATCGCCGAGGTCACCTTCTCCTCGCCGGTCAGCGCCAGGAGGTTCACGACGGCCTTGCCGCGCGACGTGCGGTTGCCCTCGGGGATCTCGTACGCCCGCAGCGCGAACACGCGGCCGCGGTTCGTGAAGAACAGCAGAGCGGCGTGCGTGTCGGTCACGAAGAAGTGCTCGATGAAGTCCTCTTCCTTGACCTCGGCGCCGGTGATGCCCTTGCCGCCGCGTCCCTGGGCCTGGTACGTCGCCACGGGGATGCGCTTGACGTAGCCGGTGTTGGAGAAGGAGATGACGACCTCCTCCTTCTGGATCAGGTCCTCCAGCGACATCTCGGCGGCTTCGCTGGTGATCTGGGTCTGGCGGGACTTGCCGAAGGCTTCCTTGACCTCTTCCAGCTCCTTGATCACGATCGCGTAGACCTTCTTGATGTCGGCCAGGATCGCCTTGAGCTCCGCGATCTTCTTGACCAGGCCGTCGTACTCTTCCTGCAGGTCGCCGACGGACAGCTTCGTCAACGCCGCCAGCCGCATCTCGAGGATGGCGTTGGTCTGAGCCTTCGAGAGCTCGAAGGCCTCCATCAATTCGGCGCGGGCCGCCTCGGTATCCTTGGCTCCGCGGATGATCTTGATGACGCGGTCGATGTTCTTGATCGCGGTGATCAGGCCTTCCAAAATGTGGGCGCGGTCGAGTGCCTTGCGTAATTGGAATTTCGTGCGGCGGGTGACCACGACCTTCCGGTGCTGGATGAAATGTCCCAGCATGTCGCGCACGCCCAGCACGCGCGGGCGTCCGTCCACCAGGGAGAGCAGGATCACGCCGAACGTCGTCTCCATCTGCGTGTGCTTCAGCAGCTGGTTGAGAACGACGTTCGCGTTTCCGTCGCGCTTGATCTCGATGACCACGCGCATGCCCTTGCGGTCGGACTCGTCGCGGATGTCGGAGATGTCGGGGATCTTCTTGTCGCGCACCAGCTCCGCGATGGTCTCAAGCAACGTCGCCTTGTTGACCTGGAACGGGAGCTCGTGAATGATGATGGCTTCGCGGTTGCCCTTCATGGGCTCGATCTCGGTCTTGGACTGGATGCGCACGGAGCCGCGCCCGGTCTCGAAGTAGTCCTTGATGCCGGCCTTGCCGCGAACGATGCCGCCCGTGGGGAAGTCCGGGCCCTTGATGATCTTCATCAGGTCCTTGATCTCGGTCTTCGGCTCCTTGATCAAAGTGATGGCCGCCTCGCAGACCTCGGAGAGGTTGTGCGGGGGGATGTTGGTGGCCATGCCGACGGCGATGCCCGACGAGCCGTTGACGAGAAGGTTCGGGACCTTCGCGGGCATCACCGAGGGCTCGGTGGTGGTGCCGTCGAAGTTCGCGGTGAAGTCCACCGTGTCCTGGTCGATGTCGGCCATGACTTCCTCGGCGATCTTGGCCAGGCGCGCCTCGGTGTAGCGGTAGGCGGCGGGCGGATCTCCGTCCACGGAGCCGAAGTTGCCTTGGCCGTCGATCAGCGGGTGCAGGAGGGAGAATTCCTGCACCATGCGCACCATCGCGTCGTACACGGAGCTGTCGCCGTGCGGGTGGTACTTCTTCAGGACTTCACCGACCACGCCGGCGCACTTGGAGTACTTCTTGTTCGACGCCAGGCCCTCGTCGTGCATCGCGTACAGGATGCGGCGATGGACCGGCTTCAGGCCGTCGCGGATGTCCGGCAGCGCGCGGCCGACGATGACCGACATCGAGTAGTCGATGTAGGAGCCGCGCATCTCCGCGCCGAGGTCGCGCTGGATGATGTTCGCGTTAGGCTCGGGAGTGAGGTCCTGCTGCTCGGGCTTGCTCATAATCTCTCCGTGATGTATCCCTTAAAATTTCCTACTTATTCACAATTCGACTGTCGTCAACGACAGTCGTTCGAGTTAGATGTCGAGGTTTTTGACTTCCTTAGCATGCTTCTCGATGAACAGCCGGCGCGGCTCGACCTTGTCGCCCATCAACGTGACGAAGGCGTCCTCGGTGTCGAGCGCGTCGACGATCTTGACCTGAAGCAGGCGGCGGCGCTTGGGATCCATCGTGGTCTCCCACAACTGCTCCGGGTTCATTTCACCCAGACCTTTATATCGCTGGATCTGCGCGCCGGCGCGGCCGGCGTCGCGGACCATCTCGAGAAGGTCCTTCAGGCTGTAGCCGTCGGTTTCCGTGTGCGAGGTCTTCGCGCGGAACAGCGGCTTCGTCTTCTCGTCGCGCATGACGTCGTACCACTTGAGGTCGAGGCCCATCTCGCTGAACTTCTTGGACAAGGCGTCCAGCTTCGGCATCTCCCAAAGCTCCTGAACGTCGGGCTCGAGAGATTCCTCGTCGGCCTCGCTGAGAGCGGACTCCTCGACCGCCTCCACGGGGGCGCCCGCCGCCGGCGCCTTCGCGGGAGCCTTCTTCGCCTTCTCGGCGCGCTCCTCGACGAGTTTCTTCTTCTGCTCGGCGACGTGGGCGTCGCGATAGACCTTCCAATCCTTTTCGGAGTAGAAGAAATCGTACTCGCCCGCGGTCTTCTCCACGCGGTACAGCGGAAGCTTGCCCTCGGCCTGATAGGACAGGAAGTCGTCGAGGTGCATGCTCTTGCGGTTGATATGGCGGATGAGCCCCTCGAGCTCGGCGAGGAGCTTCAGCAGATACCGCAGGTCGTCGGCGTCCAGCTTCTTCGCCTTGCCGTTGGCCGGGTTGAGAGCGGTGACCTCGATGGAGTTGCGGCCCTCGTTCAGGGTCCACTGCTCCATCTTCTCCTCGGTGTCGATGTACATCTCGGTCTTGCCCTTCTTCACCTTGAAGAGCGGCGGCTGCGCGATGTAGATGTGGCCGTTCTCCACCAGTTGCTTCATCTGGCGGTAGAAGAAGGTCAGGATCAAAGTGCGGATGTGCTGGCCGTCCACGTCGGCGTCGGCCATGATGATCAGTTTGTGGTAGCGGAGCTTTTCGATCTTAAGGCCGTCCTCTCCTTCGCCGATGCCCGTGCCGATGGCGGAGATCAAGGTGCGGACTTCCTCGTTGGAGAGAATCTTGACCAGGCGCGCCTTCTCGACGTTCAATATTTTACCCTTGATCGGAAGAATGGCTTGGAACGCGCGCTCCCGGCCCTGCTTCGCGGAACCGCCGGCTGAGTCTCCCTCGACGATGAACAACTCCGAGCGCTCCGGATCGCGTTCCTGGCAGTCCGCCAGCTTTCCGGGAAGGCTCGACCCATCGAGCACTCCCTTGCGGCGGGTCAGGTCCTTCGCCTTGCGCGCGGCCTCGCGGGCCTCGGCGGCGCCGATGGCCTTGGCGCAGATCGCCTTCGCGGTGGAGGGATTCTCCTCGAAGAAGGTGACCAGGACCTCGCCGACGATGGACTTGACGATGCCCTCGACCTCGGCGTTGCCCAGCTTCGACTTCGTCTGTCCCTCGAACTGAGGGTTTTGGATCTTCGCCGACAGCACCGCGCACAGGCCCTCGCGCACGTCGTCGCCGGTGACGCTCCAGTTCTTGCCCTTCAGCAGGTCGTACTTCTTGATGTAGTCGTTGATGACGCGAGTGAGCGCGGAGCGGAAGCCCGCCAAATGCGTGCCGCCTTCGGGCGTCTTGATGTTGTTGACGAAGGAGAACACCGTCTCGGAGTAGTCGTCGTTGTACTGGATCGCGAAATCGACGATGACCTCTTCCTTCTCCTTGGTCATGAAGATCGGCTCGTTGTGCACGACCTTCTTGTTCGTGTTCAGATGCTTCACGAACTGGGAGATGCCTCCTTCATAATGGAAGTTGTGGCGCTTGTCCTCGCGCTCGTCCACGATGGAAATCTTCGCGCCGGCGTTCAGGAACGCCAGCTCGCGCAGCCGGTTCGACAGCGTCTCGAACGAATACTGGTGGCCGTTGAAGATGTCCGGATCGGGCTTGAAGGAGATCTTCGTGCCGTGGGAGTCGGTCTTGCCGGTGGACTTGACGTCCGCGTCCGGTTTGCCGCGCTGGTAGGTCTGGACCCAGATCTTTCCGTCCTTATGAACCTCGGCCTTCAGCCACTCGGAGAGGGCGTTGACGCAGGTGACGCCGACGCCGTGCAGGCCGCCGGAGACCTTGTACGCGCTCTTGTCGAACTTGCCGCCCGCGTGCAGGACGGTCAGGATGACCTCGAGGGCCGACTTGCCGCGCAGGTTGGCGGGAAGCTTCGGATCCTTCATGGGATCGACGGGAATGCCCGAGCCGTCGTCGGAGACGGTGATCGAGTTGCCGGCGTGGATGAACACGTCGACCGTGGTGCAGCGTCCGGCCAAAATTTCGTCCACCGAATTGTCCACGACCTCATAGACCAGGTGGTGCAGTCCGGACGGGCCGGTGCTGCCGATGTACATGGCGGGACGCTTGCGCACCGCCTCCAAGCCCTCAAGGACGTGGATCTTCGATGAGTCGTACGTCTTGTCTTCCTGCTTGCTCATATCGGTCGTCTCCGTCATGGCGTCGGACATCGTCTCCTCCTCCGGCTGAGCCGTGAAACGCGACGTCGTGCCTCTCATTTTATAACGGCCTAAATTTTCAACGGTACGTCGTGCGGATCGCGACGATCCAGGCCCGGCTGAAATACTTATTCAGGCTTTTCACCAGCACGTCGCCGCGCATGTGCAGCTCCTGCGCGGCGGCCGAGCTCTTCGGCCGCACGTACAACACTCCCTTCTTCACGCCGATCAGCGCCCAATGCTTCGCGTAGGCGCCGCACTCCTTATCCCAAACCGAATTTAAAATCGCCAGCCGGTCCGTCGGGGCCTGGGCTTTCCGAGTGAAGGCCGCGACCAGGTCTCCGGCGTTCGCCCAGCGTCCGCGCGGGGCGTCCGGGTTCCAGCTCACAAACGCATCGGCATCACGACGAAGCGGTAATCCCCCTCGCCTTCCGCCGGCTCGAACAGGGCCGGGTTGACGGGGCTGGTCATCGCCACGACGGTCTTGGCCGTGTCCACGTGCTTCAGCGCGTCGACGACGAATTGAGGGTTGAAAGCGACCGAGAAGTCCGCGCCGGAATACTCCACGGCCAATTCCTCGGTGAACTCGTTGTTCTGGCTGGAGGAGCTCACGTTCAAAACGCCTTTCTTCAGGGCGAACTTCACCGAGCCGCCGCGGTCCACCGCGCACAGCGACGCGCGCTTGGTCACGGCCAGGATGTCCTTCGTCGGGGCGGTGAAGATGACCTCGCGCTTCGTCGGTATGACCTGCTCGTAGTTCGGGAAGGAGCCGCCGACCAGCCGGGACAGCAAGGTCGTGCCTTTCAACTGGAAGGTGATCTGGTTGTCGGTGACCGCGACCAGCATCTTCTCGTCGTCGCCGTCCTTGATCTCCAGAACTCCCAGGAGGCGCAGGAACTCGGCGAGGACCTTCGTCGGCACGATCACCGCGAATTCCTGGTCCTTGGGAAGAATCTTCTTGGAGCAGACGGCCAGGCGCCGGCCGTCGGTGGCGACCATTTCCAACATTCCCTTCTTGGCGGCCCAGAAAACGCCGTTCAAAACATGACGGGTCTCGTCCGAAGACGCCGCGAAGATGGTCTTGCGGACCATCTCGCCGATGACCGCCGCCGGCAGCTCGAAAGCGGTGGCCTTGTTGAATTCCGGGAGAACGGGATACTCGGACTTCGGGGCGCCCACGATCCCGAACCGCGACCGGCCGCACTTCAAGGAGATTTTACCGCCGGCGTCCACCGACAGCTCGACCTCCTCCGCGTCGGGCAGGCTGTGGAGTATGTCCGCGAACTTCTTGGCGGGAATAGTGATGGACCCGTCGCTCTCGATGTCCGCCTTCAGGTAATGCTTGACGCCCATTTCCAGGTCGGTCGAGACCACCTTCACCTTCTTGTCCTCCGTTTCCATCAGGAAGTTCAAAAGGATCGGCAAAGTGGTTCGTGAAGAAAGAGCGGATTGGATCGTTTGGACTCCCTGCGCCAGTTCTTCCTTGCTGATTGTTATTTTCATTTAAACCGTCCTCTTCCCCATCGAGTGGGGGATGCGGTGGATAACGCGGGAGTCTCTCCGGGATTCGGAGAGTTCGCCTGTGGAAAAGTACGCGGAGTTATCCCCGTTGTCCACAGCCGTCATAATTGTCCACGATTCGCGGGCTTCATGCACATGTCGTCCACAGGTCATCTTTCGGCCGCCTTGATCTCGGCTTGGAGGCGGTTGATCAATTCCAGGAAAAACGGATCTTCCTCGATCTTCTTCTCTATCTTCTTGCGCGCGTGAAGGACCGTCGAATGGTCCTTGCCGCCGAAGGCCCGGCCGATGTCCGTGGAGGAGAGGTCGGTCATCACGCAGGACAGGTACATGGCGACCTGCCGCGGCATCGCGATGGAGGCGGTGCGCTGATGTCCCTTGATGTCCTTCACGTCCACCGAGTATTTGAGCGCGACGACGCGCTGAATGGTCTCGGCGCGCACGGGATTGGAGTCGTCGCTGGTGATGGCGTCCTTGAGGATGTCGCGGGCGTCGTCGACGGTCAGCGGCGCTCCGGTCATCGACTGGAAGGCCTTCAGCCGGATCAGGGAGCCTTCCAGGGAGCGCACGTTGGTCTTCACCGACGAGGCGACGAAGAACACGACGTCGTCCGGGACCGAAAACCCCTCGAGGGCGGCCTTCTTGCGGAGGATCGCGATGCGCGTCTCCAAGTCCGGCGGCTTGATGTCCGCGACGAAGCCCCACTCCAGGCGGGAGATCAGGCGCTGTTCCAAAGGCGTCATTTCCTTCGGCGAGCGGTCGGAGCTGACGACGATCTGCTTGCGCGAGTCGAACAGGGCGTTGAAGGTGTGGAAGAACTCCTGCTCGGAACGCTCCTTGGCGATCAGGAACTGGATGTCGTCGATCAGCAGGCAGTCGAGCGATCGGTAGCGCGCCCGGAACGCCTCCAGCGCGTTGTTCTGCACGGCGCCGATGTACTCGTTGACGAACTGTTCGCTGGTCGTGTACAGCACGCGGGCCTTGGGGTGCTGGCGGCGCATCGCGTTGCCGATGGCGTGCATCAGATGGGTTTTTCCCAAGCCGACGCCGCCGTAGATCACGTAGGGATTGTATTGGGTGCCGGGGCTTTTCGCGATGGACTCCGCGGTGGCCCGGGCGAGACGGTTCGACTCGCCGATGACGAAGTTCTCGAATGTGTAGCGCGGGTTGAGATCCGACAGGGCGAAGTCCGACTGGGGAGACGCCTCGGGGACCGGATCGGACGGGGGCAGGACGCGCGTGAGATCCCGCTCCACGCGGAAATCCAGGCCGACCTCGGAGCCGGCGACGTCCCGGAAAACGGAGAGAAGCTTCTTCTGGTAGCGGTCCTTGATGCCGTCCGAAAAGAACTTATTCGGGACCTTCAAGGTGAGGACGCCGCCTTCAAGAGAGACGGCCTCGGCGGGCTTCAGCCAGAGGTCGGCGTTCTCATCCCCGATGTCCGCGCGCAGCCGTTCCACGGCCTGAGTCCAAAGCTCAGCCGCGTCAGCGATCTTCACAGGATGTCCACATAGGTGGATAACTTGTTATCCACAGGATAAATCTATATTTTTATTGATCTTTTAATGCTCGATAGGCTCCGGTGAATAAACCACCGGACGCGCGATAGGCCGTGCGCAACGGGGCTGCCGCGCGACGACTCATCCTAACTCATTTCTTCCTATACAGTCAATATCGCCGCGCGCCTCTTTCGTTGACAGGGGTATCCCCAAGCGCTAGAATCCCTCCATCATGGAGATCCAACTCACCGCCAAGCAGCTCAAGATCACTCCCGCCCTGCGCGACTACGTTTCGCAGAAGATGGGGAAGGCCCAGAAATATTTCGACCACATCGTTTGGGGCCAGGCGTTTCTCTTTGTCGAGAAGCGCGCGCATAAGGCCGAGATGATCGTTCACGCTCCGGGGCAGACGTTCCGGGCGCTGGCGACCGCCGCGGACCTCTACTCCGCGATCGACCTCGCGTCCGACAAGATCGACGCGCAGCTCAAGAAGCACAAGGAGCGCGTGAAGACCCGCCACAAAGCCAAGACCTCCGAGACGATGTCCGAGGCGGTTCCTCCGACGACGACGAACTTCTCCGTCGTGCGCCAGCAGGTCTCCGCGATCTCTCCGGAGCGCGCCATCGAGGAGATGGAGGCCGCCGGCCACCAGTTCCTCGCGTACCTGGACCGGGACACCGACCAGATCCACGTGGTCTTCCGGCGCACGGACGAATCCTTCGGGATCGTCCAGCCGGTGCGCAAGAACAAGCGCTGAGGCGTGCAAGCCGCTGAACTCACCGTCGGCGACCTCGTCAAGGAGCAGGGCGACAGGCTGCGCCTGGAGCTCCTGTCGGGGGAGAAGTCCCTGGGACGCCGGATCACCGTCGCCGATCTGAACCGCCCGGGGCTGGCGCTGTCCGGATTCCTGGATCGTTTCCGCGGGGAGCGCATCCAGGTGTTCGGCGCCGGCGAGCAGGCCTACTGCGGCAAGGCCGACGCGAAGAAGCTGGCCGACGCCTTGTCGGCGATGCTGTCGGGACCGGAGCTTCCGTGCGTGATCGTCACGCACAACGCGCCGATCCCGCCCGCGCTGACGCAGGCCTGCAAGAAGCACGGGGTGCCGCTGCTCCGTTCCGGCTACGACACGGCGACCCTGACCGGCGAGCTGGCCGAGGCGCTGGAGGCGCGGCTGGCGCCGACGGCGACGGTGCACGGGGTCCTCGTCGACGTGTACGGCCTGGGCGTCCTGATCCAGGGAGAGGCGGGCATCGGAAAGTCGGAGTGCGCGCTGGAGCTCCTGAAGCGCGGCCACATCCTCGTCGCCGACGACGCCGTCCAGGTCCAGCACCGGCGCGGCGGCTACCTGCGCGGCTATTGCCCGGAGCCGCTGCGCAACCACATGGAGGTGCGCGGCCTGGGAGTCATCGACGCGAAGCTGATGTTCGGCATCGGCGCCATCCTGGACCGCACGCGCATCGAGCTGGCCATCAAGCTGGAGCCGTGGAGCGAGGCGGCCAACGCGGACCGGACGGGGCTGGAGAACCGAAAGCTGACGATCCTGGACGTCGAGATTCCGCTGATCCGCATCCCCGTCAGCCCCGGACGCAACCTCGCGGTGCTCATCGAGGTGGCGTCGCTGAACCAGCGCCTGCGATCGCAGGGTTATTTCTCGGCGGAGACGTTCAATAAGCGGCTCATCGAGAGGATGAAGGCCAAGGAGCGTTCGTGAGCCGGCGCGCGAAGGCCGCTCAGCCCGGCGAGCCGAAAAGGATCTTCGTCATCACCGGCGTCTCCGGCGCCGGAAAAAGCCAGGCGCTGAAGGTCTTCGAGGATTTCGGCTGGTTCTGCGTCGACAACCTCCCGATCGCCCTGCTCGACGATTTCGCGCGGCACGTCCTCAAATCCCCGACGTTGACGCGCGCGGCGCTGGGCATGGACGTGCGCGAGGGGCGCCTGCTCGCCGTCCTTCCTCCGCTGCTGCGCGAGATGAAGGCCCACGGGCTGGACATCCACGTCCTGTTCCTGGACGCGACCGACGAGTCCATCGTGCGCCGCTTCTCCGAGACGCGCCACCGCCATCCGCTGGGCGGAAAGATCGCCGACGCGGTGAAGAAGGAACGCAGCCTGCTGGCGCCGATCAAGGGCGCCGCGGACAAGGTGATCGACACCACGCATCTGTCGCTCGGCGAGCTGAAGGAAAAGATCTCCGAGACGCTGGGGCTGACGCGCACGCGCGAAATGACTTTGCAGATCGTCAGCTTCGGCTACAAGAACGGCGCGCCGATCGACGCCGACATCGTGATGGACGTGCGCTTCCTTCCGAACCCGCACTACCAGCCCGGGCTGCGCCGCAAGACCGGACTGGACGAGCCGGTGCAGAAATATATCCTGAAGCAGCCGATCGCCCGCCGCTTCCTCAAGGACTGGCTGAAGCTGATCTCCGAATTGCTCCCGCATTACGTGCGCGAAGGCAAGTCCTACCTGACCATCGCCGTCGGCTGCACGGGCGGACGGCACCGCAGCGTTTTCTGCACGCGCTGGATGGCGCAGAAGCTGCGCAGCTCCGGCCACCCGGTCCAGGAATTCCACCGGGACATCTCCCGATGATCAACTTCATCGTCGTCACGCACGGCGAATTCGGCGCGTACCTGGTGGAGGCGGCGGAAGGCATCGTCGGCCGCCAGGCCCACGGCGTGCGCGTCATCGCCACCTCCTCGCGCCTGTCGGTTCCGGAGATCAAGCAGAAGATCGCGCGCGCGCTGCGCGACCTGGCCAACCCCGACGGCACCATCCTCTTCACCGACATCCCCGGCGGCACGCCGAACAATCTTTCCTTTCCGTTGGTGAAGGACGCTCCGCGCACCGAGATGATCAGCGGCGTCAACCTCTACATGATGGTCTCCGCGTTCAGCCATCGCGACCGGCTGACGCTCGAGCGCCTGGTCGAGAAGATCGTCGCCGACGGACAGAAGTCCATCCGCGACGTGCGCTCGATGTACCTGCTCGCCGCGGCGGGGGAGCGCTGATGCCGATCGCGCTGCTGCGCATCGACGACCGCCTGATCCACGGGCAGGTGATCGAGGGCTGGCTGCCGCAGCTGAACGTCGACCTGGTGGTCGTCGTCTCCGACGCGGCCGCCGCGGATCCCGTGCAGACGGCCCTGATGAAGATGGCCCTGCCGCCGTCGGTGGGCCTGAGCGTCCTTTCGGTCGCGGCCGCGCCCGCCGCGCTGTCCTCGCCGCAGGCGCGGGCCCGGCGCAGCCTGGTGCTGGTTCCCGGCCCCGAGGAAGCGCTGGCCCTTCTCGAGAAGGGCGTGGCGGTGGACCAGATCAACGTCGGCGGCCTGCATTTCACCGTGGGCAAGATCCAGCTGGGCCGCGCGCTTTTCCTCAGCGAGACGGACAAGGCCGCCCTGCGCGCCATCGCCGCGCGCGGCGTGCGCCTGGAAGGGCGCCCGCTCCCTTCCGATCCCGAGGAAAATCTGGCGTCCATGCTGGGGGCCGGATGACCGCGCTCCTGGGCGGCGCCGCGGGCGCGATCGCCCTGCTCGAACTGGACGCGGCCTCCGTCGGGCCGTTCCTCCTGTCGCGCCCGTTCGTCGTGGGACCGTTGGTGGGGTGGGCGTGCGGCGACCTCTGGTCGGGAGCCGTGCTGGGCGCGATTTTCGAATCGCTGACGCTCGAGGAGATGCCGCTGGGCGGCTGTTTGGATTTCTCCGCGACCGTCGCGACCGGCGCCGCGGCGTTTCTGGCCTCGTCCCGAGGCGGCCTTCCCATCGAGGCGGCGTTCCCGGCGGGTCTGGCGGCGGGGTGGGCTCACGCCGGATTGGAAAAATATTTGAGGCGCGGCCGCGGCGTCCACGCGCGGCGCCTGGAGGCCGCGCTCGCGGCCGGACGGACTCCGTGGTACGGGTTGGAGATCACCGGAGCGCTCGTCCTGCAGGCCGGCGCCACCTTCGCTCTGACCTTGGCGATCCTGGCCTCCGTCGGGCCGGTCGGCGCCCGCCTGTGGCCGCTGCTGCCCGAGTTCCTGCGCGCGGGGGCCCGCGCGGCGTTCGTGTGCGCGCCGTGGATCGGCGGCGGCAGCCTGGCCGCCTCGCTCTGGAGGCGCTCGTGAGCGGCCGCGCGGCGTTGGGCCGGAGCCTGTTCCTCCGCTCCCTGCTGCTCCAGGCGGGATTCGGCGACGAACGCCGCCAAGGGCTGGGCTTCGCGTGGGCCATCGATCCGGCGCTCCGCCAGGCCTACGCCGGGGACGCCGCGGGCCTGGCGGCGGCGCGCCTGAGGCACTTGGCGCCGTTCAACGCCCAGCCGTACGCGGCGGCCCTTCCGCTCGGCGCGGCCGCGTCGCTGGAGCTGCGCGCCGCGGCCGGTGAACCGGAGCTGGCGCAGCGCGCCGTCGCGCTGAAGGCGTCGTTGGGCGCGGCCCTTTCCGGCTGCGCCGACGCGTTCTTTTGGGGGGCGCTGCGCCCGCTGGCCGGCGCCGCGGCGCTCGGAGTCGCGGCGATTTTCTGGCGCCTGCGCCTGGAGCATCCGTGCGAGGCGGGCGTAACGGCGGGATTGCTGGCGTTCAACGTTCCCGCGCTGGCCGCGCGCGGCCTGGGCCTTCGCGCCGGCCTGGACGAGGGCGAGGGGGCCGCGCTGAGCGCCGCGGCTCTCCCGGTGCAGAACTGGATCCGCTTCACCCGCCGCGCCGCCGTCGGGGCGATCGTGGTGACGGCGTGGATCGCGCTGGGTCTTCCGGAGGCTCCGCTGCGCGTCTCGGCCGCGGCGGCCTTCGCGGCCGGCGCGGGTCTGTCCCGCTTCACCGGCGGCCCGCTGCGCCTGGTGGCGGCGGCGTTCGCGGCGGGCGCGGCCGCTTCCCTCGCGGGGTGGACCCTATGATCGAACGAGTCTTCCAGATCAAAAACCGCCTGGGCCTGCATGCGCGGCCGGCGGCGCTGTTCGTTCAGGAAGCGGCGAAATACAAGAGCTCGATCGTCGTGGTCAAGGACGGCCTCGAGGTCAACGGCAAGAGCGTCATGGGCCTCATGCTCCTGGCGGCCGAAAGCGGCTCGAAGCTGACGATCAAGGCCGACGGCCTCGACGAGGAAAAAGCCATCGAGGCCATCGGAAGAATCTTCGACCGGAAGTTCGATGAAGCCTAGGCCCAACGCATGATCGTTATCAAAGGGATCGCCGCCAGCCCCGGCATCGCCATCGGCAAGGCCTACGTGGTCGAGGACGAGGACATCGTCGTCGAGCGCGTGGAATTGTCGCGCGACAAGATCAAGGAAGAGGTGACGCGCTTCAAGGCCGCGCAGAAGGCGACGTTGCGCGACCTGGACGCGGCCGAGCAGAAGGTGCTGAAGGTCCTCGGCAAGCAGCACGCCAAGCTCATCGACGCCCATCGCCTGATCCTGAAGGACTCCCTGATCACGTCGGACGTGCCGAAGCGCATCGTGGACGAGGGCGTCAACGCGGAGTTCGCCCTCTCCGAGGCGTTGGAGGCGGTCAACCGCCAGTTCGAGAAGATGGACGACGAGTTCTTCCGCGAGCGCCGCCACGACCTGTTCGACGTGGGCAAGCGCCTGCTGCTGCACCTGATGAAGAGGCAGAAGCGCAGCCTGGCGGAGATCGACCACGAGTGCATCCTGATCTCGCGCAACCTCCTGCCGTCGGACACGCTCGGCCTGAAGGAAACGCGCATCATCGGCTTCGCGACCGACCTGGGCGGCAAGACGTCGCACACCGCCATCCTCGCGCAGAGCTTGGAGATTCCGGCCGTCGTCGGGCTCTCGGACGTGAGCCGGCGCATCAAGACCGGGGACACGGTCATCCTGGACGGCGAGCAGGGGATGGTCATCATCGCCCCCGGCCAGGAGACGGTCGCCAAGTACGAGAAGGTCCAACAGCGCTCGATCGCCGAGGAAAAATCGCTGGAGGCGCTCAAGGGGCTTCCGACGGTCACGCTCGACGGCCGCGGGTTCCGCCTGGAGGCGAACCTGGATTCCCCGGAGGAGCTGAAGAACCTGGTGGCGCTCCAGCCCGACGGCATCGGCCTGTTCCGGACCGAGTATCTTTTCCTGAACCGGACCGACGTCCCGACCGAAGAGGAGCAGTCGAAGGCCTACATCGCGGTCGTCAAGGCGATGGACGGCCGCGAGGTGGTCATCCGCACCGCGGACATCGGCGGCGACCGGCTCTCGCAGCTGGGCATCGAAGGCCCGAAGAACGAGACGAACCCGTTCATGGGCCTGCGCGGCGTGCGCCTGTTCCTGCGCCATCTCGATCTCTTCAAGACGCAGCTGCGCTCGATCCTGCGCGCGTCCGTGAAGGGCAAGGTCCGCGTGATGATCCCGATGGTCTCCTCGGTGGGCGAGGTGGTGGCCGCGCGGCGCCTGCTCGACCAGGCGCAGGCGGAGCTGTCCGCCGAGGGCGTCGAGTTCAAGGAAGACATCGAGCTGGGCATCATGGTGGAAATCCCCTCGGCCGCCATCCAGATCGACGCGTTCCTGCCGCACGTGGACTTCCTCTCCATCGGCACCAACGACCTGATCCAGTACGTGCTGGCCGTGGACCGGATCAACGAGCATGTCACCCATCTGTACGATCCCTACCATCCCGCCGTCGTGCGCCTGCTCGACCACGTGGTCCGCACGGCGCACGCCAAGGGGAAGTGGGTGAGCGTCTGCGGCGAGATGACCTCGGACCCGCGCGCGGTGCCGCTGCTGGTCGGACTGGGCGTGGACGCCATGTCGGTGTCGCCGCGCATGTACCTGCGCGTCAAACAGGCCGTCCGCGGGCTCAAGTACGAGGCGATGAAGAAGATCGTGGCCAAGGCCGTCACCTGCGCGGAGTCCGACGAAATCCGGCGCTTGCTGGAGCAGAACCAATGAGCGAGCCGTCCCGGATCCGCAATTTTTCGATCATCGCGCACATCGACCATGGCAAGTCGACGTTGGCCGACCGCCTTCTGGAGATGACCGGGACCATCGCGCGCCGCGACATGCAGGCGCAGATCATGGACTCCATGGAGCTGGAGCGCGAGCGCGGCATCACAATCAAGGCCAAGGCCGTGCGCATGGACTACACGGCGCCCGACGGGCAGAAATGGCTGCTGAACCTGATCGACACTCCCGGTCACGTGGACTTCACCTACGAGGTGAGCCGCGCGCTCGCCGCGTGCGAGGGCGCGCTCCTGGTCGTCGACGCGACGCAGGGCGTGCAGGCCCAGACCCTGGCCAACGCGATGCTGGCCCAGGCCGTCGGCCTGCGCGTGATTCCGGTCATCAACAAGATCGATCTTCCTTCCTCCGACGTCAACGGAACTCTGGAGCAGATTTTCGACACGCTCAAGATCATCGAGGACCCCGTGCTGATCAGCGCGAAAAGCGGCGAGGGCTGCCAGGGCGTGCTCGACGCGATCATCCGCGAGATTCCCGCGCCGTCCGGCGACGCGTCCAAGCCGCTGTCCGCGTTGATCTTCGATTCCAGCTATTCGACGTTCCGCGGCGTCATCCTGTTGGTGCGCGTGGTGGACGGCACCCTGAAGAAGGGAATGACGGTGAAGTTCTTCTCGACGGAGACCGAGGCGGTCGTCGAGGAGGTCGGCTTCCTGAAGCCCAAGCAGGTTCCCTCCGACCAGCTGTCGGCGGGCGAGGCCGGCTACATCATCTGCGGCATCAAGGACATCCACACCGTGCGCGTCGGCGACACGGTCATGGAGAAGGCGCGCCCGCTGGCCGCGGCGCTGCCCGGCTATAAAGAAGCCAAGCCGGTGGTCTTCGCGGGCATCTTCCCCATCGATCAGACCGAGTACACCGCGCTGAAATACGCCCTCGACAAGCTGAACCTCGAGGATTCCTCCTTCAACTATTCCGCGGAGACGTCGCTGGCCCTGGGCTTCGGCTACCGCCTGGGCTTCCTGGGCCTGCTGCACATGGACATCGTCAAGGAGCGCCTGCAGCGCGAGTTCAACCTGGACCTGATCGTCACCGCGCCGAACGTCATGTACCGCGTGAAGGTCGGCGAGGTCTGGTCGTTCATCGACAACCCGGCGCGGTTCCCGTACCACGGCGACATCAAGTCCATCGAGGAGCCCTTCGTCCTGCTGACGATCGTGCTTCCCATCGAGCACCAGGAAGCGGTCCTCAACCTCATCAAGGAGCGCCGCGGCGTGTACGTCAGCATCGAGTACTTGAGCCCCACGCGCATGCTGATCAAGTACGAGCTGCCGCTGGCCGAGATGGTGGTCAATTTCTACGACCGGCTGAAGTCCGTCTCCAAGGGCTACGCCACCTTGGACTATCACGAGATCGGCTACCGCGAAAGCGACATGGCCAAGCTGGAAGTCCTGATCCACAACGAGCCCGTGGACGCGTTGAGCCAGATCGTCCACCGGGACCGGGCGCACGAGGTGGGCCGCAAGCTGTGCGAGAAGCTCAAGGAGCTGATCGACCGGCAGAATTTCGAGGTCGCCATCCAGGCGCGCTTCGAGGGAAAGATCATCGCGCGCGAGACGATCGGAGCCAAGCGCAAGGACGTCATCGCGAAGTGCTACGGCGGAGACATCACGCGCAAGAAGAAGCTTCTCGGCAAGCAGAAGGAAGGCAAAAAGCGCGCGAAGCTCATCGGGTCGGTCGAAGTGCCCCAGGAGGCCTTCCTGGCCGCCCTGAAAATCGACGAGGACAGCGAATAATGGAATATCGACTTTTCTTCATCGGTCTGGCGATGGGCGCGTTCGCGTGGTTCTCGCGCGGCTGGCAGAAGGAGGGCGGTCCCGGGACGCCGATGAAGTCCGCGCTGTGGCATGGGCTGTTCTTCTTCCTGTCGGGCTTCTCGGTCACCATGATCCTGGCGATGTCCTTCGAGACCCGCGCGCGCTTCATCTCCGTCGCGGCGCACGTGATCCCCGTCGGGGAGGTCTACCCGGCCCTGGCGATCGGCGCGATCCTGGGCGCCATCGGCTTCTGGCGCGCGTGGAGCGAGGGCGACAAGGTGGAGAAGCGCCGCTACTTCATTCACGAGGACCTGGAGTGGGCGGACACCGTCTTCTCGGCCGCGTTCATGGCCTCCCTGCTGATGATGTTCGTGATCCAGGCCTTCAAGATTCCCTCGGCCTCCATGGAAAAGACCTTGCTGATCGGGGATCACCTGTTCGTCAACAAATTCCTGTACGGCGCCCGCGTGCCGATGACCGGACGCCGCATCATTCCCATCCGCCAGCCGCGCCGCGGCGACGTGATGGTGTTCCAGTTCCCGGTGGACGATCCCACGGAGCTGCACTGCGGCTCCGTCCAGTACGGCAAGGATTTCATCAAGCGCCTGATCGGCGAGCCCGGCGACACCGTCGAGGTGCGCGCGGGCCGCGTGATCCTCAACGGCCAGCTTCTGGCCGAGGAGCCGTACGCGCTGCACGACGAGCCCTACCGCGAGCCGGAGTCGCCGCACGCCAAGGAGATGTCTCCGGAGCGCTACCAGCAGGTGTGGCAGGAGCATCATCTGGACGCGGAGCTGCAGAACAACCAGCGCGATTTCTTCGGGCCGGTGAAGGTCCCGCCCCACTCGTTCTTCATGATGGGCGACAACCGCGACCATTCGTGCGACTCGCGCTACTGGGGCCCGGTCGAGGAGAAGTACGTGAAGGGCAACGCCTGGTTCCTTTATTGGCCGCCGTCGCGCATGGGCTCGGTGCGCTGACGGGTGTTAGGGGAGGTTCGCCGCCTCTCGGATACGTTCTACCGGGAGAGCCTCGCTCCGATCGGCGAATCGGTCGTTCGCCGCATTCTCTTCGGCCCCGACGCGCGCGGGACCCTCGGCAATCTTTACGCGGCCGGCGAGAAGGGCTCCGGCGCGCCGCCCGACGGACTCAAGGGATTCCTTGCGCCGCCGGAACGTCGTGCCGCCCTGGCCGAGATTTTCCGCAGGTCGTGCCTGATCGTCTCATGGCCCGCGGGCGTTATTCTCGCCGTGCTACGCCCGCGGCGCCGGAATCCCGACTAAAAAGATCGACTGACGCCGGAGTCAGCGCCTAAATATCAGGCCGCGTAGCCGTTCGGGTTGTTCTTCTGCCAGCGCCAGTGATCGGCGCACATGCGATCCAGACCCAACGCCGCGTTCCAGCCCAACTTGGCGCGCGCCCGCGCCGGGTCCGCCCAGATCGCCGCGGAGTCGCCCGGGCGGCGGGGAACGATCTCGTACGGAATCTGCCGCTCGGCGGCCTTCGAGGCCGCGTCGATCACTTCCAGGACCGAGTGGCCGCGCCCGGCGCCCAGATTAAGGGCCTCGGCGCCGTCGAAGGCGTCGATCTTCTCCAGCGCGGCGACGTGGCCGCGCGCCAGATCCACGACGTGGATGTAGTCGCGCACGCCGGTGCCGTCGATGGTCGGGTAGTCGTCGCCGAACACGCGGACCTTCGGGCGCCTTCCCACGGCGGTCTGCATGACGTACGGCATCAGATTATTGGGCACGCCGCGCGGGTCCTCGCCGATGCGGCCGCTCTCGTGCGCCCCGACGGGGTTGAAGTAGCGCAGCAGGGCGATGTGCCAGCCTTTCGACGCGCGGGCCAGGTCGAAGCAGAGGTTCTCGACGTCCAGCTTGGTCTGGCCGTACGGGTTCACCGCGGAGCGCGGATGCGTCTCGTCCACGGGATTTTTCTTCACGTCGCCGTAGACGGTGCAGGACGATGAGAAGATGAGGCGCCGGCAGCCGGCGGCCGTCATCGCATCGAGCAGGTTCCGGCTTCCCTCGACGTTGTTCGTCCGGTACAGGTCCGGCTTCTCGACGGATTCGCCGACGGCCTTGAGCCCCGCGAAGTGCATCACGGCGTCGAAGCCCTCGCTCAACAGTCGGTCCAGTCCGGGCCGGTCGGCCAGATCCAACTTCTGGAATCGTAGCGGTTTGCCGGACAGCTCGTGAACGCGGTCGACAGCCTTCTCGGACGAATTGGATAGGTTGTCGAAGCCGACGACCTCGTGTCCGGCGTTCAGGAGTTCCAGCGCGGCGTGGCTGCCGATGTAGCCCGACGCGCCGGTGACGAGGACCTTCATCCTTCTTAGAAGGGAGCCATCGCGCTCTGTAGGTGATAATAAGGAGGCTTCGCGCGGTAGCGCAGGATGCACTCCTTCATGATCTCCTCGATGAAGTCCTGGTAGTTCTGGCCGATGACCTCGGCGCAGGCCGGCACGCAGTCGCCGTCGTTGATGGACGGGTTCGGGTTTATCTCCAGGATGAACGGATTGCCGAAGCGGTCGACCCGGACCTCGATGCGCGCGTAGTCGTGGCAGTCGAAGATGCGGTAAGCGTCCAGGCAGATCTCGGAGATCAGCGCGGAGAGCTTCTGGCTGTACTTGGCCGGCCGCTCGACGCGGATCTTCGAGTACACGGAGTTGTCCTCCCACTTGGCCTGGAACGGGTAGATGCCCCAGGTGCCCTTCGGGAGCTCGTCGAAGATCGAGCGCGACAGCGGCAGCACCTTCACGCGCTCCTCGTTGCCCACGACCGTGACGTCCACCTCGTCGCCGTCGATGAATTCCTCGATCAGGACCGGGCGGTTGTACTTCTCGAGCAGGTGGTTGACCTGGTTCTTGAGGTCCTTCAGCGACGTGACGACCGACTGGTTGGAGATGCCGATCGAGTTGTCGGTGTTCGCCAGCTTGACCATCAGCGGATAGCGCAGATCCTCGCGGATCGGCTCGTCCTTCTGGAAGACGTAGTCGAATTTCGGCGTGGGCAGGCCGTGCTGCTCCAGGATCTTTTTCACCTTGATCTTGTCGATGCACAGCGCCAAGGTCAACGGATTGGAGCCGGTGTAGGGGATTCCCAGGCAATCGAGGATGGCGGCGGCATGGGGCTCCAGCAAGGACGAATTGTTGATGCGCTCGCAGACGTTGAAGATCAGGTCCACGTTCGCGTTGGCGATTTTCTCGAATGGCAGCGGCGTCTCGTTCATGTCGAAGAACGTCACGCGGTGGCCTTTCGCCTCGACGGCCTTCTGGATGTTGCGGCCGACGCTGGTCAGGTCCGAGTGCAGGGCCTTCTCCTCGCCTTCCTCGGCCTCGTAGATGTTGCACAGGATGCCGACGTGGAGCTCCTTCTTGTCGAGGGCGAAGCCGCGGACCTTCTCGATGCGCGCCGACTGCAGGATGCGGCGGCGGGCGACCTGCGCCGCGCCGAAGCGGTTCTTGCGGCGCGTCTTGCCCAGCGAGGAGGTGGAATCGAAGCGCGCGATGGAGACCTCGACCTTGCGGCTGGCGGCGTCGAGGTTTTCCTCGGCCTCCGCGTACGTGTCGCCGCGGCCGACCGCCCAGCCCATCGTCTCGAAGCCTTCCGGCGGGACCAGCACCGCGTCTCCGGGCTCCTTCTGGACGGTGATGTCGTGGACCTTGAGCGGGTCGGGCTTCTCCTGCGGAATCTTCACTCCGACGACGACGCCCGAGTGCTCGGGGATCAGGTACCGGCCGACGAGATGGCAGCGCGGCTCCTTGAGCCGCTTCGGTTGGCACGGGAAGCCGACCGCGATCTTGGAGGCTTCCTCGATGATGTCCGTCTCCCAGATCGTCTTGATCCAATCGTACAGGTAGTCGCCGCCCATGCGCGCGTTGAGCTCGATGAGTTTCGTGCCGGTCGGCGTGATCTTGGCTTCGAGGTGCAGCGCGCCGTTCGTCAGGCCCAGCGCGGCGACGACCTCCTTGGCCATCTTCAGCACGTCGGCCAGATCCTTCGCCTCGTGGCGCGAGGGCATCGCGTCGCCGGTCTCGACGAAGAACGGCTCCTTCGTGGGAAAGTTGTCGGTGAAGGCGTGGAACTTGATCTCGCCGCCCTGCACGAGGAGGTCGACGTCGACCTCGGCGCCGTCCAGATACTCCTCGGCCAGGATGTCGGTCCCGTACTTGTAGATGGGGTCGAAGGCCGGCGTCATGTTCGTCTTGATGTAGTCGAGCGCCTTCTTCGCCTCGTCCAAGTTGTCGAGCTTCACGACGAACTGGCTCTTCACGCCCCAGGCGGGCTTGAGCACCAGCGGGAATCCGATGCGCCCCGCCGCCTTCTCCAGATCCGCGTGGTTCTTGATCAGCGCCCACGCCGGCTGGTACTTCGACAGCTTGGCGTTCTCCAAAGTCTGGCGGGTCAGGTACTTGTTGCGCGCGTTGAGAGCCGCCTGCGGCGTGTTGCCGATCCAGCCGAAGCGCTGGGCCAACGTCGCGGCCAAGGGCACCGCGTTCTCCCAGAACGTGATCACGCCGTCGATCTTCGTGGTCTTGACCAGCTCCTCGACCTTCGCCGCGCAGGCGACCTCGTCGAGCGGGTCGGCCTGCAGGAAGCCGTCGGCGAGTTTCGAGACCCAGTTCTCCTCCGAGGCCAGCAGGATCATCTTCGGGCCCAGCTCCTTGAGCCGCGTGTAGATGAATTTCTTCTTCGGCTGCGGCGAGGAGATGACGAGGAGGGTTTTGGAGCGGAGGTCCAGCGGGTTCGAGTCGACGGGCGCGGCGGTCTCGGCGGTATTCATGAACAATAGTGTACGGCATGCGCCGTCGAGAATCAAATCACCCGCGGGTCCTAGGCGTCTGGGACCTTCGACCCTTCCGCGGCGAGCGGCCGCGCGGTATCCTTGAAACATGAAGGACACGCGCCGGACCCGGATCTGGACCCTGACGGGAGTCGTCGCCCTGACCTTGGCGGCGGGCGCCGTCTCGAAGCGGAACATGACCCGGCGCGAGGGGCGCGTTCCCGCGGCGGCGTTCGCCGCCGAGAGCGGCCTGCGCGACGCCGTCGCCTCGCCGATGACGCCCGCGACCGCGGGGCTGGCCGGCAAGCCCGTGCCGACGTCGTGGTTCAAGACGCCGGAGCAGCATCACGCCGACATCGACGCCGCCTTGATGTCCTCGCGCCGCCGCCGTCTCGCCCGCCGCGTCGCGGTTCAGTAAGAGACGTTCAACCGCGCCAGACCGCGTTCCAGCCGTTCCTGGAATTTCGCGTCCAGCACGTCCGCGCACACGGCGTAGCGGATCAGCGGCTCCGGGCCGCCGCCGTCGGCGAAGCCGGAGAAATGAACGCCGACGATCCCGGTCTCGGAGATCACCGCGCGGTTGAACGCCTCGTGGCGGCCCTCCGCCGGGAGCTTCTTGCCCAGGACGGATTCGGGGACCTTCCATAGCGTAAAGAAGCCCGCCTCGGTGGCGCACGCGGGCTTGAGACCCGCCATCTTAAGCTGCGGGATCAGGTAGGCGACGCGCTTCTCATACAACGTTCGGATCTCGTCGAGCGCGGCCTTCGCGGCGGGGCGGTCGTTGAGGAACTCGCCGTAGGCGGCCATCACGCCGGGCACGGGGCCCGAATCGGTATTGCCCTTGACCAAGGCGAAGTCTTCCACGAAATCCTTCGAGCCGATCAACGCGCCCAGGCGCGCGCCGGGGTCGTTGTAGGACTTGCTGACGGAGTACAGCTCCAGCCACTCCAGCTCGGGATAGTCCTTGGCGACCTGGGCCAGCGGCACGTGCGCGTCGCCCACGGTCAGTCCCGCGTACGCGGCGTCGTTGACCAGGCGCATGCCCTTCTCCAGGCAGAACGCGATCAACTCCTTCCAGTCGGCGACGGACGCGCCCACGGCGGCGGGATTGCCGGGGCGGATGGTGAACACCAGGTCGGCGCGGTCGGCCCCGTCCTTTTTCAGCGCGTCCTTCAGGCGGGCGACGTTCAGCCTCATGTTGTCCGACGAGTGCAGCGGCCACGCCGTGCGCCGCGCGCCCAGATAGGAATCGCCCCACGTGCCGATCACGTCGTAGGCCGGCAGGTTCGACGCGATGCGGAACGTCGCGCGTCGCGCCCTGTCGGGCAGGTGCAGGCCGCAGGACAGCGGGATCAAGGCGCTCGCCGTCTTGATGCCCGCGATGGGCAGGACGCGCAGATGCGCGTGGGCGGCGACGTCGACGCCGCCGTGCAGGGCGACCATGCCCTCGGCGAAGCGGTTCAGGTTCTTGTCCTCGGCGTAGGTGTGGTAGTCGTAGCCCGGGTCCGAGGCGTACTTCGCCTTCAGCGCCCGGATCGCGGCGGGGGGGATCCCGTCGGGATTTCCCAGCGAGAGGTTGAGCGGCTCTTCGCCGGTCTTCTCTTTATACTCGCGGATCAGGACGTAGATCAGCTGGAAGAGATTGATGCCGGCCGCGGGGATTCGCCTCATGCCGATAGGATAGCGATTTCCGCCGCCGCGTCAAAACGACGGATCGAAGCCGCTGACGCCGTTGCCGTTGCCCCGCCCGTTGTCCTGACCGTTGTTGCCCTGGCCGTTGTCGCCGTGTTGGGTCGAACCGGCGGAGCCGCCGCTTCCGCCCGGAGCCGCGTTCTGCACGATGCCGCTGCCGCCGCCCGAGCCTCCGCTCGCCGTCGGCGCCCGGTCCGGGGCGCCCCACGCGACGCCGGGGCCCCGGTTGGAGTCCTGCGATCGGCGCGAATCCTGGGCGATGAACCCTCCGCCTTCCACCGCGTGGGTTCCCGCGTTCCCCGGATCGGAATAGACGGGCAGCTGCCCTTCGGTGCGGATCAGCGCGCCGGGCTTGCTGTAATTCGGAGGCGCGTCGGCGCCGACGCCGCGCGCGCGCGCGGTGGCGCCGCGCATGATGCCGAATCCCCGGGAGGAGGCCGGCCTGGCCGCGCGCGGCAGGAATGAGCCGAACCCGAATTCGCTGGACGAGCCGACGGCGAACGTGTGGAAGCCGTTCAGCGCGGCCGCGTTCCGTCCCGCGAAGGAGTGGACGCGGTAGGCGCCGCCCGGGCTCGCGCGCCGGGCGCCGGAGAATAGCGCGGATCCCCCGGAAGGACGAGAGACGTGAGCGAACCCCTGTGAGCCGCCGCCGTGAGCGGCGAATCCTCCGCCGTGAACGACGAACCCTCCGCCGTGAGCGACGAATCCTCCGCCGTGAGCGACGAATCCTCCGCCGGACGCGACGCCCCGCCCGCCGCCGCCCGCGTGACCCGCGAAGCCGCCTCCTCCGCCGGCGTGGCCGCCTCCGCCGCCGCCATGACCACCGCCCCCGCCGCCGTGGCCCGCGGCCAAGGAAGGCGAAGCCGCTAGAACGAGGACGGCGCAGGCGTGGAGGAAATGTCTCATGCTAGAAGGCCGGGTCGAATCCGCTCACGCTGGACATATCCTTCGACTTCTGTCCGTTCTGGCCGTTATTGTTGTTGTTGCCGACGCCGTTGTCCTGGCCGCCGTTTCCTCCGCCGTTGTCCCCATGGATGGGTGAAGTCCCGCTGGGACCTCCGCCGGCGTTGGACGGCCCGTTGGCGACGATGGCGCTGCCGCCCGCGCCGGATCCGGAGCCCTGATTGGCGGACGGAGCCTTGTCGGGCGCTCCCCAGGTCACGCCCGGGCCGCGATTGGAATCCACGGTGCGGCGCGGGTCCTGGGAGATGAAGGTTCCGCCCTCGACGGAGGTCGTGCGCGCGTCGTTGGTGGCGGTATAAGTGGGAAGCTGTCCCTCGGTCCGGATCAAAGCGCCCGGCTTCGAGAAATTCGGTGGGGGCGCGTCAGCCTGGGCGGCGCGCCGTATGCCGGCGCCGCGCTTCTTGCTCATGACGCCCTTCATGCCGCGGATTCCTCGGCCGCCGCCGGCGGTCGCCGCCGCCGCGGCCGCCGCGGCGATCGTGGCGGGGGAGGTGTCTCCGGAGTTCAGGGTGGGATGAACGGCGTTGGAGCCGAAAATGGAGGCCTGGGTCGTCGTTCCGAGGATGCCGTTGGCGGTCGCGCCGCCGACCGCGGGGGCCGGCGCCGGGGCCGTGGTCGCTCCCCGGCCGTTGTTGACGATGTAGGGCTTGGGATCTTCGGCGGCCGCGAAAGCGGGTATGAGAGCGGCCGACAACAGTAGAGCGATCTTCATGGCACCCCTCCGAACACTTCGATTATAGCCCCGTCCCCCGAATTCCGCCACTCAAACATGTTGCAGGGGGTTAAAAAGACGGTAAAGGCCTCGCTTCTCCCAAAATATGTAGAATGGCGATAAGGGACCTCCCGCCCCGACTTCATTCCGTAACGCGGGAAAGTCATACTGTCTACAGGTATATAGGGAAGTGAAGCCGCTTTCGCCTCCCGGAGGGCACATTTTATGTCGAACCGATTCACCGAGAGAGCTCAGCGGGTCATCCTCATCGCGCAAGAGGAAGCCAAGCGCCTCAACCACGATTACGTCGGCACCGAGCACATCCTGCTCGGCCTGATCGCCCTGGGCGAAGGGGTCGCCGCGCAGGTTCTCGCGAACCTGGGCGTGGACCTGCGCCGCGTGCGTTCCGAGATCGAGAAGATCGTCGGCACCGGCGACAACGTCATGCTGCTGGGCGAGATCCCGTTCACGCCCCGCGCCAAGAAGGTTTTGGAGTATGCGGTCGAAGAAGCCCAGCACATGGGCCACTCCTACGTCGGCACCGAGCACCTGCTCCTCGGCCTGATCCGCGAGGAGGAAGGCGTGGCGGCGCGCGTTCTGGAGAACCTGGGCCTGCGCCTCGACGTGGTCCGCGAGGAAGTGCTCAATCTTCTGGGCGAGGGACAGTCCCAGGCGCAGGGCGGCGGCAAGGAACCCGCGGCCGGCGCCGGTTCGGGTTCGCCGTCCCGCACCAAGTCCAAGACGCCGACGTTGGACGAGTTCGGCCGCGACCTGACCGCGATGGCGCGCGAGGGCAAGCTGGACCCCGTCATCGGCCGCGCCGACGAGATCGAGCGCATGATCCAGATCCTGGCCCGCCGCACGAAAAACAACCCCGTCCTCATCGGCGACCCCGGCGTGGGTAAAACCGCGATCGTTGAGGGCCTCGCGTCCAAGATCTCCTCGGCCGACGTGCCGGAGATCCTGCTCAACAAGCGCGTGCTCACCTTGGACCTGGCGCTCGTCGTGGCCGGAACGAAGTACCGCGGTGAATTCGAACAGCGCCTGAAGAACATCATCGAAGAAATCCGCCGCTCGAAGGGCTCCGTCATCCTGTTCATCGACGAGCTGCACACCGTCATCGGCGCCGGCGCGGCCGAGGGCGCGATCGACGCGTCGAACATGATCAAGCCCGCGTTGTCGCGCGGCGAACTGCAGACCATCGGCGCGACGACTCTGGATGAGTATCGCAAGTATATCGAGCACGACGCCGCCCTTGAGCGCCGCTTCCAGCCCATCGTGGTGGATCCGCCGTCGGTGGAGGAGACCTTCGAGATCCTCCAGGGCCTCAAGGACAAGTACGAGGCGCACCACAAGATCAAGTACGACGACGGCGCGCTGCGCGCCGCCGCCGAGCTGTCCGACCGCTACATCTCCGAGCGCTTCCTGCCCGACAAGGCCATCGACCTCATCGACGAGGCCGGTTCCCGCGCGCGCCTGCAGAGCTCGCAGACGCCGCCCCAGTTCAAGGACAAGGAAGTCGAGATCGAGAAGGTGGTCAAGGAGAAGTCCGCCGCCATCTCCGGCCAGGAGTACGAGAAGGCCGCCCGCCTGCGCGACAAGGAGAAGGAGCTGCGCAAGGCTCTCGAGGAAGCCAAGAAGAAGTGGCGCGAGAAGCGCGACCAGTCCACCCCGACGATCATGGCCGAGGACATCGCGCACGTCGTCTCCAAGTGGACGGGCGTGCCCGTCACCGCTTTGACCGAGTCCGAGACGGAGAAGCTGGTGCACATGGAAGAGAATCTGCACAAGCGCGTCATCGGCCAGGAAGAGGCGATCAAGACCATCTCGCAGGCGATCCGCCGCTCCCGCGCGGGACTCAAGGACGCGAAGAAGCCGATCGGCTCCTTCATGTTCCTGGGACCGACGGGCGTCGGCAAGACGGAGCTGGCGCGCGCCGTGGCCGAGTTCATGTTCGGCAACGAAGAGTCCATGATCCGCATCGACATGTCGGAGTACATGGAGAAGTTCGCCGTGTCCCGCCTGATCGGAGCGCCTCCGGGCTACGTCGGCTATGAAGAAGGCGGCCAGCTCACCGAGGCCGTGCGCCGCAAGCCCTACTCCGTGGTCCTGCTCGACGAGATCGAGAAGGCCCATCCCGACATCTTCAACATCCTGCTCCAGGTGATGGACGACGGCCTGCTCAACGACAACCTGGGCCACAAGGTCTCGTTCAAGAACACGGTCATCCTGATGACGTCCAACGTCGGCGCGCGCCTGATCTCCAAGGGCAAGTCCTTGGGCTTCACGGCCGCCGACACCGTGGACCAGAACGAGCGCGACTACAAGAAGATGAAGGAGACGGTGATGGACGAGGTCAAGCGGGTGTTCAGCCCCGAGTTCATCAACCGCATCAACGACATCATCGTCTTCCACCCGCTCAACGAGGTTGAAATGACGCAGATCCTGACCTTGATGCTGGGCCGCGTGCGCGTGAAGATCGAGGCGCAGGGCTTCAAGGTGGACTTCTCGGAAGAGACGAAGGCGTACCTGATCAAGAACGGCTTCGACGTGAACTACGGCGCGCGGCCGCTGGCCCGCACCATCCAGCGTTCCGTCGAGGATCCTCTGTCCGAGGACATCCTGATGAAGAAGTTCGACCCGGGTTCGACCATCTACGTCGAGGTGGACGCCGCCGCC
This sequence comes from Elusimicrobiota bacterium, assembly GCA_044450965.1. Classification (GTDB taxonomy): domain Bacteria; phylum Elusimicrobiota; class Elusimicrobia; order UBA1565; family UBA9628; genus GWA2-66-18. Next base: position 190 of record JBIOJO010000008.1, on the reverse strand, counting down.
GACAAGCTGACCTTCTCCAAGAGCCCGACCGTCAAGTCGAGCTGACCGTACCCTGACAGCGGCCCCCCCCCCCCAGGCGGCGGGCCGCGTCGCAAGGTACCCGTAAAAGGGGACCAGCACCCAATTAACGGCGACAGGAAGAACCCGTTGGTCCCCCAGCGCGCGCCGGGCGCCCAAGATGAGCAGTTTT
>JBIOJO010000007.1:0-85629 GCA_044450965.1 Elusimicrobiota bacterium | reverse complement strand
GAACCCACGACCTTCTCCTTACCATGGAGATGCTCTACCCCTGAGCTATCCCAGCGTCGGTGCGATCGGAGCGGGCGATGGGAATCGAACCCACGTAACGAGTTTGGAAAACTCGTGTTCTACCATTGAACTACGCCCGCGGCTTCCCTCCGTCCATGTCGTCCGGGCACGGCGACGCCCTAGGGCATCGCAACCGTACCGGGAAGGACTCCGTCGGATGGCGGGACACAGAGTATAGCGAAACGCGCGGGAAGATGTCAACGAGGGGCTGGCCGAAGCGGAGAAAAGCGTCTATCCTTATACATATGCCTGGATTGGCGCGTCTGGCGTTCCTTTTGGCGGTGGCCCTCACCGTGGTCCTGCCGGTCCGGGCCTGGGTGGCGGAGCCCATCACCATCGCCAGCGCGTCCATGGTGCCGACTTTGCGCGTGGGGACCTTGATGGTCCTGGATAAGTGGACTTTGCGCGCGCGCGGGCCGCGGCGGGGGGAGATCGTCTCCTTCCGCAGCCCGGTGGGGCCGGAGGATCTGGTCAAGCGCGTGATCGGGGTGCCCGGGGACGTGGTCGAAATCCGCGAAAAGAAGGTCTTCATCAACGGCCAGGCGCTGGACGAGCCGTACGCGCTGCATGATCGCCCGGCCGCCCGCCTGGACGGCGACAATCTGGGGCCGTTGACCGTGCCGGAGAAGTCCTACTTCATGCTGGGCGACAACCGCGACGAATCCAACGACTCGTCGGTCTGGAAGACGGAGGCGGGCGAGCGGATCTATTTCCTGCGCGCGGACGCGCTGCAGGGAATCGTGAGGTCGCTGCCATGGGCGGTATAGGTCCAAAGACCCGCATGGGCCTGGGCCTAGAGTCCCTGGGCCCAGGGCCTATTCGGGGGTATCGTGAGGTCATGAAGAGCTTGTTCGTGATGGTCGGTCTGGCCCTGATCCCGGCGCTGGGCGCCGCGCAGCCCGCGCCCGCATTGGCACCGACGACCGCTCCGACCGCCGCCGCGCCCGCCGTCGAGGGCAAGGACAAGCTGCTGGCGGAGATCGAGACCTGGCGCAACATCCAGCTTCCGCACGTGACCCCCGCCGACCAGACCACCGTGCGCTACGAGCCGCGCCTGGACGACATCAAATCCCGCGCCAAGGACGCCAAGACCGCGAAGGACCTTGCCCGGCCCAGCCAGGAGTTCCAGGAGTGGAAGACGTCCTTGCTCCACGACAAGTACGCGACGGCGCAGGCCCGCCGCCTGACCTCCGGCACATTCGAGCAGTTCTCCTCCGAGCAGAATCTGCAGGCGTCCTTCTCCTCCGCGTTGAGCCAGCAGGTCGCGCTGGCCTCCACCAACCGGGTTTTTCTGTCGGCGCAGCAGCAGTCCGCGTCCGCGTTCCAGGCCCCGGCCACCTTCTTCGACGGTTCGGGCGCGCATTTCAGCGCCGGCGCCTCGGTCGCTCCGGCCGTCTCGGCGGGGGCGCCCATGGACTCGAAGGACCCGGCGCGCTACGCGAAGGTCCGCTCCATCCTGATCTCCCAGGGCGCCAGTTCGAAGGTGGTGGACATGGCCATCAAGGAAGCCATGCGCCAGAACGCGGATCCTCTTCTGGTTCTGGCGGTCATCAAGCAGGAGTCCGGCTTCAACCCTCACGCGCGCAGCGGCGTGGGCGCGCGGGGACTCATGCAGATCATGCCCGACACCGGCCGCGGCCTGGGCGTGCGCAACTCCAGCTCCCTCTACGACGTGCAGACCAATCTGCGCGCCGGCATCATGTACCTGAAGCAGCTGTGGACCCGCTTCACCAGCATCGACATGACGGCCATCGGGAGCATCAACCCGTTCTCGTCGCACGAGGCCAAGTCCGCGGTGGCCGCCTACAACGCCGGCCCCGGCGCCGTCCACAAATACGGCGGGGTGCCGCCCTACCGCGAAACCCAGGGCTACGTTCAGAAGGTCCTGGGCTACTACCAGCAGATGAAGCAGAGTCTGCTGGGCGCGTAGCCCCGAGTCGTGGTATAATCCCACCTGGTCCCACGACGGGCAGTTAGCTCAGCGGTAGAGCATTGTCCTCACACGACAAGGGTCACAGGTTCAAATCCTGTACTGCCCACCACTCGCCTCCTTCGATTTTCCATAGAACGTGAAGGTAGGAGGCGAGTGGTTTTTCTTTTTATAGCCCCCATCGCCCCCGGCCCCTCTTCCCTCGAGGGAAGAGGGGGGACCGATTGCCGGACGCCATATGGGACTTTCGGCACGCCTGCGCGAGCGTGAAGGTTTCTAGAATCGCGGCGTGATCGTATCCATCGCGCTGTCCTTGATTTCGCTCGGCTCGCCGCGCGCGGCGGCGGCCGTTTTCGCGCCGGTGATCGGCGCGCCGGCCCTGGTCCGCTCCGCGCCGCTGCCCGCGACGTCTTCGCCGGTCACGGCGCTCGCGCTGGCGGCCCTTCCCGTCTTCCCAACCGCGCTCGCGCCCATGCGTCCGGCCGTGGCTCCCGCCCCGGCCGCCGCGGTTCCCGTTCCCGCGGCCGCGGCTCCCGCTCTGGCGGCGGCGCCGATCGCGCCGGCCGCCGCGCCGATGTCGGCGACGCGGACCTTGGCGGCCGCGTCGCTGCCCGAACCGGGGGCGGCCGAGGCGGCGTTCGACGGAGGCCGGCCCGCGGCCTTGCCGGATTGGAGCCTGGCCGTCGGGCCGATCGAGACGCGTCCCCCCGCGCGGTTGCAGCTGCTCTCGGCCGCCGACCTGGGCGTGGAGGGGGAACCGCAGGAGCCTCGCCCGCCGTCGAGCGATCCGAAGCCCCTTCTTTACCGTCATTACCGCCTCGTGCGCGCCTTAGTCCTGCCGGTGCTGCGCCTGTTCTACGACGTCGGCGTCGAGGGCGCCTCAAGGATTTCCGCGGGCCCCGTGCTGATCGTGCCGAATCACGTCTCGTTCCTGGATCCCGTCTTGATCTCCTTCGCCGCGAACCGTCCGATGCGCTTCCTGATGTACCGGCCCATCTACGAAACGCGCGGCCTGCAGTGGCTGTTCCGTTCCCTCGGCGCCATTCCGATCTCGACGAAGGATCCGAAGGGCGTCATCGAGGAGTCCCTGAACAGGGCGCGCCGCGCGTTGGCGGCGGGGGAGAGCGTCGTGATCTTCCCGGAGGGAGTCGTCACCCGCGACGGGAACTTCAGCCCGTTCCGGCGCGGCTTCGAGCGCGTCGCCCTGGGCCTGGGCGTCCCCGTGGTGCCGGCCCATATCGACGGGATGTGGGGCTCCATCCTGTCCCGGCACCCGCTCAAGGGCTGGCGGCGCAGCCTGCTGGCGCGCCTGCGCGGGCGGCGGCGCGCCGTCGTGCGCTTCGGGCCGCCGCTGGAGCGCGCCGACGCCGGGCTGGCGCGCGAGGCCGTCGCCCGGCTGGCCGCGCGCTGATCAGAACCGGCGGATCACGGAGATTTCCACCCATTCGTGCGAGAGGCCGCCGATGAATTCGCGGCTTTGATAAGTGCGCGTCACGCGCAGCGCCCAGCGGCTCCAATCGAGCACGACCCCGATGTCGGCGCGCATCACGTCGCGACGGACCTGGGGCGAGGTCAGCACGTACGGACTTCGGTTGAACATCCCGCCTTGCAAGGTCGCGTCGTACCCCACGAGCGAATTTTCCGCGCGGCCGAACAGGTACGCGCGGCGTTTCGTTTTCTCGTCGATGGAGCCGACGCGCCCGCTCACGCCGAAGGCGGCGTTGTCGTACAACGTTCCGACGGTCACGTCGCCGTAAACGCCGAACTCCGCGTTTCGGGCGCGCGCGACGGTCTTTTCGAGCCGCAGAAAATAATCCAAGACGAGATCGTTTCGGATCTGATTGTCCCAGCCGCGGGGGATCAGGTTGCCGGTGCCGCGGTGGATGCCGACCTGCTGCCACTTGCCGCCCGCGGCCTGGCCGATGACGCCTCCCTCCAGCTCCGCGGTCAAGGTCAGCCCGCGCTCCCGGTCGCGGGAGACCACCACGTGGCCGGCGGTCAAGGTCGCGGCGAAGGGGCGGTCGCCGATCAGCGGGGCGTCGGAGGTCAGGCGGGAGGGGGTGAAGCCGGAGTTGCGCAGGACCAGGCCCGCGTCGTAGTCCTCTCCGGGCAGACGGAGGATCAGGAACGCTGCGGGGTCGCGCTTCAACGCTGGAAAGAAATACTGGAGGCCTATTCCCTGGGTGTAGTAGCGGTCGGTGCCGGTGAAGTAGTCGTTGGCGTAGTCGAAACGGAGGACCTGGCCGGGGCCGGCGAAGGCCGCGGCGTCGTTTTGGTCCACGCCGCGGGCGGCGGCGTTGATGGGGAGCAGCAAAGCGAGCAGCGCGGCGGCGGGGAGAGCCATGACATGAGTGGGCCGAAGCGGCGTTTTGTTACGCCCGCCGCTGACAATGCCCCCCTTGCTTTTTCTTGTATGGGGGCTTAAAGTGACGGAATCGGCCCTCTCCGTGCAAGCCGATTGAACTGATGAGAATTCATCTCGTCCGGCGGCTGCGGGATCTTCCGATCCGCGCGAAGCTTTCCTGCCTGCTCGGCATCTTGATCCTCAACCTGGCCGCGGTCATTTCGATCGGCGCGTTCGGCATGTCGGTGCTGTCCAGCCTGAGGGCTTACGTCGGAGGCGAGGGACTCTGGGCGAAGGCGCAGAAGAACGCGATCGTCAGCCTCAACCGCTACGCGCTGACTCGCGACGAGGCGGACTACCGCGCGTTCCAGGCGTACCTGCGGATTCCGTTGGGGGACCGCAAGGCGCGCCTGGCCATGGAGCGGCCGGTGCCGGACGCGGCCGCCGCGGAGGCGGGCTTCATCGAGGGCGGCAATCATCCGGACGACGTGCACGGACTGGTCTTGCTGTTCCTCCGGTACCGCCGCGTCTCGTACATCGCCCGGGCCATCGAGTTCTGGACGCGCGCCGACGACTCGTTCGTCGAGCTGCAGGCTCGCGCGGACGAACTTCACCGCGCCGTCGCGTCCGGCCGGGCCCCGCCGGCGGAGATCCATCGCCAATTGCGGCGCATCGGGGAGATCAACGAACGCCTGTCGGAGATCGAGGATCAATTTTCCTACGCGCTGGGCGAGGGCTCGCGCTGGGCCAAGCGCGTGCTGCTGGAGGCGATGCTGGCGGGTTCGCTGCTGCTGGCCGCCCTCAGCCTCTGGATTTCCCTCCTGATCAGCGGGGCGATCACCGCGGGAGTCCGGGAGCTGGCGCACGCGGCGGGGCGGGCGGCGCGGGGCGACCTGGACGCGCGCGTCGTCGTGGACAGCGCCGACGAGCTGGGCTTCCTGGGGGACTCCTTCAACCGGATGGTCGACGGGCTTTCGAAGCTGGACCGGATGAAGATCGAGTTCCTCTCCACCGTCTCGCACGAGCTGCGCACGCCGCTGACTTTGGCGATGGCGCCGCTGGAATCCCTGCTGTCCGGACAGTTCGGGGCGATGGACGCGGAGCAGCGCCGTCTGCTGGCCGTCGCGCACGACAACGCCGTCCGCCTCCTGCAGATGGTCAACGGCCTGCTCGATTTCTCGCGCCTGGAGGCGGGCATGCAGACGGCGCGCCGCGAGGCCTTGGACCCCGCGGCGCTGACCACGGCGCTCATCCGGGATTTCCGGCCGATCGCGGCAAATAAGGGATTGACCCTGGAGTTCCGGGAGGGCGGCCCGGCCGGCTGGGTCTCGCTCGACCGCTACCTGTACGAGCGCATCCTGTTCAACCTGCTGTCGAACGCCGTCAAGTTCACTCCGAAGGGCGGGCGCGTGAGCGTGGAGCTGTCGGCCGACGGGGATCGGCTGCGGCTGACCGTGCGCGACACCGGGATCGGCATCGCCAAGGAAGATCAAGGGCGGCTGTTCCAGAAGTTCCGCCAGATCGAGTCGTCCTCGACGCGGCGCTTCGAGGGGACCGGGCTGGGCCTGGCCCTGGTCAAGGAGTTCTCGGCGCTGCTGGGCGGAACGGCCTCGGTCGACAGCGAGGCGGGGCGGGGCAGCGCGTTCACCGTCGAATGCCTGGCGCCCCGCGTGGAGGCGCCCGCCGCGCCTCCGCCGCCGGAGCCCACGCCGCAGCCCCTTCCGAAGTACGGCGCGCCGGAAGGCGGGAAGGACGGGGGGGCGCGCGCGCCGGAGACGGGCGGCGAGGGGCTTCCTCGCGTCCTGATCGCCGAGGACAACGCGGACATGCGCGACTATCTGGAACGGCTGCTGCGGGATTTCTGCCGGACCCGGGCGGCGGGCGACGGCGCCTCGGCGCTGGCGATGGCGCGGGAGTGGAATCCGGACCTGGTCGTCGCGGACGTGATGATGCCCGGCAAGGACGGGCTGGCGTTGTGCCGGGAGTTCAAGGCGGACCCGGCCTTCGCGGCGACCCCGGTGGTGCTTCTGACCGCGCTCACCGACCGCGAGGCGATGCGGCGCGGATGGGAGGCGGGGGCCGACGAGTACCTGTTCAAGCCGTTCCATCCGACCGAGGTTTTGACGCGGATACGCACCTTGCTGTCGTCGGTGGCGGCGCGGCGCGCGGCGGCGCGGGCGCTGGAGGACAAGGCGCGGGAGCTGGAGCGGTCGAACGCCGACCTGGAGACGTTCGCCTATTCGGCCGCGCACGATCTGCAGGAGCCGCTGCGCAAGATCATCGGGTTCTCCCAGCTGCTGGAGCAGCGCCGGGAGGCGGGCCTCGACGCCGAGACGCGCGACGTCCTGGGGCGCATCGTCGGCGCGACGAAGCGGATGCAGGAGCTGATCGACGATCTTCTGCGCTACTCGCGCGTGGCGCGCAAACGCGAGGAGCCGCGCCGGTTCTCCGCCCAGGCCGCCCTTGAGCGGGCGCTGTCGAACTTGGAGGCGGCGGTGAAGGAGAGCGGGACGGCCGTCGTGTACGACGGACTGCCGACCGTGAGCGGGGACGAAGCGCAGGTGGTCCAGTTGTTCCAGAACCTGATCGGCAACGCGGTCAAGTTCCGTTCCGGCCGCGCGCCGGAGGTGCGCGTGGACGCCGAGCGGCGCGGCGCGGAATGGCTGTTCGCCGTCCGCGACAACGGCATCGGATTCGAGCCGCGCTACCGGGAGAGGATCTTCGACGTATTCGAACGCCTGCACTCGCGCGCGCAGTATCCGGGCACGGGGATCGGCCTGGCCATTTGCAAGAAGATCGTGGAGCGCGGAGGCGGGCGCATCTGGGCGGAGAGCGAGCCCGGCAAGGGCAGCGCCTTCTTCTTCACGCTTCCCGAATGAGCGGCGTCTCCACGGACCTGTTCCACGTCAGCCAGTAGGAGCCGGCGCCGACGACGGCCGCGGAGTACTCCTCGAAGCCGGCGGGCTTGACGATGTAGCTGTTGGCGCCGAGCTCGTAGCATCGGGCGACGTCCTCGGCGCGATTGGACGACGTCAGGATGACCACCGGAACGGCCTTGGTCCGCGGGTCCTTGCGCAACGCGGCCAGGACTTCCAGGCCGTCCACCCGCGGCATGCGCATGTCCAGGAGGATCAGTTTCGGCGCGCACGACGGGCTTTCCGCGCCGAAAAGGAGGTCGAGGGCCTCCTCCCCGTCGCGCGCGCGGTGCGCGCGACGGCCCAGGGCCAATTCGTCCAAGGCGCGCAGGGTGAGCGCGGCGTCGTCGTCGTCGTCGTCGACGACGAGTATGTCGATGTCTTTTCGGTTCATGGGATCCGGGTAGGGCTTCCGGAAGGTGTAGCCCCTAACCCGTCCTATTTCAAGGAAACTTCGCGCGAATTGTGGCGCAATCGCTCGACGAACGGCTATAATAAATCGTGGCCCTGACTAAGGAAGCTTTGCGCGCGCTCGTCGCGCTCCAGGACAAGGACAAGGTCCTGGACGCGATCCAGAAAGAAATCGACGCGGTGCCTCCGCGCATCGCGGCGGTTCAGGCCGATCTCGCCAACGAAAAGAAGCGGATGGACGCGGCGAAGGCCAAGACCCTCGAGCTCGAGAAGAAGAAGAAGACGAAAGAGCTCGACGTGGCCGCCAAGGAAGAGGCCGCGCGCAAGCACACCGCGCAGCTGAACGATTTGAAGTCCAACGAGGCCTACAAGACGATGCAGGCCGAGATCGTGGCCGAGCGGGCGTCCGCCGGCGACATCGAGACGGAGATCCTCCAGATCATGGAGGACATCGACAAGTCCAAGTCCGAGGAGAAGGTCCTGGCCGCGGAGCTCAAAAAGATCGAGGATTTCTCGAAGAGCGATCTGGCGAAGCTGGAGGCCGAGCTGTCGCACGCGAAGGGCCGCCACGCCACCGCGAAGACCGAGCGCGACGCCGCCGCCGAGCCGGTGCCCGCCGATTTGATGAAGGTCTTCAACCATCTGCGCTCCCGCGGCAAGCCGGACGCCGTGGTGCCGGTGGTGGACGGCCATTGCGGGTCCTGCCAGATCACGCTGTCGCCCGCGATGCTGATGGAAGTGGCCAAGCTGAAGAACCTGGCCGTCTGCGAAAGCTGCCAGCGCATCCTCTACAAGCCCGAGCAGGTCGCCGCGGCCGCGGCGTAAACGATTTTCAGGGACGGCCGGGGGGTCGCTCGCCGCAAGGCGGGAGGAACTTCCGGACTCCGTGGAGCGCGACGCTCGTTGAAAGGCGAGGGAACGCGGACCATATTCCGCGTTCACGGACAGTACCACAGAAAATAACCGCCTTCGCAAGAAGGTAAGGGTGAAAAGGTGGGGTAAGAGCCCACCGCGGACGCCGCGAAGCGTCCGGCATCGGTAAACCCCGTCGGGAGCAAGGCAGTAGGGTGGAGCGCTGCTCGCGCGAGGCCGGGCGCAAGCCCGTCCAGCCGCCCGGTGGCCGCATCAGAGAAATGACCTTCCAGGCCCGCGAGGGCTGGACAGAATCCGGGGTACAGGCCGCACCTGAAAATCGAAAGGAGGGCGCGCCCTAAAGGCGCGCCCTCCCGTTTTTTGGAGTTCGGGCCGTTAGTGCGTGTAGCCTTCCTCGCAGCTTCCGGGGACGTCCGGCGTGGCCGGGTTCTGCGGGATGCAGTGAGGCTGGGGCTGAGGACGCGGTTCCGGCGCGTCGTCCGGATCCCGGTGCCGATGCGGAGGGGCTTGGCGCGGTTGGGTTTCGGCCGCCCATTGGACGAGGATCGCGGCGGTCAGGTCGGTACCCGGGCGATTGGCCGCGAGTAGGCGGTCGAAAACGGACCGCCAGCAGCCGGTAAGACCGGCGGCCATGCCGGACGCCCCGGGAATCGGGCCGCTCGCGGGGAACGGTCCAAGGGCGTCGAAATAGTCCTGGGTGATGACGCCTCCCGGCTGGCAGGCTTTCCAGCTGAGGTTGTAAAGGGCCCGCGCTTGCCAGTAAGGATCTGCGGGAGCCGGACGAACGGGCAGCGGTTCAAGAGGCAGCGGGGGCGGCAACGGCGCGGCCGTGGGCGGATGTGCGGCAGCGAAAAGATTTTCTAAATTCAATTCGTGACCCTGGGCCAATTCTAATCCAATATAAATGAATACGGTGCGAGCGCAATCACTGTCGAGTTCGGGGGAAGATCCGGTCAGGATCGAACTTGTATCTCCACCGCTCGGAAAGGCGTCCAACTGCGCCTGGTCCACGCTTTCCGGATCGGCGCACGCCTTTTCGGCGAGATCGCCCAAAGCTGACTTCAGTCGCGCGCTATCGTTCCGTTGTTTGGCGATGGCACGTGACTCTTCAGCCGCAGTCTTTATCTCCGCGGCCACGACGCCGTCCAAATCATCGAATTGACTCTGTCGATCGCTCCGGTCTTTACCCGGCAGCGCGTATGCCGGAGAAGCTCGTCCGTCGCCCCAAGGTGATTTCCAGCCTGCACGGGAGCGCTGATCGAGAACCTGCTCCTTCCAAAAATCCAATATGCTGCGCTGGCCTGTCTCTGGATTGCCGAACAAAAAATTATTCATGACCTTCTTTTCCTCATCGCTGAGGCCGATCTGATTCATCTGACGCAATTCCGCCTGATAGGCCGCGACTTCTCGTTCCGCTTCCGTCGTTTTGTCGCCTTTGCCTGGAGTCGTGAACTGCTCGAAATGAGTGCGTTCGTGGAGGAGGGTTAATGCAAGCATGCCGGGCGTCGTAAACGATTTCGGGAACATGAACGTGACGCCATCAAACCTTGTGACGGCAGCCGGTTCGGATCCGTCTTCATAAACTCTCCGAGGCACCTCGACGGCTTTGCCGCTGGGCTCAAGGGCGAAGCGGGGTATGTTGTCGTCGGCGACTGGAATCCAAGCGGCTTGTTTGCCCTTAAATCCCCTCATAACGATGCGTCCGTTGGGGGAGATGAGACGGCCATCGGCATCGGCGGGAACTATTCCATAGGCGCGAAGCGTTAAATGAATAGCCTTGTCGAAAGCGAGATTCCTTTGCCGTGTCAGCCCGGCGATCTCGTTCTTGATTCCTTCAATAGTCCTCTCATCGTGGTTCGGGGCTAATTCGGCATCTTTCAAATCGGCGGTGTACTTCTCTATGCCGTCGGGGCCTTTTATGAGTTCGTTCGCTTGATCCAGGTAACCCTGGATCGTTTGGAATTGTTCAGGAGTCGCTGGCTGCAATGCATAAGCTGGAATTGCGCCAATGAAAATCACGATGAGGAACAAATCTCTCACGGTAGAACCTCAAATTCGACGATCGGAGTTTTGACTAAAACACTCCACTCGTTGGTCTTAAGGTGATACTTGGCGAGAAGTTTATTTGAGATGGCTTTATCGTAAATCGCTCGAATGCGGTAGCGGCCTTCCGGTAAAGAAAACTGCGAAAGCTCGCTGTAACGGCCGATGGGCTTTGGGCGGGGCTTCCCATCGAATTTGTCGAGCGGATCCTGGCGCGCCCAAGCCGTCGTCGTCGTAGAGGCGCTGGGCTCCAGCCAGAATGACGGCATCGGGGGTTCTTCGATGGTCGGCCGCGCCGAGAGTTCGTCCGAAACCTTGAACATGATCTGCTCGTAGCTCATCCCGGCCTTTTGCCAAGCTTCGATTTGGGCGTGCTGTATGTCAGTGAGCGCCCCGCCGTTGGGCGGGTCTCCGGGAAGCCTGTCGGGCGTCGGCCGGAGCATCGGAATTTTCCCCTTGGAATTGAGCAGATCGAGATAGATTCCGGTTCTGTTAAACGCGATTTTGTCGTCCATGCGGCCGGGGAAGGGGAAGATTTCGTCTCGTACCTGGATCTTGCTATTGCCGATATTCTTTAACTCGATTTGGTACCAAAGGGATTCGCCATAGCGGACCTTGGTCTTATACAGGCGAAATGTGAGTTGCACGGGACCGCTGGAAGCGACGACTTCGGCGTCGGGCTTGAGGTCCTTCTCGGTCCCCATTTGGCGGGTTTGGGTGGGAATCGAGAGGTCCGGCGTCGGCTGGGGCTGCTCTTTTTTCCGACAAGAGGAAAAAAGAAGAACGCCGAATCCGGCGGTGATCAGTCCGTATAAGTTGCGGGTTCGTTTCATGGGTTGTTCGACCGTACAAAAAATGAGAGACCCCGGCGCACGCGCGCCTTAAGTCTCTGGGCTCATCCGATTGAGGTCGGATCGTGGATACCCCGAAGCCGATTCTTCGGGCTACAGAGCCGCCTCGCGGCGGTGAAGCTATTGTAAGCCGGCCCCCGCCCGCGTGCGAGGAGCAAAGGGCCCATGGACGGAGGGTCCGATTGGGCTGAAAGAGGCGCCGACACTTCCTAATAAACGACGAGGCGGGCGCGCGAATGAACCGCGCGCCCGCCTTCCGTGCGTTCGGCTTCTTAGAATCTGTCGGCGATCGCTCCCCAGTAGGCAATTTCCGCGGCGAGCTGCTGCTGCGCGTCCGCGACGGCGATCGCGACCGGACCCTGACCCGGCGGTATCTCCACCGCCGCGATCAGCGCTTCGTTCGCGTCGGTCCGGTAGACTTTGTATCCGGCCGGCGTGATGGTCAGGAATAGATATCCGTCATCCTTGGATTTCTGAAAAGCGCGGCTTAACTCCGGGCTGACGATGATGCTCACCTGCCGCACGGTCAGCAGTTCGCCGGGCACGGTGACTCCGAGCGCATTGGTGATGAAATGGCTGAGAGTGACGTCGTGGCCGTGATCGACTGTCAGCTTGATCAGTTTCTGAATTTGGATGTCCGAAAGAGGATTCGCGGCGGCGGCGGCGGGAGCGGCTGAAGCCGTTTGCGGAATCGCCGCGGGGGCCGGCAATAAAGCGTTCTCCATGCCGTACCAGCCGGCCGCGCGCATCCCTTCAAGGGCGTTCAGCAGGGCGGCCGGTTGCGGGCCCGCGGCGGCTGAAATCACGGCGGTGGACGGGGCGGTCGCGAGGAAAGATGTCGTGACCATGGCCGAGACGATGAATGAAACAAGACGGTCGTAATTGCGGCTGATGTTCATTGAGTTCTCCTTGCCCGGTCGGCGTTCCGAGCGTTTCGATTATAGCCGGGGGGGCGCCCTTACGGTTGGGGCCCCTGGGTCCATTTACGGCGTCAAACGGCCCAGAAGGGCCTGAGTCCGAGGGCCCATTTCTGTAATCCCCCAGCCTTGACAGTTTTGAGGGGCGGGGCTACACTCCGAATACCCCTATGCGCTCCACAATCCCGCTATTCCTCCTCCTGTCCGCGCTCGTCGTGCCCGCGGCATATTCAGACTGTCCGCCGACTTGCCCTCAAACGAACTCCGGAAGCAACACGGAGACGGAAGCTGGCAACGCTGTTAATAAAGGTGTCATCTCTTTTGGCGGACTACTCGGCTCCAATAGCGACGTCAAAGTTCCCGTCAAGGACGGGCTGGGGCTGAGCGAGAAGGCAAAAACCGCGACTGGAGGCCTGACCGACGCGTCCATCGGCCTAACCGGCGGCCTCTTGGGAGGCCTGAAGCCGACACAATCCTCGGGCGGCCAAACCTCGATCGAGAAGTCGCCGAAGCCCCAAGGGCCGTTGGGCAAAACCGCCGCGGAACTGCTGGCGGGCAAGGCCGGGACGGCCGTCAGTTCGAATTGCGGCCTCGCGTGCGAGGAGTCCCGGTCTCGGCCGGGTGAGATCTTCCAAGACAATAACGGCACCTGGATATTCCCGTCCGATGGGGACGGAGAAACGGCTCAGGACGGAGCGTCCCCGAAGCCGGCGGCGGGCCCCGCGCGGGATGTCACCGATCGGATGACCGCGGGCGACTCGGCCGGGGCCCTGTCCGTCGCCGAGGGCGCGCTGGCGAAGGATCCGAATAACAGGGATCTCAAGGCCCTCGTTCAGCTGGCGCGGAGCAGTTCTTCGGGCAGCCTGAGCCAGAAGACCATGAAGGACCGCGCCAAGGAGCTGATGGCGACCTTGCGCGGCGAGGCGGGCGACGCGCCGCCCCCGGGCGCCGGCATCGCGTCCTCGCCGGCGCTGGCGTCCGCCTTGGCCTTTCCTTCTTTAGTCGCTCAGTCCTCTCCGCGCGTCATGACGCCGCAGGCTCTGGCCGCTCTGGGCAGCCGCGACTCCGGCTTGAAGCTGGCCGATCCGCTGGTGCGCAACGCCGTCAGCAAGTTGATGGTCCGCGATATGCCCGGAGCCGAGGCCCTGCTGGACCGTCGCCTGGAACAGAATCCCAGCGACGAGCCCGCTTTGCGCTTCCGCGCCCTGACCCGCCGCCAGATGGGCCGTTATGAGCCGTCGGCCCATGATGCCCAGTCCGCCTTGGGCCTGACCCCGTGGGACGTGCGCGCGCACCGCATCCTGATCGACGACGAGGTGGACCTGGGCCATTCCCAGCAGGCGTTGGAGGAAGCCGGCCGGGCCATGCAGGACACCCCGAACAGCGCCGAGCTTTTCGCCGCCCGCGCCAACGTGTACGCCAGCCTGGGCAACCGGGCGGCCCAGTTGGCCGATCTCAAGCAGGCGGCCTCCCTGGACGCCCAGTTCGACCAGTTGTATCAGCAGGCGCTGGCCGGGCCCGCGCTGCCGTCCTCCCGGCGCCCGCACTCCACCACCGTGTGGCTGGGAGCCGTCGGCACCGCTCTTCTGTTCTTCTCCTTCGCGATGTTCCGCAAGCGCGGAGATTCCTCCGTGCGGCTGGCCATGCGCGCCGACGACCACGCTTTGCTTGAGCGCGGCGCGCGGCCGGACGCGGCGCCGGCCGGCTTCCGCATAGTCAAGACCTTGGGCCAGGGCGGCATGGGCGTGGTGTACGAGGCCGTGGACCTGGGCCTGCAGCGCACCGTGGCCCTCAAGAAGCTGCGCGCCGAGATCGCCGACAGCCCGCGCGAGCGCGCCCGCTTTCTGAAGGAAGCCCGCACCGTGGCCGGGCTCAAGCACCCGAACATCGTGGAGATTCACGCCATCCACGAGGACGCCGAGGGTTTGTTTCTGGTCTTCGAGAAGGTCAACGGCGAGACGCTTCATGAGCGCCTGGGCCGGGGCGCCTTGCCCCCGGCCGAGGCCGTGGCCGTCCTGCGCCAGGTCGCCAAGGCGCTGGACTGCGCGCACGCCGCCGGCGTCGTTCATCAAGATCTCAAGCCCGCCAACGTGATGGTGTCCGGCGACACCGCCAAGGTCATGGACTTCGGCATCGCGCGGCGCGTGGCGGAGACCATGTCCACCTTGTCGCGCGTGGAAGTGGCCGGCACGCCCGCCTACATGGCGCCGGAGCAGGAGCGCGGCGGCGGCGTGGGACCTGCCGCCGACATCTTCGCCCTGGGCGCCTGCGCCTACGAGGTTTTGACGGGACGCACCCCGTTCCCGCACGGCGGCATGATGATGAAGGCCGAGAAGATGTACCGCCCCGCGTCGGAGATCAGCCCGTCCATCCCGGCCTCGGCCGACAACGCCATCGCCCGGGCGCTCGAGCCCGAGCCCGGCGCGCGCTGGCCGTCGGCGTCCTCGTTCGTCGAGGCGCTGGCCCGTTCCTTCGCCGTGACGGCCTGAGGATACTCTGTTGGTCCTTCGGGAACTGGCCGACAACGACGAGGCGGCGTTCCTGCAAGCCGTCCAAGAATACGAAGGTATTCTGGACTGGCTGACGTTTCAATGGAAGCCGGGAATCCCATTTTCGGAACATGTGGAACGCCTGCGAAAGAATGCGCGCGGCGAAGACCTTCCTCCCGGCCGCGTGCCCGACACCATGCTGTACGCGTTCGTGGACGGCGTCATCGTCGGACGCGTCAATATCCGTCACGAATTGAACGAGCATCTGCGCGAACGCGGCGGCCACATCGGCTACTCCGTCGCGCCGCGTTACCGCCGGCGCGGCTACGCCGCGGAGATGTTCCGGCTGTGCCTGCCGATCTGCCGGGCGGTCGGATTAACGCGAATCCTCATCACCTGCGACGACGACAACGTCGGTTCCTGGAAGCTGCTGGAGAACGCGGGCGCGCGCCTGGAGGCACGGCGGACCGATGCCCAGACTGGAATGTTCTACCGACGCTACTGGTTGGACGTATAGCCGAGCCGGATACAGAGTTATTCACAATCCGACTGTCTTTGACGACAGTCGATTATCAATGGGGTGCGGGGGCGGCGCCCGTGGTTGCCTTCCACCCGGCGCGTGGGCGATTTATCGCGGGGACGTATCCTGGGCAGAGAAGCATGGATTCATTTTCCCTAACCTCGATCGCGAAGGCCGCCAAATCCGTGTTCTGTTTCTGAAAATGAAAGACCATGCGAGTCAGGACTCCTTGCCGCCGACCGGCGCTGATGATCAGCCGGTTTAAATTTTTATCCACCCATGGTGATTCGACGCGGAGCACCGCGGCGGAAATTTCTTGGTTGAGCAGGTATTTGCGGAAACTCGGAGGAAGGGACGGTCTTCCGGGCGCCGGTTTACGCTCGTCGCCGTCACGCAGGTAGTAGCCGCCGGTTCGGCCGGGTTCGATCCCCGCGGTGACGTCGCCGGCGAAAAAAGTGAGCCGATCGGTCGGGACCAGGTACACGCGCTCTCCCCAAGGCACCACCACCAGATCTGCCAATTCGCGGTCCTGTTCGTCGGTCCCGTTCAGGCGCAAGTGCGTCCCGGCGACGACCAGACGGCCGACGGGCGGGTCGTTGTCGAGGATATCGGCGAAAACGATGGTACGGCACCACCGTGTGGGGGAGACCTCGAGGTGTTCAATGCCCTTCGAATAGCGTCCGGCCCAGGGATGACCAGGCGGGAGTCCGGCGATCTCGCTCTCGATGGTTCGGTCTGGAGCGGGCGCCGAATTGGAGTCGAAGCGCCCTCGCGCGCGGGCGTTCAACAAGAAAAAGGTACCGAATATCGCCGCGATTCCGCCGATCAGCAGGACCCAAGCGCCGGCGCCGAATCCAAAGCGAGGGCGGCCTCGAAGGGGCATGGCGTTAGTATAGACCCCTTTGAACGGATTTCAAGCCATGGAGGCTTGGTTACTTGTCGAGGTGGTGCGGGCGTGATTCCGCCCAGGACGCCGAGGTGATGCGCACGAACTCGGCTTTTTTCCACAGCTCGGGCAAAGAGCTGGCGCCGGAATAGCTCATTCCGGACCGCACGCCGCCGATCAGCTGGTAAATCACGTCGGCCACCGCGCCTTTGTAGGGCGCCATGGACTCGACGCCTTCCGGCACCACTTCAGCGACTTCGATGGGGTTGAGCTCCGCCGCGTCGCGGCTGTCCTTCTTCTTGCGCGAGAGCGTCGCGCCCAAGGACGCCATACCGCGGTAGATTTTCCAGCGCGCGCCGCCGCGGACCACGGTCCAGCCTGGGCTTTCCTCGGCGCCGGCCAGGAGGGATCCCAGCATGACGGACGACGCGCCGGCCGCGAAGGCCTTGGCCAGGTCGCCGGAGTCGCGCAGGCCGCCGTCGGCGCAGATGGGAACGCCCTTCTCGCGCGTGATCTTGGCGCAGTCCATGATCGCGGTGAGCTGGGGCACGCCCGCGCCGGAGACGATGCGCGTGGAGCAGATGGAGCCCGGGCCCACGCCCACCTTGATGCCGTCGGCGCCCGCCGAGACCAGGTCGCGCGCGCCCTCGTAGGTGGCCACGTTGCCGGCCACGATCTCGGCCTTGGGGAACTTGGCGCGCATGGCCTCGACGGCCTTCATCACGTGATCGGCGTGGCCGTGGGCCACGTCCACCACCAGGCAGTCCGCGCCGGCTTCCAGCACGGCGGCGGAGCGCTCCAAATAATCGCCCACCACGCCCACGGCCGCGCCCACCAGCAGGCGGCCCTTGCCGTCGAGCGAGGCGTCGGGATGGAGCGTGCGGTTCTTGAGGTCCTTCGCGGTGATCAGGCCCTTCAGGCGCCCGTCCTTGTCCACGAGGGGAAGCTTCTCCACCTTGTGATCGCGCAGGATCTCGCGCGCCTTGGCGGAGCCCACGTCCGGCGGCGCGGTGATCAGCTTGGAGGTCATGACCTTGCGCAGCGGCTCGTCGGCCTTGTCGCGGAACTGCACGTCGCGCTCGGTGACCAGGCCCAACAGCTTGCCCTTCGCGTCCACCACCAGCAGGCCGCCCACGCCGTGCTCGCGCATCAGCGCCTTGGCGTCCCCGACGGTGCCTTCCAGGCCGATGGTGTACGGCCGGTCGATGACGATGCTTT
Organism: Elusimicrobiota bacterium; assembly: GCA_044450965.1. Taxonomy (GTDB): domain Bacteria; phylum Elusimicrobiota; class Elusimicrobia; order UBA1565; family UBA9628; genus GWA2-66-18. The sequence goes on along the minus strand of JBIOJO010000007.1, from coordinate 68,172 downwards.
CGGCGCGCTTCACCTTCGCGACCTGCGCGACCTCCTCCTCGACCGTCAGAAAGCGATGGATGATTCCCAGCCCGCCCACGCGCGCCAGGGCGATGGCCATGCGCGCCTCGGTCACCGTGTCCATGTTCGCGGAGACGATGGGGACCTTCAGCGAGATGCGCCGGGAGAAGCGTCCGGTCGTGTCCACGTGCTTGCGCGACGCGATCGACGACCGTTTGGGGACCAGCAGAACGTCGTGGAAAGTCAGCGCCTCTTTCATGTCCATGAGAGGGGATTATAGTAAAATGCCGTCCATGGCCTTCCCCATCACGCGTCCTCGCCGCCTCCGCACCAGCCCCGCCCTGCGCGCCTTGGTCCGCGAGACCACGCTGGACGCCGGCGACTTCGTCCTGCCGCTGTTCGTCCGCCCCGGCAAAGGGGAGAAGCGGCCGATCTCCTCCATGCCGGGCCACTTCCAGTACTCCGTGGACGAGGCCGTGAAGGCCGCCGGCGAGGCGGTGAAGCTGAAAGTCCCCGCGGTCATCCTGTTCGGCATCCCCGACAAGAAGGACGCCAAGGCCTCCGGCGCCTACGCGTCCGACGGCATCGTCCAGCGCGCCGCGAAAGCCATTAAGAACAAATATCCCGAGCTTCTCCTTATCGCCGACCTGTGCTTCTGCGAGTACACCGATCACGGCCACTGCGGGATCGTCAAAAACGGCAAGGTCTTGAACGATCCTACCTTGGAGTTGGCCGCCAAGACCGCCGTCTCCCAGGCCAAGGCCGGATTCGACATCGTCGCGCCCTCGGGCATGATGGACGGCGTCGTGGCCTCCATGCGCCGCGCCCTCGACGGGGAGGGCTTGGAAGACACTCCCATCCTCGCCTACTCGGCCAAGTACGCGTCCGCTTTTTACGGCCCCTTTCGTGAAGCGGCCGAATCGCCGCCTTCGTTCGGCGACCGCTCGTCTTATCAAATGGACCCCGCGAATTTCGACGAGGCCTTGCGCGAGGTCGCCCTCGACGTGGAAGAGGGCGCCGACATGGTCATGGTCAAGCCCGCGATGCCCTATCTGGACGTCCTGCGCGAGGTGAAGGACCGCTTCGCCCTCCCGACCGCCGCCTATCAAGTCTCCGGCGAGTTCGCCATGATCAAGGCCGCCGCCGCGAAGGGCTGGGTGGACGAGCGCAAGATCGCGCTGGAGTCGCTGACCGGCATCAAGCGCGCCGGCGCCGATTTAATTTTGACCTACTACGCCTTGGAGGCCGCACGATGGCTCGGAAACTGAAGAAGCGCCCCGCCCGGAAGGCCGCCACGAAGATCGCCGCGCCGCCGCGCGTGGATCAGAAGGCGCTGTTCGCGCGCGCGCGCAAGGTCCTGGTCGGCGGCGTGAACTCCCCCGTGCGGGCGTTCAAGTCCGTGGGCGGCACGCCTCTGTTCGTGGACTCCGGCTCCGGGCCGTTCCTGTTCTCCGCCGACGGTCTGCCGTTCATCGATTTCTGCCTGTCGTGGGGGCCGCTGATGTTCGGCCACGCGCGCACCGAGATCGTGGAGGCCGCGAAGGCCGCCTTGGAGCGCGGCAGCACCTTCGGCGCCGCCACCGTGGCCGAGGTGGAACTGGCCGAGCAGATCCGCGACGCCTTCCCGTCCATGGAGCTGATCCGCATGACCAGCTCCGGCACCGAGGCGGACATGAGCGCCCTGCGCGCCGCGCGCGCGTTCACCAAGCGGGATCTCGTGATCAAGTTCGCTGGATGTTACCACGGTCATGTCGATAGTTTGCTCGTGGCCGCGGGTTCCGGCGCGACGACCTTGGGCATCCCTGATTCGGCCGGCGTGCCGGCGGCGTTTGCCGCGACGACCGTGGTGGTGCCGTTTAATGATTTGCCTGCCGTGGAAGCCGCGTTCAAGAAGCACAAAAACAAAATCGCGGCCGTCATCGTGGAGCCCATTCCCGCCAACATGGGGGTGGTCTTCCCGGAAGACGGCTTCCTGGAAGGATTGCGCAAGATCACGACCCGCGAGAAATCGCTCTTAATATTCGACGAGGTCATCACCGGCTTCCGCGTCTGCTACGGCGGCGCGCAGACCTTGTTCGGCATCAAGCCGGACCTCACTATCCTGGGCAAGATCGTCGGCGGCGGATTGCCTTTGGCCGCCTACGGCGGCCGTAAAGACGTCATGTCCATGATCGCTCCCGAAGGCCCCGCCTACCAGGCCGGCACATTGTCGGGCAATCCCGTGGCGGTCGCGGCGGGCATGGCGATGCTGGAGCTTCTGCGCCGCGAGGATCCGTACGCGCGTCTCGAGGAGCTGGGCGATTATTTCAGCGAGGGCCTCCGCTCGGCCGCGGCCGACGCGGGCGTCGACCTGCGCATCAACTCCTTCGGCTCAATGATCACGCCCTTCTTCGCCAAGGAGTCTCCGACGGATTACACGTCGGCTTTAAAGGCTGATAAGTTGGCTTACGGCCGGTTCTTCCACGCCATGCTCAAGCGCGGCGTGTACCTGCCGCCGGCGCAGTGGGAGGCCTTGTTCGTCTCCTACGCTCACGGCGAGGGCGAGCTGGACCACGCCATCGCCGCGGCGCGCGAAGCCTTCCGCGCCGTTTAGCGCTAGCGCTTGCCGGCGAGAAGCGCGGCCGCCAGGCCGATGACGGCGGCGATGAGCGCGACGAGCAGCAACTTCTTGTCGACCGGAACGCCCTCGAAACGGGCGTCCATGTCGTAACGGCGGCGGTTCTCGTCGTTCAAATACGGCGCGAAGCGGGCGCCGGTCTTGCCGAACAATATCAGGACGGGGCCTTCCGCGCCGCCCAGGCGGAAGACCGGAAAGCGCCAGAATAATATTTCCTGGAAGCCCGCGAAGCCGACGTCGGTCCAGGGGACCAGGAACGCCGGCATGAACAAACGGAAGGGCAGCGCCGGAACGGCGTAGAACCCCGAAGGCCCCAAGGTCATGTTCAAGCAGGATTTAAAAGAGACGCCGTTGAGCCGGGCGCTGGCCCACGTCAGGCGTTCACCGTCGGGACGCGATTCCGCCGGATAGCGCGCGGCGAGCGAGGACCATCCCGAGATTCGGGAAATCAACAACGAAATGCCCGCCCACATCCCCGCGAAGAACGCGAGGAAAGCCAGCAGGGGGGGAAGACCGTTCAATCCCGACGTTTGCCGGTCGCCCGCAGCAGGCTGAGGAAGAGGTTGATGAAGTCCAGGTACAGGGCCAGCGCGCCCAAAATGGCGCCCTTGGTCTCCTCCTCGGTGCCGTCGGCGCCGGGGCGGTACAGGGCCTTGATCTTCTGCGAGTCGTAGGCGGTCAGGCCGGTGAAGATCACGATCCCGATGTAGGTGGTGGCCCACTGGATGGCGGCGCTGTGCAGCCAGATGTTCACCACGGTCGCGAGCACCAGGCCGATCAAGGCCATGAACAGGATGTTGCCCATGGTGGTCAGGTCGGTCTTCGTCGTGTAGCCGTACGCGGCCATGATGCCGAAAAGGCCCGCGGTCAGGAAGAAGGTGCTGGCGATGGACTGGCTGGTGTAGACCAGGTATACCGTGGACAGGGACACCCCGGTCAGCGCCGCGTAGAACAGGAACGCGAATTTCGCCGTGGAGGCCTCCATCCGCGCGACGGCCGCGGACAGGAACAGCACCAGGCCCAGCTCGCCCAGCATCAGCCCGTAGAAAAGGATGGGGTTGTGGATGAGGTTGACGATCATCCGGGGGTCCGACGCCATGTAGGCGCCGCAGGCGCCGGTGACGAACAGGCCCAGGCTCATCCAGCCGTACACCATGTGCATGAAATGGCGGAGGCCGACTTCGGCGCGGGGCAGAACGGAGGTCTGATTCATATCCATGCCATTAGTGTAGCGAGCGGGCCCGTCCCCGTCAAGGAGGAGTGACAGGCCGACGGTCGGGCACGTAATAGCAGTACCCATCGGTCCAAGAATTCAGTTGTAATCCTCCCCGCGAGATATCGGAATAGACCGTGTTGGGAGTGAAGGGATTGGGATACAGGGGGTGGCATTCCCCATCGGTCACGGACTTTCCGTACGCGTCGCTGTCGGGCACCGTTCCGCTGGCCGTATTCATGTAAAGAGACGTCACGATCGCCGATGAGTACTCCCCGTCGCAAGTTCGCGACGCGAAATAGTGGCCCACGATCGTTTCGATGTTCCCCCATTCCCAAATCACGTGCTGGAACCGGGTCATTTGGCCATTCCTGTTCCCGGGACAACGATAAGCCGGGGCGCATCGATAATGGCTTCCGATCTTCAGCGTCGGCATAGGGACGGTGCATATCGTGGTGTCCGGCGTTGAAGACGCCGCTCCCGAAGGGGGAGCTGTGACCGAAGCCTGTTGAGAGGAATTGTCGCCGCCATCCGAAGTCTCCGGCCGCTGCACGGCGGCCGCGGGGGCGTTCCCGATGCGATCGTGGGTGACGCCTGGGCCCGAGGCCGGCGTCGAGGCCTCTTCGTCGTCGGCGGAGACCGGGGCGTCGGGAACGCCTTGCTGGCCGGCGGCGCCCGAATCGGGCGTTTCCGCGGGTGCTTCGGCCGTCTCACCGTCGGATTCGGCGGGTGGCGTATTGCTCGACGCCGCGCGCGCCTGCGTCGAGAAAGACGTCAACAGGATCGCTCCCGCAAGAAACAACGCGGATTTTTTCATCGGCCGATTCAGTATACGGCGGCGATCCCGGCCCGTCAAGGAGCCGGGTCTACTCGGCGCTGGGGTTGGCGTCCCTGCCGAGGTCCACGACCTCGTCGGCGACGACCGAATGGGCCGGGACACGGGGCAGGCCCGCGAGGCGCTTGTCCGTGAAGACTCCGAACGTCCCTTTGACCAGCAGGCGGTGAAAGCCGTCGAGGTGGTTCAGCAGGTCCTTCTTCTTTTCGACGCTCAAGCCGGAGCCGTCCACGCGGATGGACCCGCCCTTCCCGAACTGTCCCCAGACGAAGAAGAGGTCGGGCGAGGACCCGCTGTAGAAGCCCGTGAAGCAGACCTTCGCCGCCGCGTGATGCTCGGGATCGGCGATCAGGTCGGCCACCGTGACGGCCGCGTATCCGTCGTGCTGCGCCTGTTCCATGCCGATGGCGGCGGCTTTCAACTGCGAGGCCCGCGAATCGGCCGCGGCCTGCGCCGCGGCCTGAGCGCCGGCCTCCAGGGCCGCGGCCTGGGTCTTTTGCGCGGACGCGGCGCGCGAGCCGACGAGCAATCCCAGAAGCGCCAGGCTGCTCACCGTCATGAGGATCATCGCGTTGAGCAGCGCGCCGGCGATGGCCGGCACCTTTCCGCCGCCCTTGTGGACCAGCGCGCCGACGGCTAGGCCGAATCCGAAGCACGCGGCGCCCGCCCCGGCGATGAGGCCCATTCCGATGAGCTGCGTCAGAAGCAGGGGCGACAACCGGGCGGCGATCGGAAGGGCCTTCAGGAGAAGGCCTCCGGCCATGAGCAGCCCGGAAAGAACCCCGACGACGATCGCCGCGATGCCCAGGCCCGTGACGGCGGCCGACTTTTCTTCGGGAGGTTTGGCCGGAGAGACCGCGCTGGCGGGATCGATCATGAACTTTACATCGAATCCGGCGCGGAGACGCCCAGCATGTCCAGGCCTTCGCGGATGGCGTCGCGCACGCCGGCGATCAGCAGCAGGCGCGCCTTGGCCACCTCGGCGTCGTCGGCGGTGACCACGGGGCAGTGCTCGTAGAACGGATGGAAAAGCCCGGCCAGCTCCATCAGGTAGTTCGCCAGCGGGTGCGGGGAGCGCAGCTTCTCGGCGTCCAGCAGGACGTCGGGCAGCCAGGACAGCTTCAGCAGCAGCGCGCGCTCCTGCGGAGAGGTCAGGAACAGCGCGTTGGGCATGGGCAGGGCCGCGCCGATCTTGAGGAGGCCGGCCTCGTCGGCCTTGCGGAAGATGGAGCAGATGCGCGCGTGCACGTACTGGACGTAGAAGACCGGATTCTCGCTGGACTTCTGCTTGGCCAGCTCCAGGTCGAAGTTCAGGTGGCTGTCCGGCGTGCGCAGCGCGAAGAAGAAGCGGCACGCGTCCTTGCCCACTTCGTCCATGATTTCGCGCAGCGAGATGAAGGTGCCCGCGCGTTTGGACATCTTCACCGATTCCGTCCCGCGGAACAAGTGGATCAGCTGGTGGACGATCGCGTGGTAGGAGTCCGCGTCCTTGCCCAGCGCCGCGATGGCCGCCTTCATGCGCGGGACGTAGCCATGATGGTCGGCGCCGAAAATGTCGATCAACCGGTCGTATCCGCGGTCATACTTATCTTTGTGGTAAGCGATGTCGGGCAGGAAATAAGTCGGCTTCCCCGTATTCTTAACAAGCACGCGGTCCTTGTCGTCGGTGGAGCCCTCGGCGTTCATGGTTCCCAGCCACACCGCGCCGTCCTTCTCGAACACCATGCCGCGGCCCTTGAGGAAAGCCAGGGTCTTCTCCACCGCGCCGGAGGCGAACAGCTCGCTCTCCAGGTACCAGCGGTCGAAGGTCACGTCGAACACCTTCATGTCGTCCTTGTGGGAGGCCAGGAGCGCGTCCATCGCGTAGCGGCCCCACTTGGCGGCGTCCCACGACGACTTTTCCGCAGGCGCCGCCGCGGCCAGGTCCGCCAGGTACTCGCCTTGATAGCCCTTCTCGGGCACCTTCGCGTCCTCGCCCTTCGACTGCTTGTAGCGCGCCAGGATGGACTCGCCCAGCAGAATGACCCGGTCGCCGCCGTCGTTGACGTAGTATTCCGCGGCCACGGTGCGGCCCAGGCGGCGCATGATCCGGACCAGGGAGTCGCCCAGGGTGGCGCCGCGGCCGCTCGCCATGTGCAGCGGGCCCGTCGGGTTGGCGGAAACGAACTCGATCAAGGTCTTGGCCTTCGTGCCGTCGTCCTCGCGCCCGTAGGTCTTCGGGCTGAGGGTGATCGCCTTGAGGTTCGCGACCAAGGCGGAGTTGCGCACGACGATGTTCACGAAGCCGGGCGGCGAGGCCTCCGCGGCCTCGACTTCGGGAATCTCCGCCAAAACGGCGGCGAGCGACTTCGCCAGGTCCAACGGATTTCTTTTAGCGGCCTTCGCGACGGCCAAAGGCCACGGCAACGAAAGATCGGCCTTCACATGCGGCGGCGCCGGGGCGATGGGGAGGGCGTCGGGCAGCTTCAGGCCCTGCGACTTGGCCCAATCGGCGGCCTTGGCGGTGAGGGCGCGGCGCAGGCGGGCGACGATCATATCTGCGGGGGCGGCACCGCGGCCATGCCCGCCAGCGCGCGGACGGTGCCGGGATCGTGGGCCAGGGAGCAGGCCTCGTCCGGCTCGACCATGCCCTGCTTGATCAGGAACGCCAGGTATTGATCCATGGAGATCATGCCGTGCTTGGCGCCGGCTTCCATCGCGTTGTAGATCTGGTGCGTCTTGCCCTCGCGGATCAGGCTGCCGACCGCGGTGGTCACGCGCAGGAACTCGCGGGCGCAGACGCGCCCGCCGCCCTTGCGCGGCAGCAGCTGCTGACAGACGACGGCCTGGAGGACGGAGGAGACCTGAAGGCGGATCTGCGCCTGCTGGACCGCGGGGAACACGTCGATGATGCGGTCGATCGTGGACGGCGCGTCCTGCGTGTGCAGAGTGCCGAAGCATAGGTGGCCGGTTTCGGCCGCGGTCAGCGCCAGCTGGATCGTTTCCAAATCCCGCATCTCGCCGATCAGGATCACGTCCGGGTCCTGGCGCATCGCGTGGCGCAGGGCGTCGGCGAAGGACTTCGTGCTGCTGCCCACCTCGCGCTGGATGACGACGGAGTTCTTGTCCTCGTAGACGTACTCGATCGGGTCCTCGATGGTGAGGACCGTCTTCTGGCTCTTCTGGTTGATCTGCTCGATCAGGCAGGCGAGGGTGGTGGACTTGCCGGAGCCCGTGGGGCCCGTGACCAGCACCAGGCCGCGCGGCAGGTCGATCAAGTTGGCGATGGCCGGCATCAGCCCGATCTCCTGCGGCGTCGGAATCTTGGACGAGATGGCGCGGAAGACCGCGCCGGCGCCGTTCTTCTGGCGGAACGCGTTGAGCCGGAACCGAGCCGCGCCCGGCACCGTCACGGAGCCGTCCAGCTCCCAGTTCTCCTCGAAGCGCGCCCGCTGGGCCTCGGAGAGCACGGAATAGATCATGCGCTCGCATTCCTCGGCGGTGACCGCGGCGGCGCCGTTCATCGGGTGCATCACTCCGTTGAGGCGCGCCATCGGCGGCTTGCCGACGACCAGGTGCAGGTCGCTGGCGCCGGACGCGACGATGGCCTTGAGGACCTCGGTCAGTTCTGCCATGCGATTTCCTTCGCGCCGTCGTGCAGCCGGTCCAGCGCGTACAGCTCGCGCGCCTCGGCGCTCATCAGGTGGACCATGACGCCGCCGAAGTCCAGCACGCGCCAGGCGTCGGACTGCGGGCGGGAGCGGTGATGCACCCCCAGCCCGGAGACCTCCATGGCCTCCACGATCTTCTGCTCCAGCGCCTCGATGTGCGGGCGGGAGAGCGCGGTGACGACCACCAGATAGTCCACGACGTTGCTCGTCTTGCGGACGTCGAGCACCTGGACCTTCTCGGCTTTCTTGTCGTCGGCCACGCGGGCGACGGCGACGGCGACGGCTTTAAATGCTCGGGCCATGGGTTCGGGACCTCAGGCGCTCTCGGAGCGCTTCGTCTGTGCGGAATTCGATGTTTTCGAGCGCGGAGGTGAGCAGTCGCGCCACCGCGCCCAAAGTGCGGGCCGCCTCGGCGCGCTTGGAGTCGTCCAGCTCGGCGTCGGCGCGGAAGCGCAGGCAGGCGAGCAGGCGCTTGGGGGCGCGCAGAATCAGCTGTAAAGTGCGTGAGTCGGTCCACGACATGTCGGCCGCCGTCGTCGGAGCGGGCTCGGCCGCGGCGGCGCCGATCGCGGCGCCGTGGCGCGCGGCCAGGTCCATCTCGTTCTCGAACTGGTTGTAGACGCGGGCCTCGGCGGCCCAGGCGCCCTGCAGATGCGGGGTCACGCGCTCGAGAGCGTGCGTCAGCAGCAAGGTGGACGTCGCCTGCGGCGTCAGCAGGAGCTGGGACAGGTCGTAGAGCATCGCGACTTCGTCGGAGGTGCGGCGCAGGCGCCCGGACTGGACCTCCGCCAGGCCGGAGAAGAAGCGCGCGGCCGTGGCGGGGTCGGCGTCCAGCCAGCCCGTCAGCGCGGCGGTCTTCAGGCTCAGGAGCTCGGTGCGGCCCATCGCGTACGCGCTGGCGGAGCGGATGCCGCCGCGCAGGAGCTCCATCTCTCCCAGGCAGTCGCCCGGGGCGAGGAAGGCCAGGTCCTTCTCGCCGCCCTCGCCCAGACGCTTGGCCACGCGCACCCGGCCCGAGATCACGCAGTAGAGCCCGTCGCTCTTGGCGCCTTCGACGATGAACGCTTGGCCGTCCTCCACCGTCAGCGGCTCCAGCAGCTCGCCGAGCGAGCGCAGGCGCTCCTCCGGCAGCTGCGAGAACAGCTGGAGAGAGCGGAGGAGGCGGACGCGTTCGGTCGAATCCATGATTACATCAGCGACGAGCCGGAGCGGCCCGTGATGCCGGCCAACTGCTTGAAGGTGTCCGGGTTGTTCGCCCGGGTCAGCGCTTCCTCGGGGGCGATCAGGCCCTGACGCACCAGCTCGGCCAGAGCCTTGTCCATGGGGATCATCCCGTGCTTGGCGCCGGTGTCGATGGCCTGGTAGAGCATGTGCGTCTTGCCCTCGCGGATCAGGTTGGAGATCGCGGGCGTCATGATCATGATCTCGCGCGCGCCGATGCGGCCCTCTCCGTCCTTGCGCGGGATCAGCTGCTGGCAGACGACGCCCTGCAGGACGACCGCCAGCTGGACGCGCACCTGGGTCTGCTGGTGCGGCGGGAACACGTCGATGATGCGGTCGATGGTGGACGGGCAGTCCTGGGTGTGCAAAGTGCCGAAGCACAGATGGCCCGTCTCGGCCGCGGTGATGGCCAGCTGGATGGTTTCCAAATCCCGCATCTCGCCGACCAGGATGACGTCGGGGTCCTGGCGCAGCGCGGAGCGCAGCGCGGCGGTGAAGGACTTGGTGTTCTGCCCGACCTCGCGCTGACGGAAGATGGCCTTTTTCGATTCATAAACGAATTCGATCGGATCTTCCACGGTGAGGATGTGGTCGGCGTATTTCTGGTTGATCATTTCCATGATCACCGACAGCGTGGTGGACTTGCCCGAGCCCGTCGGGCCGGTGATCAGCACCAGGCCGCGCGGCAGGTCGGCCAGGTCCATGATGGATTTGGGCAGGCGCAGCTGCTCCGGCGTGGGGATCTTCGAGGAGATGACGCGCATGACGGCCTCGACGCCGTTCTTCTGAAGGAGGACGTTGACGCGGAATCGCGACAGGCCGGAGACGGCGAACGAGCAGTCCAGCTCCCAGTTCTCCTCGAACTTGGCGCGCTGCTCCTCGTAAAGGATGGAGTAGATCAGGCGCTTGGATTCCTCGGCGTTGATCTTGGGGAAGCCCGGCATCTCGACGATCTCTCCGCTGACGCGCATCAGGGGGGGCTTGCCGATCACGATATGAATGTCGCTGGCTCCGGCGGCGACCGAGGCCTTCAGGACTTCGACGAGTTCCATGAGGAGTCTCCTTAAATCAGTTCACGGCTCCCGGCTTTCGCCGGTCCCGAACGCTCCGGCGCAGTCGCCGCCGATCTCGACGGTCACGTCCACCACCCGGGAGGGATCCACCCGCGTGAGCGCCCGGGCCGTCGGGCAGCCGAGAGCGGAGAGGGCCTTCGCGGCGCGCCGGTAGTCGCCGACGCGATCGTACACCAAGGTGCGCGTGCGCGGCCGCGCGCTGCCGGTCGTCAGGACGTCGACGCCCTTCAATCTCAGCATTTTTGCGGCACGGGTGGCGAGGCCGGGCGCGCCGGCGCCGTTGAGCACTTCGGCCGTCGTCGCGCGCGGGTCGCCGTCCGGCGAATCCGCGCGCAGGATCCGGCCCAGCAGGCCGGGAGCCTGGGCTTCGTCCGGAAGGCGCGCCGGCTCGAAGTTCTCGAGCGGGGCCTTGCGCAGCTCCAGGGCGAACAGGAGGGGGTCGAACGCCGACCGGTCTCCGGCGCGAAGCCCGCGCCAGGCGCGGCGCGCCAGCCCCAGCCAGGCTCGGGGGCTGCGGCCCCGGGCCTTGAGCGCCAGGGCGGCCGCGACGGCGGGCTCGTCCTCCGCCTCCGGCGGCGCCACTTCCACCAGCAGGCGCGTGGACACGGAAGGAATCGGCTCCGGGGACAGCTCGCGCAGGCGCGCCTCGGCCAAGTCCTCGGCGGCGCGGGCGGCGTCGTCGGGGTTCTCGGAGATCTTCAGCGCCTCCTGGTACGCGCGCTCCAGGGAGCGCTTCTTGTCCAGCTTCGTTTCTCCCGGCACGTGAAGAATGGAGAGCCGCCGCGCGGCGGGGTCATACACGGCGAGGTGGAAGGAGGGGAGCGCGGCGTTGCCGCGCGTGCGGGCCTCGACCCAGGCCGGCCACGGCTGCCCGTCGCGCACGCGCGCGGCCAAGGTGGAGCCGGACTCGGCCCAGGCGGCGCCCAGGGCCGCGGTCAGCAGGACCACGGCCAGGACGCGCTCGACGGCTACCGCGCGGCGAGGGAATTCCATAGTTGTATGGTGAGAGGGTGCAGCCACGCGCCGCGCGCGAGCGCGTGGGATAATTTGTCCGTTAAACAACGGAGGAACGCCGCGTCGAGATCGGTGAACGCGAGCGCGCGCGTCGTGTTCACGCCGGCATGATCCCGGTCCGCGGAGCAGGCGTCGGCGACATAAACGACCTTGTCCAAAACGGACATCTTCACGTCGCCGAGCGTGTGATTCCTTATGGCGCTCAAGACCGCGCCGTCGCTCACATTGAATTCCTTCTTCGCCAGGTCTTCGGAGATATACGCATGAAGGAGCATCGGGGCCAACGCGGCGGTCCGTTCACGTTGGGGAATATTCAAACGGTTCTTGCGGGCATATTCGGCCATCATCGGCGGCATAAATCGTTTGCCGGCGTCGTGCAGTATTCCCGCCAGCCGCGCCTTGCCCGCGTCCTGTCCGTGACGACGTGCCAATGCGTCGGCAAGCGTCGCGACGTTGAGGGTGTGTTCGTATCTTCCCGGCTTGAGGGTTTTCTGCAACCGGCGCAGGAGACCAACACCATATGATCCGCGCCGTTCGATTCGTTCCATCACTTCGGGAAAGACATGCTCGGTACAGTCGTGCCCCAATGAAAGCGCCGCGCGCAATTCCGTCGAGGAGATGTCCGGGAATCGTCCCGGGAGGCGGCGGAAGAACGACGGAGGCGCATCCGTCGCGCCGGGTCGCATGCCGTACCACCAGTTCGCCAAAGTTCTCAGCCGCGCCGGATTCTTCCAGCGCAAAAATGACGCCGCCGCGTCCTGGCCGCAAACGAAATGGAGCTCTCCATCCGGGTCCATCGCCCGAAGACGCGCCAAAGTCTCGACGGTAAACACTTTTCGCCGTTCTCGGCATTCCGACAAATCCACCCGCGCGATTTTCTTCCAGCGCTTCGGCAGTTTTTCGACGATCCCGGCGGTACACATCTCCGCGCGCTCCAATGCCGGAGCGGCGGACATGTCCTTGAACGGCGCCTGGTACGCCGGAACGACGAGGATCCGATCCGGGCGTATCCGTTTCGCCGCGGCTACCAATAATGACATGTGGCCGCGGTGAGGGGGATCGAAGCTGCCGCCGAAGACGAGGACCTTCACCCGGAGATTCTACTGCTCTGGGAGACGGTCCGCAAAGTTGTCGAGGAGGGAGCGCTTCGAATGCGGGCAGCCCTTCGCTTTTGAAAAAATAACAACGATAAAAAATGAACTATTTACATCGCGCGCGAGATGCGGATAGACTTTAAAAATTCGGACGAATTTTTTTACAAACGAAGAATGCCGAAAATCAGGGCTGCCCATGAAATCCGAGGCGCGAACCTTGATCCATCCTTCCTTGACGGACGGGCGGCAAAAACGGGATGATGACTTCATGGCCGAAGTGAAACCCTTTCGCGGCGTGCGCTACGCCGCCGCCTCCCTGGACGAAACGCTGTGCCCTCCCTACGACGTGATCGGTCCGGAGCTGGCCAAGACCTTGCGCGCCCGGAAGCGCAACGCCGTTTTCCTGGAGCTTCCCCAGGGCGCGGGCGCCGCGCGCTACGCCCGCGCGAAGGGCGTCTGGAAGAAGTGGACTCACGACGGGACGTTGGCGCGCGACGAGCGCCCCGCGTTCTACGTGATCGAGGAGACGTACAAGCACGGCGGCCGGACGCGTGTGCGCCGCGGCTTCCTGGCCGCGCTGGGCGCCACGCCGAAGGCCGCGAAGGCGATCATCCCTCACGAGCGCACGCTTTCGAAGCCGAAGGCCGACCGGCTGCGCATGCTCAACGCTCTGCGCGTCAACGTCAGCCCCATCTTCGGAGTCTTCGCCGATCCGACGGGCGCCGCGCGCAAGGCGCTGGCCGAGGCCGCGAAGGCCAAGCCGGTGGCGAAGGGCAAGTCCCACGCCGGCGTGGGCTACCGGGTTTGGCGCGCCGACGAGCCGAAGCTGGTCGAAGCCCTGCGCCGCGCTCTCGCGCCCCGCTCCATTCTGATCGCGGACGGTCATCACCGGTATTCCGTGAGCCGGGATCATCATAAAACCACGAAGCTCCCGGGCTCGGACGCGGTGCTGACGTACCTCGTGCCCGACGAGGATAAGGGTCTGGTCGTCTTGCCCACGCACCGGATCGCGGCCAAGAGCCTGATGGCCAAGGCCGAGTCGCTGGCTTCGATGAGGAAGTACGGCTCGCTTTCCGCCTTGGAGAAGGCTCTGGCGGCGGCGAAGAATCCGTACGCGTTCGGGCTGATCGAGAAGGGCTTCTGGCTGGGCACGCCGAAGTCCGCCAACGGCTGCCGCAGCGGATTGGCCGTCGAGTGGCTGGGCGCGCGGCTCTTCGCCGATACGGCGCCCGACGAGATGAGCTACACGCCCGACGCCGCCGTCGCCGTCAAGAAGGCGAAGGCCGTTTCCGGAGCCGCGGTGCTGGTCAAGCCGTTCTCGGTGGCGCAGGTGCGCCGCGCGGCGCTGGCCGTGGGCCTGCTCCCGCAGAAATCCACGTATTTCTATCCGAAGATCGCCACGGGCCTGGCGTTTAGGCCGTTGGCGCCGTGAAATTTTCGGTCATCGTCGCGTCGCGCAACGAGGGGCCGCAGATCGGCTCCGCGCTGAAGCGCCTGCGGCAGATCTCCAAGACCAGCCCCATGGAGATCATCGTGGTGGACGGCGGCTCCGACGATGGAACCACGCGTTCCGCGGCCGACTGGGCCGACACGGTGATCGACATGCCGCAGGCCAACCGCGGCGCGCAGTGGAACGCGGGGGCCGAGAAGGCCGTGGGAGACCTCCTGTTCTTCCTGCGCGCCGACGCTCAGCCGCCGGGCAACTGGCAGCAGGCGCTGGAGCATTTTTGGCTGGCGACGGAAGTCTCGGACGTGGCGGCCGTCGGCTTCTCCGTGGACTACGGCGTGGGAGCGGGGCTGAAGCTCCTGTCGGCCTGGTCCAACGCGCGCGTGCGCGGCGGCGTGATCAGCGCCGACCACGGCATCTGCACCACGCCGGAAATATACAAGGCCGCCGGCGGGTTCCCGTCCTATCCGGAGCTGGAGGACTTCGAATTCAGCCGCCGCCTGGCCGCGCGCGGCCGCATCCATCTTCTGCGCGACCGGATCCACGCGGCCGCGCGCCGCATCCGGGCCCAGGGGCCGATGTCCTACGCGCTGCGCCGGGTCTGGCTGGAATCGCGCCTGCGCATGGGCGCCAAGCCCGAAGACCTGTTCGTCGCGGCCGGCGCGCGCTGAGCGCGGCGCTTCCTATTCCGTCAGCAGGATGGGGACCGACGGCGGCGGGGCGTCCAGCGGCAGCGCGTCGAAGAACTTCTCGATGACGCCCTTGATGACCTCGCAGTCCATGGTGGAGCAGACGGCCACGCGCATGGCCTTGTTGTAGGGCAGGCCCTGCGTGTACCAGACGGTGATGCGGCGCATGTTCAGCGCGGCCTGGCGGTCGCCCTGGTGCAGGCGCTCCAGCGCGAAGTGCTCCAGCAACGTCGCCTTGCGCTCGGCCACGCTGGGCACGTACACCGATTCACGCGCGCCGTTCATGACCTCGTCGAGATTCCGGTAGATCCACGGGTTTCCCAGGCCGCCGCGGCCGATCATGATCCCGTCGCAGCCGGAGACCTCCAGCAGTCGCCGTCCGTCCTCGGGCGTCAGCACGTCGCCGTTGCCGATGACGGGAATCTTCACCGCGCGCTTGACCTTGCCGATGGCCTCCCAGTCCGCCTTGCCGCCGTACTGCTGGGCCTGGGTGCGGCCGTGCACGGTGACGGCGGCCAGGCCCGAGGCCTCGGCGCGCCGCGCCATCTCGGCGGCCTCGTCGCCCGACGGGTCGTTGAAGCCCTTGCGCATCTTCACCGTCACGGGGACGCGCTTGACCGCGCGGCGCACGGCGCGGAACACCGCTTCCGCCTTCTCCGGATCCTTCAAAAGGGCCGAGCCCTCGCCGTTGGACACGACCTTCTTCACGGGGCAGCCCAGGTTCATGTCGATGAGGTCGAAGCCCATTTCTTCCAGGATCGCGGCCGCTTCCGCCATCATGCCTGGATCGCAGCCGATGATCTGCGCGCCCAGGGGGCGATCACCGGGCGCCGTGTTCAAAATGCGCCGGGTCTTGGCGTTGTCGCGCGTCAGCGACTGCGCGGAGACCATCTCCAAAAAGCAGAACCCAAGGCCCCGTTCGCGCGCGACCAGCCGGAAAGGCAGGTCGGAGCACGCGGCCAGCGGGGATTGGATGATCCTCGACGGGATTTGGAGGGAGCCGATCTGAAGTCCCATCGAGGGATTCTAGCAGTTCCCTCCGGAGAGGCGGGGGCTCTTGCGTTTCGGGACGCCCGGGGTTAACATGTGCGGAGGCCGCGCTCCTGGGAGGCGTCATGAGGATTCTGATCGCGTTGCTGGTGCTGTGCGGCGGGGCGGACGGCGCAAGCGCGGCGGCGAAGGCCGCCCGTCATTTTTATTACGACGCGGGGCCCGAGACGGTCGACATTTTTTCCTACCCGAAGGCGCAGCAGGGGAACTACGCCGTGTTCGCGCACAGCTGCTCCCAATGCCACACTCTGGCGCGGCCCATCAATTCGCCGTACATCACGCGGGGGGACTGGAGCCGCTACGTGAGCGCCATGCACGTGAAGGCCAAGGCGCGCGGCGGCCCCTCCTTCAGTCCCGACGAGGCCAAGCTCATCATCGATTTCCTGGTGTACGACGCCAAGATCCGCAAGGTCGAGCACAAGGCGGCCTTCGCCGTCCTGACCAAGGATCTCAAGAAGAAATTCGATGCGCCGCCCGCCGCGCGGGCGCCGTGAACGGAAAACCGCGAGACTGATTATGTTTTTGGGCCGCGCGTTGCGTATTCGCGTTTAAGCCGCTCCGCCTTGCCGGTCGGTTCCTGCCAAATATCGAGGGAGTGGTAGACGGAGTCGTAGCAACCGATTTCGCCGATCTGCATGATTTTCTCCATCACGGCCAGGACCTCATCGTAGTAGGCTTGAGACTCCGGAGGAAGCGCGATGCCGCGCTTTTTCGAGTACGAGTCATACCACGGGCTCGGAAAGGGGAACTCTTCCCACCATTTATGGAAGATGGCCTCGGTCGTGCTGTGAGAAACGCCATCTTTAGCGAAGAAGTCAGCGAACAAAGTGTAGACCGAACGGATGAGGTCGCGCTTCTCATCCCACGAGGGAACTTTCGAATGCATGGCCCTCGAAATAGTGTCGGTCAGATCCCACAGCCCTTCGCCGATTTGATGCCGCGTGAAACTCGGCAGCACGGACGGGGCGTTGAGAAACGTGTGCGTCAAAAACGCGAGTTGCCGACGGGGATCGTCGTCCCAGAAAACCTCTCGCTCGCTGAGGGCGTTGAATCGCGCCTGCTCTTCAGGAGATGATTCTGCATAGGGTTTGCGTTCGGACCATGCTGGACGGTCGAAATGAAACTTGAGCCATTCGGAATATAACTTCATGTCGATGGTCATTGTGGGGGCTCCGGCGGGGCATCGAAGCATTTTGGGTCCATCGGGAAGCGCGTTTGAGCGGACGACATGAGTTCCAGGCATTTCTCAATCCGTCGATTGATCTTTGCGGATTGAATTTCATGTCCGGTATCGGATAGGCCCTCAAAGCAAACCCTCGTTTCGTGCTCCCGGATCGACGAACAGCCTCTTAGCGCGAGGAGCTTCAGCGCGAGAGCCGGGCAGCGATCTTTCCCCGTGCATGAAGCGTCCGCGCCTTTGCAAAGATCAATCTTCTTATTCACGAGGTCTTGCGACCATTCGGGGCAACAATTCTTGGTGATGAGTTCTCCGCAGACTCGTTGACGGCGGACGATCTCATCGTGCTTTTCCTTATCGGCTACTGTGGCGCAGACATCGGAGATCTCTCGCCAAGCGCGCTCGCAAGGGAGGAACTGGCGCCACTGAGGACGTATTTCTGTGTCGCAGTTCATCCCATCCCGACAATCATTGAGACTCTGGCAAAGCGAGGCGGCCTTCGCACGAAGCTCGTCGCAGGCGTTCGGGCCGCTGATTGAGACGGTCAAATCGTGAATCATGGCGGTCGCGGTGATGGAGATCCCGATCTGGCCGGCGTTCTCGATGGCGATGTCGATCAACGATTTCACGACCGTCGCGAGGGCGATAGCCTCGCCGGCGCGTAGCGCCGTCATCGCGGGCATCTTGGCGACACCGTCTTCGCCGGTGAAGGCCGTGTGCGCATCCTCCAGGCTGCCGATGCGAGGGCCGTTCGCTTTGTGGGCGATCGAAGTATTGGGCTCAAGCGCGATCTTCTCCGGTTCCTGGGCTTTGAATGAAACGGCGAGGCCTTTCGGCGCCGCGCCCCCGTCCGACATGACGGGCGCCACGGAGATCGTGAATTTATCGCCGGGTTGGCGCGGTCCTTCTGGATCTATTCGGACGGTCAGATCCTGAATGCACCGCAAGGAATCGACCTTCGCGGCCAATTCGCGGGCGGACGACGGCGACGTGAGCCACGGCGCGGCCTCGGGGGCCGATCCGGCCAGTCCCGGGACCTGGGCCAGCGAGAAGAGAACCCGGACCTGGCAGGACGACATCTGCTTGTTCGCCACGGCGTTTTCGCAATTGGCGGCGCCGTTGCGAAGTTGTTCGGCCCAGCGCTTCAAATCGGCGCAACTGTCCAATTGCGACCAGGCCGGGGAGGCCCCGAAAATGACGGGAATCAGCGCGATAAAGCGCGCGAAGCGCCGGGTGCCGCGCATCACGAATTCCGATCGAGAGACATCGACAGAATATACCCGGAGCATCTGGATTTTACAAGGGTGTGCCGGCGAAGCGGGCCGCCGTCACGAAGATTCGCATCTTGATAATAATTGAAAGCGGGGCTATAATCCGCGCATGAAAGAATCCCTTCCCTTTTCGGCCGCGAAAGCCGGCGTATTATGCGCGCTGCTGCTCGCGGCGGCGGCGTCGAACGCCGCGGCGACGCGCCTGCGCTTGGACCGCGCCGCGCTCGATTTCGACCCGAACCAGAGCATCTGGCACGTGTCGTCGCACCTGTGCAACGTGGACCAGGCGCCGTCGGGGAACCTGAATTACCATATTTGGTTATACAGCGACGATCCGTCGACGCGCTCGGGCCGGTCGCATTTTTTCAACCTGGGCGGGATCCGGTTCAAGAATGTCCTGAAGGCGGGGGAATGTTGGGACTTCGCGGACTCCGCGATCCGGATCGGCTACACGAGGCTGACGCCGGGCCAATACCACATCGAGCTGATCGTCGGCGAATGGGACGGCGCCAAGTTCGCCACGGTGCTCCACCAGCCGTTCATGCTGGATAACGGCATGTATCAGGACTTCATCAAGAAATAGCGTCCCTCTAAACGCCCCGGATGGGCTGGCCGCAGGTGGCTTCGACCAGATTTCCGTCGGGATCCCGGAACAAAGCCCAGTAGCCGACGGCGCCGCCGCTGTCCTTCGGGCCCTCGGCCAGCGCGCCCCGGGCCTTCGCTTTGGCGGCGAGAGCGTCCACGTCGGCCTTCGCGGCGCACTGAAAGCCGAGATGATCGAGACGGTTCTTCACCTCGCCCTTTTCGATCACGAGGACGTAGGCGGGCGCCGTCCCTTTCGGCGTCGCGGGCCCCAGCCAGACCGTGCTGCCGCCTTCGGCGCGGCGGTCGCGCACGACGGTCAGGCCGAAGAACTCGCGGTAGAATTCGACCGTCTTGTCGATGTCGGCGACGACGAAGGTGACGTGGGTGAACTTGATATCCATGGATTCATCTCCAGCGGTTGAGCGGGCGCAGGACGGCCGCCACCGCGGCCTCGATGCGCGCCAGCATGAACGGGGTGATCTCGTCGCGCAGGCCGTCCTCCTTGAGCGCGACCGACAGGTACTCGCGGAGATTGCGGCGCAGGCGCCGGGCCAGGCGGGCGCGCCGCGCCTCGTCCATCCCCTTTTCCGCGATCTTGATCGGAGCTTCCAGGCCCAGGCGGCGGGTCATCTCCGCCACGCGTTTTTCCCATGAGACGCTGCGCTTCGCCGGGGCCAGGGCCTCGTGGTCGAACAGGGTCGGCGCGGCGGCGCCGTTCAGCACGGAGCGCGCGCCTTCCAGCCGCGCATGACGGTCGCCGGCGGGGTCGAGCTGGAAGGCCAGGTCCGCGAAATCGCCGCGGGAGAGCAGGCCCTCGAACGCCTCCTTGTGCGATTCCAGGGCGCCGGGCGGCAGCAGCGGCCGCGCCAAATCCGCCAGCAGGCGCTCCTTGGCCGCGTCGAAGACCTGGATTTTGTAGGCGCGCAGCGGGCCTTCGGCGTCGCTGAGCTTGCGGCGCATGTACGCCCAGGGGTCGCTCTCGTAGCGGCGCACGGCGTCGTTCCAGGTCACGGCCTCGTGGATTCGCGCCAACAGGGCCAGCTGGGGCCCGTCGCTCACGGCGCTTTCTCCGGGAGGCCGTGCAGGAAATAATCGGCGGGGATGCGGCCGCCGGGCTCCTTGTCGTCCCAGGCGTTGAACGCGTAGATTTGGGCCTGCCCTCCGACCCAGGGGTCGAAGGCCAGGCAGACGGTGGGGTCGTCGGCGGGCGCGCAGGCGACGGCGGCGGTGTGGAAGGGGGGCGCGGTTCTGCGGCGGTCGTCCACGTTCCAGTTGTCCAGGTTCATTTTCGTGAGCAAAGACCAGACGTCGTCCGACCAGTCCCGGCAAATACCGATTTCCCGGCGCAGCTTGCGCTTGAGCTTCTCGACGGCCGTCTTCTTCTCCTCCACCTTCCGCGCCAGCTTGCCGTACTCCGGCGCGTCGCGCGTGGTTTTCGCGAACGCGTCCTGCAGGTCGGCCAGTTCCTTGCGGCGGCTGGCCAGCGCGTCCTCCAGAAGACGCGCTGGCTGGAAGGGCTCGTCCACGTCCTCGATCACGGCGTCGTTGAGCAGCCCCGACTCCCAGCCCTGGTCCAGGCGGCGGGAAACCTCGTCCCGGTAGCGGAAGTACATCTCCCGCAGTTCCACGCGCGCCTCGACCGGGAGGGCCTCGATCGCCTCCCGGGCGCGCAGGGCCGGGCGCCCGGGCGCGTCCGTGTCCAGCGCCGAGGCCGGGGAGATCATCAGCAAGGCGAGCAGCGGGGCGATCACGACGACAGGATAGTCCCGTCCGGGTGTCCCGTCAAGCCCTGGCCGACGGGGCCCGTAATAGGTAGAATGACGATTATGGTGACCAACGACTCTTTTCACGACTGGAATCTTCCGGAACGCATCGCCCGCCTGAAGGACTTGGCGTACAACCTCTGGTGGAGCTGGCATCCCGAGGCCCGCGCCCTCTTTAAGGAAATGGACCGCAGCCTTTGGGCGGAAACCCATCACAACCCGGTGCAGCTGCTGCGCCGCTGCCCGAAGGACCGCCTGGACGCCCTGCTGGGCGACGCGGGCTTCCTGGGCCGCTACGACGCGGTGATCTCCACTTTCGACCAGTACCTGAACGCGACCGACACCTGGTTCTCGAAGGCGCATCCCGAGATGAAGGGCCAGAACATCGGCTACTTCTCCGCCGAGTTCGGCGTGCACAACTCCCTGCGCATCTACTCCGGCGGCCTGGGCATCCTGGCCGGCGACCACTGCAAGGCCGCGTCCGACCTGGGCGTGCCGCTGGTGGGCGTGGGCTTCATGTACCCGCAGGGCTACGTGCAGCAGCGCATCTCCTCCGACGGCTGGCAGCAGAACGTGTACGAGCCGGTGGACTGGGACAACTCCCCGATCCGGCCCGTGGTGGGCCCGTCGGGCGGGCGCATGATCCTGGACATCCCGCTGGGCCGGGGCACGGTGAAGATCGCGGTCTGCCGCATCCAGGTGGGACGCGTGCCGCTGTACCTGATGGACACCAACGTGGACGGCAACTCTCCCGCCGACCGCGAGATTTCCGGCCGCCTTTACGGCGGAGACCGCACCACGCGCCTGCGCCAGGAGATCATCTTGGGCATCGGCGGCGTTCGCGTCCTGCGCGCCTTGGGCATCAACCCGGGCACGTTCCACGCCAACGAGGGCCACTCGTCGTTCCTGTTCCTGGAATTGGTCCGCGAGAAGGTCTCCGAGGGCAAGTCCCTGGACGTCGCCCTGCGCGAGGTCGCCGAGATGTCGGTGTTCACCACGCACACGCCCGTCGAGGCCGGCCACGACGTGTTCGCGGAAGAGATGATCTGCGAGTACTTCGCCTCTTATTGGCCGCAGCTGGGCGTGGAGCGCGAGCAGTTCCTGGATTTCGCGCGCGTGCCCGGCCACACCGGCTGGAACATGACCGCGCTGGCGCTGAAGCTGGCCGGACGGCGCAACGCCGTCAGCCGCCGCCACGGGCAGGTCTCCCGCGAGATGTGGAAGTCCCTGTGGCCGTCGCGCCCAGTCGAGGAAGTTCCGATCTCGCACGTGACCAACGGCGTGCACTTGGCCACCTGGGTCCAGCAGGAGCTGGGCTCGATCTACGACCGCTACCTGGGTTCCGACTGGCGCGAGCGCCAGGACGATCCGGCGGTGTGGTCCAAGGCCTCGGGCATTCCCGACGAGGTCCTGTGGCTCCAGCACAGCCGCAACAAGAGCCAGCTGCTGCAGATGATGCGCGCCCGCGTGCGCGCGCGCTGGATGGCCGACAAGGGCGACGCGATCCAGGCCGTGGCCGGCGGCGCCTTGCTGGACCATTCGGCCTTGACCATCGGCTTCGCCCGGCGCTTCGCCGGCTACAAGCGCGCGACGCTCATCCTCCACGACATCGAGCGCCTGAAGAAGATGCTGTTCGATCCGTGGCGCCCCATCCAGCTGGTGTTCGCCGGCAAGGCGCACCCGGCCGACGACGGCGGCAAGACCTTGATCCAGCAGGTGTACCGGCTGGCGAAGGACCCGGCGTTCGGCGGACGCATCGCCTTCGTCGAGGACTACGACATGCACATCGCCCGCTACTTGGTTCAGGGCGTGGACATCTGGCTCAATAATCCGCTGGCGCCTTTGGAAGCCTGCGGCACCTCCGGCGAGAAGGCCGGCGCCAACGGCGTGCCGAACTTCTCCGTGCTGGACGGCTGGTGGGAAGAGGGCTATAACGGCGCCAACGGCTGGCCCATCGGCGCGGCCGGCGGGCGCGGTTCCGGTCCCGAGGCCGACGCGGCCGACGCCGAGGACATCTACCGGACGCTCGAGCAGAAGATCATCCCGCTGTACTACGACCGGGACGAGAACCTGATCCCGCGCGGCTGGATGAAGCTGATGAAGGAATCCATCCGCTCCGTCGCCTCCACCTACGGCGCCTCGCGCATGGTGAAGGACTACGTCAACGAGCTGTATTCGCCGAAGGCCGTCGTCACGCGCTGACGCCGGTCCGTACAAGAAAGAGCCCCCGCGGAAACACTCCGCGGGGGCTCTTCTATTTTTTGAGCGACGAAGTATTAAGAGCGTTTCTCGACGAGCTGGCCGGTCAAATACTTGTGGAGGACGTTGGCCATGAGGGTCTGGTAGGGGATGCCTTCTTTCAAGGCCCTCCGTTGGAAAATCTCCAGGTCCAAGACGGACATCCGAATACTCACGCGGCGGCTCTTCCGCATTTTCTGGAGGGTGTAGTGGGCGTAGGCGGCGTAGCGTTTGCGCTCGGCCGCTTGGTTCGGGACGGGCACCCATTCGCCGCGCTCGATCTCGCGTTCGAGCCTTCGTTCCTCGGCGTCCAGCTTGAAGACGGGTTTCTTGATCATGGTCATTTCCGTGTCAGGGGCGAAGCGGCCGCAGGCGAAGTTCCTGGTCGATGCGCTCGGACAGGAACATCTTCATCAGCGACTGGTAGGGCACGTCACGCTTGTTGGCCAGCAGCCGCAGTTCCTCAAGCATGGACTCCGGTAGACGCAGCGAAATAGACCGAACCGACGGACGGAGGTTGGGGAACACCGCGCGCTTGGCCTTCTGCCAATCCACGCGGCCGACGGAGTCATGAGAAGCCCAGAAGGCGCGCTCCTCCTTCTCGTTCTTGAACTTAGGAATCTTGTTCTTCATGGCTATCGTAAACCTCTTTCTCCGCGCGGCTCATGTCGCGGGACGTCACGACGCGGACCAGGTCCCGGCGAATGGTGAAAACGAGAAAAAGATGTCTTCCGGCGTCCGTGCGGCCTAACGCGTAAAACCGTCCTTCTTCCATCGAATGAGCTTCGTCCGGCGCGACGAGGAGCGGCTGGTTGAAGAAAATCTGCTCACTTTCGAATGGGGAAACCTTGTGCTTCAGCCAGTTCTTGTCGACGTTGCCTTGGTCCCAGTCGAAACCGGTGTATCGCGACAGGTCGAACTCACTCATAAAAGTATATTACCAATATATACATATTTCAAGGCCTATAACGCGGTGGGCTCATAGGTATACGATTGAAGCGGGCGGAAAGTTCCGTCTGGCCCGATTCCAATCTATCCATGGCGAAGCATGAATCCCCCTGTTACAATTCGCAATATTGACGGACGTACTGCACTCAACGGTGAGTAAGAATATGAGTCAGAGAGGAATTTCAAAAACGGCGGCGTGCGGAATTGCAATTGCGGCATGGTTGGTTATTGGGTTGATCGCATTCGTTTTGGTGAAGCGATTCGGGGCGGCTGCTTTCGGCGGTGTCATTACGTGCCTGGATGGCGTCGATCAAGCTGGGAAAATTGTCGGAGAATCATGTTTTGCCAGGGAAGTGGCAAGACAAACGGCGAAATTGGAGCTCGCGCTGAGTGTTTATATTATCGTCTCGACTCTCATTTCTGCGGCTTTGGGTGTTGGGATTTATAAAAGACAAAATGGGCTTCAGAAAGCAGCGCAGGCTGAAGATGAAGCCTCGCCCTTGGCATAACCATCGGTAGAAAACATTGATAAGTGTGTCGTTGGCCATGCGTCTTCCACCCCATTTTTGTAGAATTCCCCATACGCCGCCCGTCGGCGAAACCAACTTATGCCCGTCGATCTTGAGAAGCTGAATCCCGAGCAGAAAGCGGGGGCCACCCATTTGGATGGCCCTCTCTTGGTGCTGGCCGGCGCGGGCACGGGCAAGACGCGCGTGATCACCTACCGCGTGGCGCGATTGATCGAGACCGGGATCGCTCCCGAGAAGATTTTGGCGGTGACCTTCACCAATAAGGCCGCGGCCGAGATGCGCCGGCGCATTGAAGAATTGGCGCCGGGCAAGGGCGCGCTCGTCTGGGTGTACACCTTCCACGCGTTCGGCGCGCGCCTGCTGCGCGAGCACCACGCCGCGCTGGGACTGCCGCGCCACTTCACCATCTACGATTCCTCGGACCAGAAGAAGCTGGTCACCGAGGCCATGAAGGAGCTGGGTCTGGAAGACCAGAAGAACAAGGCCAGCCTGTACGTCAGCCTGATCTCCCGCGCCAAGGACGACCTCCTGGACGCCGGCTCCTACGAGATCCACGCCATGACGTCCATCGACCAGTCGCGGCAAATCGCGGCGAAGATCTACAAGGTGTATCAACGGAAGCTGGAGCAGGCCGGGGCGCTCGATTTCGGCGACTTGCTGATGCGCGTGTGCCAGCTCCTGCGCGACCACCCGGAGATTCGGGAGAAATGGCAGAACGTCTTCTCGCACATGCTGGTGGACGAGTATCAGGACACCAATCACACTCAGTACATCCTCACGAAGACCCTCGCCGCGAAGCACAAAAATGTCTGCGTCGTCGGCGACGACGATCAATCCATCTACTCCTGGCGCGGCGCCAACATCCGGAACATATTGGAGTTTGAGCGCGATTTCCCCAACACCAAGGTCGTGACCTTGGAGCAGAACTACCGCTCCACCGCGCGCATCCTGGAAGCCGCCGGCCTGGTGATTCATCACAACAAGACCCGCAAGGAAAAGAAGCTGTGGACCGAGGCGCCTCCCGGCGACGAGATCCGCGTGGCCGAGCTTCCCAACGAATCCGAGGAAGCCGCCTGGGCCGTGCGCCGCATCCAGGAGGAGGTGGACCACGGCCGCTCCTTGAAGGAAGTCGCCGTGTTCTATCGGACCAATGCCCAGTCGCGTTCGTTTGAAGAAGCCATGCGCCGCGCGCGCATGGCGTATAAGATCGTCGGCGCCGTGCGGTTCTACGAGCGCAAGGAAATCAAGGACGCCATCGCCTACGCCCGCGTGGTGGTCAACCGCAGCGACTCCGTTTCGCTTTCGCGCATCGTCAACTGCCCGCCCCGCGGCCTGGGCGCCAAAAGCCTGGACCTCGTCGAGGGCTATGCGACCAAGCACGGCCTCACCATGTGGGACGCCTACTGGGCCCACGGCCAAATCGAAGGCCTGACTCCGAAGGCGCACTCCGCCATCGAGGAGATGACCAAGCTTTTCGCCACGCTGGGCGAGACCACCGCCACCATGCCTGCCGGCGGCGCGATGGCGCTCATCCTGGAAAGCACAGGCTACGCCGCCTGGATTGAATCTGAAGTGGATACCGATCCTGAGGCCGCGGGACGCCTGGCCAACTTGCAGGAATTGCTCAACGCCGTGAAGGAATACGACGAGCGCGTGAAGTCGGAAGGACGCGTCAGCGAGCTGGGGCGCTATCTCGAAGACATCACTTTACAAACGGATTTGGATGGGTACGACGAGAATGTTCCCGCCGTCACCTTGATGACGGTCCATCTCGCGAAGGGCTTGGAGTATCCCGTCGTGTTCCTGACCGGTCTGGAAGAAGGCTTGTTCCCGATCGGTGGGGGGAATGCCACGCCGGACGATCTCGAGGAAGAACGGCGTTTGTGCTACGTCGGGATCACGCGCGCGCGCGAGCGTTTGTATCTGACCTATGCGGCCACCCGTCGTTTGTATGGCCAGGTCTACGCCAGTCTCCCGTCGCGGTTCATCCTAGAAGCCAAGCTGTTCGGTCTGGCCCAGCGTGAATCGTTCCCGGGCAGCGGCCGTTTCGCGCCCACGCCCAGCGCCCAGGCGCCGGTGGTCGGCGCGCCCGCGGGGTTGTCGTCGGCGCCCGCCGTGCGCGCGTCCATCAAGGGCTTCAAGACCGGTCAGCGCGTCAAGCATCCCACCTTCGGCCGTGGACTGGTCACCGACGTCTCCGGCGCCGGCGAGACCATGAAGGTGACCGTTCGATTCGACGACGGGCGCGTCGCGAAGCTGCTGACGCGGTACGCGCCCCTGGAGCCCGCATGAGCGTGTCCGACGCCGACGTCAAGAAAATCGCCAAGCTCGCCCGCCTGCGCCTGACCGACGACGAGGTCAAGCTGTACGGCGGCCAGCTGACCAAGATCCTGGACGCCATGACCGAACTGGGCAAGCTGGACACCAAGGACGTCCCGCCCACCACCTCCGTCCTGGGGGTCACCGACGTCATGCGCGAGGACGAGCCGCGCCCGTTCGAGGGCCGCGAGCGCCTGCTGGACAACGCCCCCGACCGCGACGGCCCGTATTTCAAGGTGCGGAAAGTCATCGCATGAGCCCGGCGCGAACCGCGGTCCTGGCCGCCGTTCTGGCGTCGCCGCTGGCGGCGTCGCCCGCCGCGGCCGCGCCCCGTCCCGCCAAGCACCACGCCGCCGCGGCGCATCCGACCGCGCCCGACGCGAAGGCGAAGAAGGAGCTGGCCTCGGCCGTGAAAGCGTATCACCGCCTCGACCTCCCGGCCGCGTTGACCCATTTCGACGCGGCGATCGCCGCCTTCCCCAACTGGAAGACCGCGTCGGGCTACCGCGCGGCGTGCCGCTGGACCTTGGGCGACCAGACCGGCGCCCGCGAGGACGCCGAGCTGGCGGCGAAGCTCAAGCCCGCCGACGCGACTTCGTACGCGGCGCGCGGCAAGGCGCGGCTGATCTTGAAGCAGTACGAGGGCGCGCTGTCCGACTTCGGCGCGGCCGCGGACGCGGACCCGAATTCCGTCGAGGGACCCCTCGGCGTGGGGAGCGTGTACTCCGCGCAGGGCAAGACGCGCGAGGCGGTCAAGGCGTTGGACGAGGCCGTGCGCCTGGACCCTCATTCGGCGGCGTCGCTGCTGATGCGCGGGTCCGCCAAGGACCGCCTGCGCGACTTCAAGGGCGCCTCCGAGGACTACGGCGCCGTCAACGAGATCAATTCTGATTTCTCCTGGGCTCACCTGTACCGCGGCAAGACCATGCGGGAGCTCAAGGACTATCCCGGCGCCGAGCGCGAATTGAGCGCCTTCCTGGACGCCAACCCCGATCACGAGGACGCCGCCTACCTGCGCAGCAACGTGCGCTACCTGTTGGGTGACTACCGCGGCGTCGTGGCCGACCTGACCAAGGTGATCTCCCTGGATCCGCGCAAGGGCGTGGCCTACTCCAACCGCGGCCTGGCGCGCGCCGCGCTGGGGGAGAAGGCCGGCGCCCTGTCCGACCTGCGCAAGGCGCTGGAGCTGGATCCGGCCCGGCGCGACAAGATCCAGGCCGCGATCGACTCGCTCACGACCAGCGCGACCTCCGCGGACGACGAACCGGAGCAGTCGCGCCGCGCCGCCGCCGAGCCGCCGCCGGAGGGCCCCGCGACGGTGACGCTGGAGGAGCAGGGCGACGCCCGCCCCCCGCGCAAGCCGAAGGCCCCGGCCGCCGACCTGGACGACGCGCCCGCTTCGTCGAAGACGCCCGACGCCAAGCCCGCCAAGCGCGGAAAAAAAGACCTGCCGCCGGAGCGTTCCACCGGCGCGGAAGATTCCCAATTCATCCAATGAGCCAAGACCTGACCCTCCTTTCCGCCGCGCGGATCGCCGATCTCGTGAAGAGCGGCGGCGCCTCCGCCGAATCCGTCGCGCTCGCGCATTTCGCCCTCATCGAGAAGCGCGAACCGACCGTGAAAGCCTTCCTGGCCGTCACCAAGGAACTGGCGCTGGCGCAGGCCCGCGCCGTGGACCAGAAGCGCAAGGCCGGCAAGCCCCTGGGCGCGCTCGCGGGCGTGCCCGTCGCGCTGAAGGACAACCTGCAGCTGGCCGGCGTGGAAACGACGTGCGCGTCGAAGATTTTGAAGGGGCACATCGCGGCCTACGACGCGACCGTGGTCGAGCGCCTGAAGGCCGCCGACGCCGTGTTCGTGGGCAAGACCAACCTGGACGAATTCGCGATGGGCTCCTCCACGGAGAATTCCGCGTACCAGCGGACCACGAACCCGTGGGACCCGGCCTGCGTGCCCGGCGGCTCGTCGGGCGGCTCCGCGGCCGCCGTCGCCGCGCGCTTCGCCCCCATCGCCCTGGGCAGCGACACCGGCGGCTCCATCCGCCAGCCCGCGGCGTTTTGCGGCGTCGTCGGCCTTAAGCCGACGTACGGCCTGGTCTCGCGCTATGGTTTGGTGGCCTTCGCGTCCTCCCTGGATCAGATCGGCCCGTTCACGCGGACCGTGGAGGACGCGGCGCTGGCGCTGTCGGTCATCGGCGGCCACGATCCCCGCGACTCGACCTCGGCGAAGACGGCGGCCCCGGCCGTCGCTCCCGCGCCGAAGGACCTCAAGGGCCTGCGCATCGGCCTGCCGAAGGAATACTTCATCGAGGGTCTGGAGAAGGAAGTGGAGAAGTCCGTGCGCGACGCCGTCGAGGTCCTGAAGTCGCTGGGAGCGACCGTCAAGGAAATCTCCTTGCCCCACACGAAGTACGCCATCGCCAGCTACTACATCATCGCCCCGTCCGAGGCGTCGTCCAACCTGGCGCGCTTCGACGGCATCCGCTACGGCTTCGTGGACCGCGCGGCGACCACGCTGGAAGAGGTTTACGAGATGACCCGCGGCGCCGGCTTCGGCGCGGAGGTCAAGCGCCGCATCATGCTGGGCACCTACGCGCTGTCGTCGGGCTACTACGACGCCTACTACGCGAAGGCGCAGAAGGTGCGCACGCTCATGGCCGAGGATTTCAAGAAGGCGTTCAAGGAGGTGGACGTGATCGCCTGCCCCACCACGCCGACGCCGCCGTTCCGCTTCGGCGAGAAGACCGACGATCCCGTCGCGATGTACCTGTCCGACGTGTTCACCATCCCGTCGAACATGGCCGGCAACGCCAGCGTCTCGATTCCATGCGGCTTGTCCGCGAAGGGATTGCCGTTAGGGCTGCAGTTGGTGGCTGACGCCTTTAACGAAACGAAGCTCCTTTCGGTGGCCAGTGCTTTCGAAGCCGCTCATCCGTTTCCTGCCCTGAAGTGACTCCGTCGAGGGAGTTCGCGGCGGGTGGTATCGTCGGTCGCGACGGAAAGGTTTTGCTGGTTCAGGTCAAAAATCTAGAAGGGAAGATCGTATGGACGTTCCCGAAGGGGCATCTCGAGAAGGGGGAGACCTGGCTCAAGGCCGCCCTGAGGGAAGTCGAGGAAGAGACCGGTTGGAAGTGCCGGAGCTTAGGACCCCTGTCGAGCGTCTCGTATCGTTTCAAGCGCGATGGAAGACCGGTGTTCAAGAAAGTACGGTGGTATCGGATGGAACGAATCGAACGCACCGGGAAGCCCGACGCGGATGAGATTCGGCGGACCAAATGGGTGACGGCTTCCGTCGCGGCGAAGAATTTAACGTACCCGACTGATCTGCGGCTGATCGCGCGCTATTTGACGAAGTGACCGGGGTCGCACGGCGCGTGCCGGATCGGACCTGGATAAAAACGTAAAAATAGGCAAAACTACGAACTGGCGCGGCGGACATCCGCCGCGCGACACCATGAAACAATACGAAATGGTCATCGGCCTTGAAGTGCACTGCCAACTGGCGACGCGCACGAAGCTGTTCTGCGGCTGCGCCACCGACGGCTTCGGCGAGACGCCGAACAGCCGCGTCTGCCCCGTGTGCACCGCCCAGCCGGGCGTCCTGCCGGTGCTGAACAAGAAAGCCGTGGAGCTGGCCTACAACGCCGCGCTGGCCCTGGAGTGCCGCCTCAACGCGCAGTCCATCTTCGCGCGCAAGAACTATTTCTACCCCGACCTGCCCAAGGCCTACCAGATCTCCCAGTACGACCAGCCGTTCTCCGAGCACGGCAGGCTGGTCATCCACGCGAAGGGCCAGGCGCCGAAGACCATCGGCATCACGCGCATCCACATGGAGGAGGACGCCGGCAAGCTCCTCCACGAAGTCGGCGCCATGAAGCTGGACGGGTCCTTGGTGGACTTCAACCGCGCGGGCGTGCCGCTGATGGAGATCGTCTCCGAGCCCGACCTGCGCACCTCCGACGAGGCGTACGCTTATCTGTCGGCTCTCAAGGAAGTCATCCAGTTCGTCGGCTCCTCGCGCTGCGACATGGAGAAGGGCGAGATGCGCTGCGACGCGAACGTCAGCGTGCGCCCCGTCGGCCAGAAGGAGTTCGGCACCCGCGCCGAGCTGAAGAACCTGAACTCGTTCAAGAACGTGAAGGACGCCATCGATTACGAGTTCCGCCGCCAGGTGGAAGTCGTCGAGGCGGGAGGGAAGATCGTCCAGGAGACCCGCCAGTGGAACGCGGAGAAGCAGGTGACCGAGTCCCTGCGCTCCAAGGAAGACGCCCACGACTACCGTTATTTCCCGGACCCCGACCTGGTGCCGCTGACGGCCTCGGCCGAGCGCGTCGCCGCGCTCAAGGCCGCCCTGCCGGAGCTGCCGTCCGCGAAAAGGGCTCGCTTTACGGCCGATCTGGGGCTATCCTCCTACGACGCCGAGGTCCTGACCGGCGACCGCGCGCTGGCGGACTTCTTCGAGAGCGCCGCGGCCGCCGCGCCGAAGGGCGCGGTGAAGACCGTGGCGAGCATTTTGTCCAACGACATGCTGGCGCGCATGAACGCCGAGAACAAGACCGCCGCGCAGGCGCCGTTCGCGCCGCAGCACCTGGGACGCCTGGCGGGTCTCGTCGCCGGAGGGACCCTTTCCAGCAAGGGCGCTAAAGATGTTTTCGCGAAGATGTGGGAGACGGGCAAGGATCCGCAGGAGCTGGTGACGGAGCTGGGGCTGGCGCAGGTCTCCGACGACGGTCAGGTTCTGGAGTGGGTGCGCGCGGCCGTCGCCGCGAACCCGAAGGCCGCGGCGGATCTCAAGAGCGGGAAGGAAGCCGCGATCGGCGCCTTGGTGGGAGCGGTCATGAAGCTGTCGAAGGGCAAGGCCAATCCCGCCCTCGTCAACAAGTTCATTAAGGAGGCCGTGCAGGCATGAAGACCCCCGCGATTTTCGCCGCCGCGATCCTGCTGCTCTCGTCCGGCGCCCGCGCCTACGACAGCATCCATTTTTCCGAGTTGATCAAGGGCGGCGAGCTGGCCCGTCCGGTGGCCGCGGCCTCGTCCGGAGACCGTCTGTACGTCCTCGACGTCAAGAAGAACGCCCTGCTGATCTACGACGCGTCCGGGAAGTTGGTCAAGAGCGTCGGGAGCGAAGGCGACAAGCCCGGGTCCTTCAGCGAGCCCCGCGGCGTCGCCCTCGGCCCGACCGGAAAAGTCTACGTGGCCGACACCGGCAACAACCGCGTCCAGGTCCTCGATCACGACGGCGCCTACGTGTCGTCCTTCGGCGAGCGGGGCTCCGAGCCGGGCCGCCTGCGTTCGCCGCAGTCCGTGGCCTTGGGCGCGGACGGACGCATCTACGTGGCCGACACCGGCAACGACCGCGTGCAGGTCTTCACCGAAGAGGGGATTCTCCTTTATCAAGTGGGCGTCCCCGGAAAGCTGCCCGGGCAGCTGCGCGGCCCGACGCGGGTCGCGGTGGACCCGTCCGATCAAATCTACGTTCTCGACCGCGGCAACGACCGCATCCAGAAATTCGACGCCGCCGCCAAGTTCATGCGCGAGCTGCCCCTCAACGGCAACGACATGGCCGTGGATTCCTACGGCTTCCTTTATATCCTCGACGGGCGGAACGGAAAGGTGATCGAGGAATCGCCCGACGGTCTGCCGGTCGGGAAATTCGGCTCCTACGGCACCGGCGTCGGTCAGATGAAGAAGGCCGAGGGCGTGGCCATCACGCCCGACGGCGTGGTGATCGTCTTGGACACGGGGAACTCCCGGGTCCACCGCGTCGAGTTGACCAACAAGCTGAAGACCTCGCCGCTTCCTCTGAACACGGCCGCCAAGCTCAGCGTGACCGGCCCGGCGCGCGACTGGCCGGTGACCGCGGAAGCGCTCGCCGTCTACGGGGACGCGCTGTACGCGTATCTCCCGCAGGGCGGGCCGTTCGCCGTGCTGGGGCCGGACGGCGCGGTGAAGACGCGCTTCGGCGCCGCGAAGGGAAAGGGCGGCGACGTGACGCGCTCCTCCGGCGGGCTGGCCGTCAGCAAGAAGCTGGGCGTCTACGTCTCGGACACGCCGGGCAGCCGCCTCCAGCACTTCTCCCTGACGGGCGCCTGGCAGGCGAACATCGGCGAGTCGACGGGCTTCTTCGACAGCAAGAAGAAGGAAGGGCGCATGATCCATCCGAACGGGGTCGCGATCAACGACGACGGCACGGTGTACGTCGCCGACACGGGAAATCAGCGCATCGACGCCTTCAGCCCCGAGGGCGTCTTCGTGTTCAGCATCGGCCCGAAGGTGGGCAACTACACGCTTCAGGAGCCCGTCGCGCTGGCCTGGGACAAGGCCGGGTTCCTGTATTTCGTGGACAAGGGACTGAAGAAGGTGTTCAAGTGCGAGCCCTCGGGCGCGTTCCTGGCCGCGTGGGGCGAGGAAGGCTCCGGGCCGGGGCAGTTCCAGGCGCCGGTCTCCATCGCGTACGACGGCCAGAATTATCTCTACACGCTGGACGCGGAGCTCAAGCGCGTCAGCGTGCACACCAAGGACGGCAAGTGGCTGACCGATTTCTTCGCGGGGGGCAAGGCGGACCGCGAGCTGCTGGAGCCGGCGGCCGTCGCGATCCAGGATCAGAAGCTGGTCGTCGCCGACAAGGGCAAGGGACGCATCCTGTCGTTCGATCTCCATCCGCTGCTGGCGGCCCCGGTCGCCGTCTCCAGCTCGACGAAGGAAGGAACCGTCGCGCTGAGCTGGCAGGCGGTGGAGGACCCGTGGCAGGCCGGCTATCAGGTGTTCCGCTCCAGCTTGCCCGCGGGGCCGTTCCTCGCGGTGGGCACGGCGAAGGACGAGAAATATTCGGACTCGGACGTGACGTCGCTCGAGAAATACTGGTACCGGGTGGCGACGGTCTCCAAGACCAAGGACGTCGGCCCGTGGAGCCGCCCCCTCGAGGTCTTCGTCGCGGGTTCCTTCAATCGAGCTCCCGTCGAGATCTCCTCGGTCACGCTGGGCAACATCTTCGCGGCGAATTATAAGTGGTATCTCAAGAATTCGATCGGCAAGGTGACCGTCACCAACAACCTGAACGCTCCGTTCGAGAACGTGAAGGTCACCTTCAAGCTGAAGGACTACATGGACTTCGGCTTCGACACCGAGATCAAGAAGCTGGAGCCGAAGCAGACCGTCGAGATCCCGCTGATCGCGACGCTCAACAACAAGGTTCTGGAGGTCACCGAGGACACGCCCATTCAGGCCGAATTCTCGCTGAACTATTTCGAGAACGGCCAGGCCCGGACGGTCTCCCTGACCAAGCCCCTGCGCCTGTACTCCCGCAACGCGATCACGTGGGACGACACGCGCAAGATCGCGAACTTCATCACCTACAAGGACGAGCCGATCAAGAACTTCAAGGCGGCCGTGACCGCGGACTTCAAGAACCGCAAGGCCGCGGCGCTGAATTCGAACGTGGTGAAGGCGCTGAAGATCTGGAACGCGCTCGGCGAGTACGGCCTCAAGTTCGCGGCCAACCCCGCCAATCCGTTCGAGACCGCCCACGACGATCCGAACTTCCCGGTGGACTACACGCAGTACCCGCGCGAGACGCTGAAGCGCAAGACCGGGCAGTGCTCGGACCTGACGTCGCTGTACGCGGCTTTGCTGGAGGACAGCGAGGTGCGAGTGGCGCTGCTGGACTATCCCGGCCACATCACCTTGATGCTGGACACCGAGGCCGACAACGCCGCGGAGGCGGGCCTGCCCGCCGATCTGCTGGTCGAGCACGACGGCTCCATGTGGCTGCCGGTGGAGGTCACGCTGGTCGGCAAGCCGTTCTACGAGGCGGTGTCCAAAGCCGCGTACGCGTACAAGGCCGAGGCGGAGAAGGGGAAGGTCAAGGTCATCGACGTGGACAAGGCCTTCGAGGAGTACGAGCCGGTCACCATGCCGCCGTCCGACTTCGCCCCCGTGGCGCCCGACGCCGCGGCGCTGGAGAAGCGCTACGACGACCAGATCGCCGTGCTGGCCAAGGACCGCTACCAGTTCCTGAAGAAGAAGTATGAGGATCAGCTGAAGGCGAACCCGGGCGACGCGGACGCGCAGCTGCAGCTCGGCATCGTCGAGCTGCAGTTCGGCGGCGGCGACGCGGCGACGGCGGCTTTCGGAAAAGTGCTGGAGGCCGCTCCGCGCAACGCGGCGGCGCTGAACAACCTGGGCAGCGTGGTCTTCCTGGCCGGCGACTACGCGGCGGCCGAGGCGCGCTTCCTTCAGGCCGCCGAGGCGGATCCGGCCGACGGCGACATCTGGCTGAACCTGATGAAGACGGCCGCGAAGCTGAAGAAAGCCGACAAGGCGCGCGAGTACGGCGCGAAAGCCGTGGCGCTCTCCCCGGGCTACAAGCCGTTCGTCGATAATCTGGTCAACGGGCTCTAGGAGGATAAGAACATGCGGACGAAAATTCTCATCGCGGCGCTCGCCGCGCTCGCGCTCTCCGGTTCGGCGCGCGCCGAGGACGCCAAGCCGGCGCCCAAGGATTCGATCATGACCTTCTTCAGGCACTTGAGGGAGTCCCTGTCCCAGTCCGCCGTGCAGGGCGAGCGCAAGAAGGCCTCGCGTCACAGTCCCAACAGCGTGGCGGCCGTGCGCGGCGAGGATCAGTCGTCGACGCTGGCCGACCCGAACGAGCCGACCCTTCTGGGCGACGCGCGTTCGAAGAAGGACAAGGCCGCGATGGCGGAGGACGCCGAGATCGCCAAGGGCGTGGATCTGATCCTGGCCGGCAAGACCGAGGCGGGCGTGAAGGCGCTCGAGGCCTTCAAGGCCGCCCATCCCAAATCGCACGCCCAGGAAGTCTCGGACGCCATCGAGCGCGCCAAGGCCCTGCCCGCGGCCAAGCCGGCCGAGGCGGCCGCCGCTCCGGAGCCCGCGAAGCCGGAAGCCCCCAAGGTCGAGGCTCCTAAGCCGGAAGCGCCGAAGGACGCCGCTCCCGACAAGAAATAACGTCTCAAGCCCTTAATGAAAACGGCCCCCGCTTAAGCGGAGGCCGTTTTCATTCCAGGAGGGGGCGCGGTCAGCGCTTGCCTTGAAGGCGCTTGATCAGGCCGGTCGTCGAGTAGCCCTTCTTCAGCGACACGATGACCACCTTGCCGGCGTGCTTGGCCTCGGGCAGGTCGGAAGGCTTATAGTCGCCGCCCTTCACCTGGACGTCGGGCTTGAGCTTCGACATCAGCGGCTCGGGCGTGGAGTCGTCGAAGCCGACGACGGCGTCCACGCAGGCCAGCGCGGCGACGACCTCGGCGCGGTCGCGCCACTTGTTGATGGGCCGTCCGGGGGCCTTTTCCAGGGAGCGCACGGAGGAATCGGAGTTCACGCCGACGATCAGCAGGTCGCCCTGCGCGCGCGCCTTTTCCAGCACCTTCACGTGGCCCGCGTGCAGGATGTCGAAGACGCCGTTGGTGAAGACGACGTTGCGGCCTTCCCAGCGCCACAGCTCGCGCAGGGTCAGCAGCTTCTTCAGCGGCAATATTTTCGTGGTCGTGGGCTTCATGCGCGGGCCGGCTCTTTTTTATCCAGGAGGCCCGTCTTTTCGATGAAGTGGGTGTCGAAGTCGCCGGCCATGAAGATCGGGTGGGCGACGATCTTCGCGTGCATGTCGGCGGTGGTCTTGATCCCGCCCACCTTCAGCTCGCCCAGGGCGCGCAGCGACCGCCGCAGCGCCGTCGGGCGGTCGGCCGCGGAGATGATCAGCTTGGCGATCATGCTGTCGTAGTAGCTGGGGATGGTGTAGCCGGCGTAGGCGTGGGTGTCCACGCGCACGCCCGCGCCGCCGGGCAGCTCCAGGCTCTCGATGCGGCCCGGGCAGGGCATGAAGTTGTTGTCCGGATCCTCGGCGTTGATGCGGTGCTCGATGGCGTGGCAGCGGATCTCGGAGGCGCGGGTCTGGTCGAACGGCA
The DNA here is from genome assembly GCA_044450965.1 of Elusimicrobiota bacterium. Lineage (GTDB taxonomy): Bacteria > Elusimicrobiota > Elusimicrobia > UBA1565 > UBA9628 > GWA2-66-18. The sequence goes on along the minus strand of JBIOJO010000007.1, from coordinate 31,522 downwards.
GCTTCTCGCCGGCCGCGATGCGGATCATCAGCTCCATCAGATCCACGCCCGCGACGGCCTCGGTCACAGGGTGCTCGACCTGAAGACGGGCGTTGACCTCGATGAAGTAGAAGCGTCCGTCCTGGAACAGGAATTCCACGGTGCCGACGTTGGAGTAGTTCGCGGCCTTGGCCAGCCGGATCGCGGCCTCCTGCATGTCGCGCCGGATGGCGGGCGTGAGCGCGGGGGAAGGGGACTCCTCGACCAGCTTCTGGTGGCGGCGCTGGACCGTGCAGTCGCGTTCCGGGAAGGCGACGACGTTGCCGAACTTGTCGGCGGCGATCTGGATCTCGACGTGGCGCGGGCGTTCCAGCAGCTTCTCGATGAACACGGAGCCGTCGCCGAACGCGGCCTTCGCCTCCGTGGCCGCCGCCTGGAGCTGGGCCTTCAGCTCGCCCGGCTCCCGCACGATGCGCATGCCCTTGCCGCCGCCGCCGGCCGAGGCCTTGATCAGGACGGGGTAGCCGATCTCGGCGACTTCCTTGGAGACGTCGGTGGTGATGTCGCCCTTGGTTCCCGGGACGACGGGAACCTTCGCCGCGATGGCGACGGCCTTGCCCGCGCTCTTGAAGCCCAGCTTGCGGCTGGCCTCCGGCGGCGGGCCGATGAAGACGATGCCGCGCTTCGCGCACAGCTCGGAAAAGTCGGCGTTCTCGGACAGGAAGCCGTAGCCGGGATGAATGGCGTCGGCGCCGGTGATCTTCGCCGCGGTCAGGATCGCGTCCTGGTCCAGGTAGGACAGCTTCGAGGGGCCGGGGCCGATGCAGACGGCCTCGTCGGCCATCAGGACGTGCCGGGACTCGCGGTCGGCGTCCGAGTAGACGGCGACGGACTTGATGCCCATCTCGCGGCAGGCGCGGATCACGCGCACGGCGATCTCGGAGCGGTTGGCGATCAGGATTTTCTTGAACATAGGTCCTCTTTCTCTATTGGGCGTCGGGCGCGCGCAGCGTCTCGCGCATCTTTTGGATGAAGGCCAGGTCCTGAGGATCGGTGCAAAGCTGCGCTCCGCGCTCCACGTCGGCGAGCGCCTCGCCGGGGCGGCTGATGTCCACGTACGCCTGCGAGCGGGCCAGCAGGATCGAGCATTGATCGGCCGGGGAGATCTCGGGGAAGGAGAGCATCTCCGCGTACTGCTCCAGAGCGCGGTCGGGCTTGATCAGGGCGTGATGGTAGGTGTCGGCCAGGATCGCGTGCAGATGGTAGAGGCTCTTGAGCGTCAGGTTCGACGGATAGGTTCGCGCCAGCTCCAGCGCCTTCAGGCAGCGCAGCTCCGCGTCCTGCGGCGACTTGCGGTAATAGGCGGCCTCGCAGAGGTAGCCCCACGCCATGGGGTCGCGGGGATTGACCGTCGCGGCGGTCTGCGCCAGGATCAGGCCCTTGTCCGCGTTCCCCTTTTCGAAGGCGTCCTCGACCTGGCGCATCAGGGTCCAGTTGTAGGGGCGCGCCCAGCGCGCGCCGTTCGGCGACGCGTCGAGGGTGAACAGCAGGTGATCCTGGCGCGGGGAGGAGCCCTCGGCCTTGAGGTCGTAGGACAGCAGGACGGCGCCCGGCTCCATGTGCTCGATGCGCAGACCGGACCAGGTCCAAGCCGTTTCGTCGCGCGAGGCCCGGAACTCCGCCTCGGTGCAGTTGCGGCGCGCCTCGTCCGAAAATTGCGCGTAGGCGCGGGCGTAGTCGCGGGTGCGCAGGGACTCCAGGTATGCGGCGGCCAGCTTCGGGACCAGTATCTCGGGCTTGCGGCTCTCCCGCCAGAACCAGATCGCGTACGCCGCGGCGGCGACGCCGGCCAGCGCGGCCAGGGCGTTCAGCGTGCGGCGCCAGGGACTGGGCGGAAGGGGCGCGGGCTCGACCGGCGCCTGCGCGACGGGCTTCGGCGCGCTCCACAGGTCCTCCATCGGACCGACGCCCGGGGCCTGGCCCGCGAAGGGAAGCGGGCCGGGTCCGCTCGCGGCGGCGCCCGGAGTGGGCAGGCGGCGGACGGCCGTCGCCGGAATGTCCGCCGACGGAGCCCCGGGGAGCAAAGTCCTCGGCGGCGGAGCGATCTGGCCCAGCGACGCGATCGACTTTCCGCATTTGTCGCAGAAGTTCTTGGCGATCGAGTTCTGGTTGCCGCACGCCCCGCAGACGCGCGCGTTGCGGCCGCCGCATTTCCCGCACTCCAGGCGCGGCTCCGCCGAGGCGGCGCCGCACTTCGTGCACAGGATCTGGGCTTCGGCCATGAATCTAGGCGCGGGGCTCGAGCAGGAACAGCGGCCGTCCGTATTCGACGGCCTGGCCCGCGTCCGCGAAGCATTTGGCCACCCGGCCGGCGCAGGGCGCCTTGACGGGCTTGGCCGCGCCGGAGCCGGAGACGATCACGCCCAGGACGTCGCCCTCGGCGACGTCGGCGCCTTCCTCGGCCTTGCGGGCCTTGCCCGGCTCGGCCCACTGGAAGATGCCCACCGATTCGGAGGACACCGGCACGAAGCGGCTGGCCGGCATGGAGCCGCCGGGGATGGCGGCGGGAGCTTCGGTCGTGCTCAGCGCGAAGCCGCGGCCGTCCTTTTTATAGGCGACCTCGACCAGATCGGTGCTCTTCATCCAGTCCAGAACGGGGCGAAGCAGGTTCTTGTCCATCATTTCCTCCGTGAGCGGGCGCGCGGGCGAGCGCCGTTCTTCCGGCCGCGGCCGGGATGCTTTCGTTTGAGCAGGTTGCGCGGGTTCTGCGGGAGCAGGCCCGACGCGAGGGGATCGAAGGCCATCGGGAGCATCTTGAAGACGGTCGTCTTGACGATCGTGCGCCGGCCCGTCGCGGGATGAAGATCGACGAGGTAGAGGACGGTGTCCTTGTCGCTGAACTCGAACAGGACCTGGCGGCAGGCGCCGCAGGGCTTGGCCGCGGCGCCGACGACGGCGACGGCGGAGATGGCGTCGTGCCCTCCGGTGACCGCGTGAAAGATCGCGGCGCGCTCGGCGCACATCGAGAGGCCGTAGCTGGCGTTCTCCACGTTGCAGCCGGCGAAGACGCGGCCCGTCTCGGTCAGCACGGCCGCGCCGACCCGGTAGCGGGAGTACGGGCAGTACGCGCGCTTCTGCGCCTGCACCGCGGTCTCGATCAGGCGCTCGACGGCCTTGGGCTTGATGGCTCTCATGAGTATTTCCTCACCAGAAGGTCCAGCTTCCGCATCGTCGCTTTGCTGCGGTACTTGGGATCCGTGAACAGCGCGCCCTTCAGCGCCTCGGAGAACGCGGGCTCCAGCGGCGCGGCGGCGATGCGGGGCACGGCCAGCCGCATCAGCTTCTGCGCGTTGGCCGAGTTCGCGTGGAGGTTCTGCACCACCATCTTGGTGTGAACCTCCTCGCCCTCCTTCCAGCAGTCGTAGTCGGTGACCATCGCGACCTGCGAGTAGACGAACTCGGCCTCGCGCGCCAGCTTGGCCTCGGTGGCCGCCGTCATGCCGATCAGCGACCAGCCGAAGGAGCGGTGCATCTCGGACTCGGCCTTGGTGGAGAACGCGGGGCCTTCCATGCAGCAGTACGTGCCGCCGAAAACCGACTGGATCCCGAGCTCGCGGGCGCAGTCGTACACGAGCTTGTTCTGCGCGGGCGCGAACGGCGGGTTGAGCGCGATGTGGGCCACCACGCCGTTCCCGAAGAAGGTCTGCACGCGGTCCTTCGTGCGGTCGACCAGCTGGTCGGGGAACACGAAGGTGCGCGGCGGGAGCTCTTCCTTGAGCGAGCCGACGGCGCTGAACGCCAGCACGCGTTCGACTCCCAGGGACTTCAGCGCCCACATGTTGGCGCGCTGGTTGATCTCCGTCGGCGTGACGACGTGCCCGCGCCCGTGCCGGGGCAGAAAGGCGCAGGCGACGCCGTCCAGGTCGCCGAGAGTGATGGGGCCGGAGTGGGCGCCGAAGGGCGTCTTGACCGTCAGCTCGCGGGGGTTCTTGATCGCGTCGGAGGAGTAGAGGCCGCTGCCCCCGATCACGCCGACCTTGGCCTGGTTCTTCGTCTTCTTCACGGGCAATAGCCTCCGAGAGGGAGCAGCTCGGCGATCAGCGCGTCGAGCGCCTTCAGGTCCACCGGCTTCTGGATGAATCGCGTCTTCGGATCGTTCGGCAGGATCGGCGCCAATTTCGCGTACGGATGCGCGGACATGAAGATCACGGGAATGTTCTTGGTGTTCACGTCCTTCTGCAGGACCTGATACGCGGACGAGCCGTACGCGCCCGGCATCTGGACGTCGGTGATGATCAGATGCGGCCGGTGTTCGGCCGCTTTTTGGGACAGCGCGTAGCCGTCGTTGACCGTGATCATCCGGTGGCCTTTGTGCGACAGATAGTCGCTCAGCAGCTCGGTGATGTCCGGATTGTCGTCGGCGAGAAGGATTTGCGCGATCACGTTTCGGTCCGTTCGTCCCGATAGATCCTAAGCGGCGTCCGCCAGCAGGTTCCGCATGAGCTCCGGATAGATGGGGAAGCGGCGGCACAGCGCCGTCGTCGCCGACTTCACCCGCTTGAGGGCCGCGTCGTCGGCGCGGGCGGTCAGCGCCTCGTCGATCAGGGACGCGATCTGGTCCATCTCGGCTTCCTTCATTCCGCGCGTGGTGATCGCGGGCGTGCCGATGCGCACGCCGGAGGCGATGAACGGCTTCTGCGGGTCGTACGGGATCGCGTTCTTGTTGACGGTGATGCCGGCCTTGTCGAGCGCCTCCTCGGCCTCCTTGCCCGTCGCGTTCTTCGAGCGCAGGTCCACGGAGAACAGATGGCAGTCCGTGCCGCCGGCCACGATGCGCAGGCCGCGGTCGGTCAAGGACTTGGTCAAGCGGCGCGCGTTGGCGATTACTTGTAATTGATACTGCTTGAACTCCGGCTTCAAGGCCTCGCCGAAGCAGACGGCCTTGGCCGCGATCACGTGCATCAGCGGCCCGCCCTGCTCGCCGGGAAACACGGATTTATCGAGCGCGGCGGCGTGCGCGGTCTTGCACAGCACCATGCCTCCGCGGGGTCCGCGCAAGGTCTTATGCGTCGTGGTCGTCGTGAAATCGGTCAGGCCGACGGGAGACGGATACACGCCCGCCGCGATAAGACCGGCGTAGTGCGCGATGTCCGCCGCGAACAGCGCGCCGACCTCGTCGGCCAGCTTCTTCAGGCGGGCCCAATCGATCACGCGGGAGTAGTTGGACGCGCCCATGAAAATGATGCGCGGCTTGGCGGCGCGGGCGTCGCGCTCGGCCTTCTCGTAGTCGATGAGTTCGTCATCCTGCCGAACATCGATGGGAACGATTTTGTAGTACTTCCCGGAAAAATTCATCGGATGACCGTGGGACAGATGGCCGCCGTGAGCGAGGTTAAGCCCCATGACCGTGTCGCCGGGTTTCAGGATGGAAAGATACATCGCCATGTTGGCTTGGGAGCCCGAATGGGGCTGGACGTTCGCATGTTCAGCGCCAAATAATGTCTTCGCCCGGGAGATGGCCAGCGACTCCGCCACGTCCACGAACTCGCAGCCGCCGTAGTACCGCTTGCCGGGGTAGCCCTCGGCGTATTTGTTGGTCAGGAGGGAGCCCTGCGCCTCCAGGACCGCTTCGGACGCGTAGTTCTCCGAGGCGATGAGCTCCAGGTTGTCGGACTGGCGGCGCATCTCGGCCGTCATCGCGGCGTAGAGTTCGGGATCTTGTTTAGCGATGGTTTCCAGCATGGGAGTGATGCCTCCGGGCTAAGATTTCGAGAGATTTATTGATGAGCGTCGAGCATTCGACGTACACGGCGTCGGAGTGGCCCCACGGGTCGGCGACATCATGTCCCGCGAGGCCTGCGGCCTCGCGGAGGAGATGTACTTTATCGGCGTATATGGGAAACCGAGAGAGAATCGTGCTCCGGTGAGCGACGGTCATCACATACACGTCGTCCGCTTCCTGAAGCATCGCTTCATTGAGTTGTCGTGCGACGTGCTTCTCGTCGTTAATGCCCAATTGTTTTAACGCGTGGATGGCCCCGTCGGTCATGCCCTGGCCCACCTCGGCCGCGACTCCCGCCGATTCGGCGGTCCACGGAAGCCCGCCCTCTCCGGCAAGCCGCTTCGCGATCATTTCAGCCATGGGAGAACGGCAGATGTTACCGGTGCAAACGAAGAGTAGACGGCGTGGAGAGGACGACGTCATGCGGCGACGGCCCTCATGATCGTTTCGGCCGGAACGATGCCGACCTTCGTGACCCGCGGCTTGTCGCCCGTCGCGTCCACGATCGTCGCCTCGCCGGCGGGCAGCGTCCCGCCGTCCACCATGAAGTCCAGCTCGGCGCCCAGCACGGTCGCCACACCCGCGGCCTCGGTCAGCGGCGTTTGCCCGGATTTGTTGGCGCTGGTGTACACCCAGGGCACGCCGGAGGCCGCCAGGATGGCGCGCGCGGCCGGATGCGAGGGCACGCGGATGGCGACGTTCGGGTACTCGGGGAAGGTGAGGAGCCGTCCCTGCGCGGTGGGCTTGAGCAGGAGCGCGACGGGCCCGGGCCAGAACTTCGCGGCCAAGGTCTCGGCCAGCGGCGTCCACTCCACCCACTTCTTGGCCTCCTCCACGGAGTGGACCATGACGGGCAGGGGCTTCAGCGTGGAGCGCTCCTTGATCTGCAGGAGGCGCCGGGTCGCGGCCTTGATCAGGCCGGTGGAGCCCAGCGCGTAGGCGGTCTCGGTGGGAAAGGAGACCGTCTTGCAGCCTTTCGCGGCCGCGCCGATCTTTTGGGCGTCGGCGGCGGACAGTTTTCCGTCGGCGTCGGTCTTGAGAGGGTCAAGCATGGGCTGGCTCCGTGTCCGGATGAAAGAGGATGACGAACTCACCGAGGATCTCGGGGCGGGAGGCGAACGCGGCCCGCACCGTCGCGACCGTGCCGCGCACGTATTCTTCGTGAATCTTGGAGAGCTCCCGCGCGGCCACGCATTGAGCGTCGGGCCCCAGCGCGGCGGCGGCGTCGTCCAGCAGCTCGAGCACGCGGAAGGGCGATTCGTAGACGACGATTGTCCGTTCCAGCGTCTTGGCTTCCTCCAAGATGCGGCGGCGCTTGCCGGGCGTGCGCGGCAGGAAGCCGAGGAAAAGGAAGCTGTCGCCGGGCAGGCCCGAGCCCGCGACCGCGGCGGCCACGGCGGACGGTCCGGGAAGCGAGGTCATGGGCAGGCCCTCGCGGCGCACGGCCGCGACGGCGCGGCGGCCGGGGTCGGACAGGCCCGGGCAGCCGCCGTCGGACACCAGGCTGACCGTGTCGCCGCGGCGCAAGCGCTCGAGGAGCTTCTCCACGGACCGGGGGTCGTTCTCGTCGTAGCGCTCCAGCGGCGTGGACAGGCCGAAGTGCGACATCAGCATGCGCGTGTGGCGGGTGTCCTCGCAGAACACGACCGAGGATTCCTTGAGCGCGCGCAGGCCGCGGGCGGTCATGTCCTCCAGGTTGCCGATGGGCGTGGGCACGACGTACAGCATCAGCTTTTTTTCTCCCCGGAGGCTTCCAGCGTCCACTCGGCGGATTCCAGGCGCAGGAAGGTCTCGACGACCCTCGGGTCGAATTGGGTGCCGGAGCCTTTCTTGAGCTCCCCGACGGCGATGCCGCGCCCCAGCGCCTTTCGGTACGGCCGGTCGCTGGTCATGGCGTCCCAGGCGTCCAGCACCGCGACGATGCGCGAGCCGAGAGGAATTTCCTCGCCCTTCAGCCCCTCGGGATAGCCGCGGCCGTCGTACCACTCCTGATGGTACAGCACCATCTGGGCGACGGGGCCGAGGTACTTCACGGGGGACAGGATCTGGTGGCCGATGATCGGATGCTTCTTCATCTGCTCGTACTCCTCCGGCGTCAGCTTGCCGGGCTTGAGCAGGATGGCCTCGTCGATCCCGATCTTGCCGATGTCGTGCAGCAGCGCCGCGTACTCGACGTAGCGCACCATCTGCTCGGGCAGGCTCATCTCGACGGCGACCTTGCGCGCCTTCACGCGCGCGCGGTCCGAGTGCTCGTGCGTGTAGGCGTCCTTGGAGTCCACGGCGCGGGCGAGCGTCTGCACCATCTCCAGGTAGAACGTCTGCAGGCTGTCGAACAAATCCATGTTGTGCAGCATGACGGCGGACTCGCCGGCCAGGATGCCCAGGAACTTGACGTTGTAGTCGCTGAAGGCCTCGGCGCCGGGCTTCGCGTGGAGGTTGAGCACCCCGATGGGCTTGCCTTTCACCATCAGCGGAATGGAGACGAAGGGCTCCACGTCGCCGGCGGCGGGGGCGACGTAGCGCGGGTCCTCGGCGGGATCGGCGATGAAGATGGGCTGGCCGGAGGCGAATGCCTTGCCGGCGACGCCCTCGCCGGGTTTCAGGAACAGATGCTGGGATTTCTCCGGCGTCGTCAGGCTGCGCGCCGCGACGATCTCCAGGCAGCCTTCCTTCTCGGACCACATCATGACCGAGCCGCGGTCGCACTTCATCAGGCGGCAGGCGCAGTCCAGGACCGCTCGGCCGAACTCCTCCCGGGACACCGCGCCGGAGTGGGAAACGCCGTGCTCCTGGAGCGCCAGCAGCATGGACAGCAGTTCGTCGAGCTTGCTCCAGCCCTCGGGCGCCAGCGCCGGCGCGGCCTTGGGGCCGGCCGATTCCAAGGAATAGAGGCGGCGGAGGACCAGGATCAGCGCGATCAGGAGTCCGGCGCACAGGACGAGCGGCAGCCAGAAAAATACGGGGGCGGACATGGCTCGAGATTAGCATTTCCGCGCGAGCCTCGTCCACGCCGCGCGACGTCGAAAAACTTCTATTTTTTAACGTCTTTTTCGACTTCGGTCAACGCTTTGGTCTGGGCTTCCCCGAGCAGGTCCGTCAGCTCCGCGCGCGCGCCCGCCCGGGTCGGTTCGTCGGGCGACTGGCGGGCGTAGCGGACCAGGAGGGGAACGGACTTGGGGCTGTGCGCGGCGAAGACGGCCGCGGCCCAAATCAGGCGCATCACGTCGTCGGCGGCCTTGTCGTGCTCGGTCATCAGCTCCGCGACCTCGCCGTCGGTCGAGCTGGCGCCGACCTTCAGCGCGAAGCGGTGGCGGACCTCCGAGTCGGCTTTCGGGTCGCGGATGTACGCCAGCATTCCGGCGCGCGTGGCGCGCGCGTCGGCCGGGTCGATGGCCGCGTCGGCCGCCTGGACGGCGCGTTCGTGATCCGCCGCGGCCGTCGACGCGGCCCATTTCAAGAGGTCGGGGAAGGTCTGCCGCCAATAATACTGGCCGAGAAGGCGCGCGACGGTCGGCGTCTCCTTCGCCTTCGCGCGCAGCAGCGGGAGGCTCTTTTCGTTCTCCCACTGCGCCAGCGCCGACAGCGCCTCGTACTGCGTCCACCACTGGTTGCGTTCGGACAGGGAGTTGATCGAGGCGGCGGCGGGGGCGGAAAATTTCTGTTCCGCGATCTTGCGCACCAGCGGCAGGGCCTGGCGGGAGCGCAGGCGGAACGCGCCGTTGATCCCGAACAGCTGGCTCTCGGGCTCGCTCTGGCGGAGATAGGTCATGAACATCGGCTCGAGTTGCGGGTTTTCCGGCTGGAGACGGGCCAAGGAGTCCATCACGCGACGGCGCAGGACGGAGTCCGGGAAGCGGGAAAAGAGATCGAAAAGCGCCGACACGTCCTGGGCGGAGACGGGGGTCGTTCGCGCCATCTGATCCAGGACCAGGCCGCGTTCGGATTCCTCGGTCGCGCCCAGGAAACGCTCCTTGAGGACGGCGATGGTCGGCGCTCCGGGCACGCCGATGGGCGCGGCGGGCGTCATCGTCTGCGCGACGGGAGCGGCGGACGCGGCGGGAGCGGTTGCGTCGGCCGCGGCGGCCAGCGACGCGGCGAGAAGGGCGAGGGCGAAGGTCATGGTCTATTCTCCAATACCGCGGACAAAGCGGCTTCCAGGCTAACGATGCGGTAGCCGGCGGCGTCCACGACGGTCATGTCTTTCGGGCACAGCGGCAGGTCCCAGGACGAACGGATCAGGACGGCGACGGTTTTCTTCGCCGCGGATTTCGCCAGGAGCTTGAGCGCCGCGGCCTGCCCCGGGAAGCGGCGGGCCTCGAAGCACAGGAACACCACGCGCTCCGCGCGCTTCACGGCGGCGCTCAACGCGCCCAGATCGGTCTTCTCGAGAGGGGTCCGGGCGTAGGCGACGCGGGGGGCCATCTCGCGGATCATCTCCTCGGGGCCTCCGGGGCCGTTCTCGAAGGTGAAGCGCTCGCTGACTTCCCGGAAGTCGGGGACCATGATCAAGGTGCCGTCCTCGGCGGGCAACGGGAAGCGCTGCGCGCCCCGGCGGGCGACCACGACGGCCTTCAGCGCGATCGCGCGCGCCAGATCCAGGCCTTCGTCCAGGTTCGGCGCGTGGTCGTGGCGGCGGCGCGGGAGGAGGCGCTGGATGCTCGCGTCGGCGGCCGCGACCTGGGCTTCGTCGGTGCCGGATTCGCGCAGCAGTTCGACGGCGTCGCGCATGCCCTGGAGGTCGTGGGCGATCATCAGCACGTCGTGGCCCGCGTCCAGGCATTTCTGCGTGGCCACGGCGACGGGCCAGCGCTTGGTGATCGCGCCCATGCACAGGTCGTCGCTGACGATCAGCCCGTGGTAGCCCAGCTTCCCGCGCAGGACGTCGCGAACGATCTTGCGGGAGAACGTGGCGGGAACCGAATCGTAGGCGGGGAAGCGCACGTGCGACGTCATCACCGCGTCCACTCCCGCCTTGACCGCGTCGTGGAACGGCGCCAGGTGGTCGCGCGCGAACTCCGCCCGGGGGATTTTGATCGTGGGCAGGTCCACGTGCGCGTCCACGGTCGCGGCTCCTTTTCCCGGGAAATGCTTCGCGCAGGCGGAGACGCCGTGATCCTGAAGACCGCGCGTGAACGCCGCGCCCATCCGGCCGACCAGCTTCGGATCGGAGCCGAAGGAGCGGATGCCGATGCCGGGATTGTAGGCCTTCGTCGCCACGTCCAAAACCGGAGCCAGGTTCATCCGGATACCCAGCGGCGCCAGCTCCCGCGCCATCTGGCGGCCGACGGCGTAGGCCAGCTTCGGGTCGCGCGTGCGGCCGAGCGCGTCGTTGCCAGGGAACGCGGTCACTCCGGACTTGAAGCGCAGGACCCAGCCGCCCTCGTGATCGATCGCGACCAACAGGGGGCGGCCGAGGCGGTCCTCCAGCTCCTCGACGTAGGCCTTGGTCTGCGCGGGCGTCTCGATGTTGCGCGCCAGGAGAAGAAGGCCGGTCGCGTTGGTGGACTTGAACAGCGACACGGTCTCTCGGGACGGTTTCGTCCCGTACGCGCCGAACATGAACAGCCGCCCGGGGTCGGTCATAGCCCCAGTTTAACAAAGGCGCCGGGGCTTTAGGCGTCGAGGTTGTGAAATTCAGAGCGATCCTGGGCCTTTGGGCCCTGGCGGCGGGCGGCCGGGAAAAGTACCCTAGACGCATGGATGCCCTCACGTTCTTGAGCGAGCACGTGCCCCTGTTCGCCGGGCTCCCGGAGGAGGCGCTCTCGCCCCTGGCCGCGGTCGCGACGCTGAAGTCGTTCGCCGGGGGCCAGACCGTCATGTTCGCGGGTATGACGGTCGAGGCCCTTCACGTCGTCGCGACGGGATCGGTCTACGTTCAGGCGAAGGTGCTCAACAAGGGCATGGTCCGGCTCGCCGACCTGGGAAGCGGCGAGGTTTTCGGCGAGGCGTCCATGCTGGAGGCCAGCGTCGCAGGCGCGACGGTCAAGGCCGGGGACGCGGGCGCCGTGGTGCTGCTGATTCCGGAAGAGGCTTTCCGCCGCCTCGCCGCGGAAAACGCCGAGTTCGCCGAGCGCGTCCGCGCGCTGATCGCCAACCGCCGCGCGCCGCCGTCGAAGCCCGTCGCCGCCTGACCGCGCGCGGTCAGTCGGCGAAATCCACCTCCACCTCGCGCGCGTCTCCCCGCCCCTGATCGTCGACGACCCGGATCACGCTTTTTCCCGGCCGCGGCTTCCAGAACAGCGGCTTGCCCGCGGCCGCGCGCCCGACCAGGGCGCCGTCGGCGAACCACCACAGCGCGCGCACGTCCGCGTCGGCCACGGCGGTCAGCGCGATCGTCCCCGGATCGGCGGCGGCGGCGCGGTACGAGACGCCCGACAGCGGCGAGACGATCTTCGGCGCCTGGCCGCGGCCGGCGCGGTCGGTCAGGCCGCACGCGGGATCGAATGCCGGAGGGCGGCGGCGCGGGATGCCCGCCGCTTGGAACAGCCGGAGGAGATCCGAGGGCCAGAACTCGAACGTCTCCGCGCGCGCTCCGTCGCGGCGGCAGGAGCGCAGGCCCGTGCGGCGGTCCACCAAGACCTCGCGGTGCACGTCGCACATCGCGATCGGCGAGACGCCGGGAATGAACCAGGTCTTTGCGCGGCGCGGGCACCGCGGTCCGGGAATTCCGCCGGAAAGCGCGCAGACCTCCACCGGGACGACCCTCGCGCCGGACGCGCCGCGCGCGTACACGTCGACGAGGATTTCCTTCGCGCGCAGAGCGTCCACGATGTCGAAGAACAGCGGCGCCGCCGCTTCCGCGCCGACGAAGGCGGGATTGCTCTCCCCGCGGAAATCGCCGATCCACACGACCAGCGCGTAGCGTCCGAAGACTCCGGCCGACCACGCGTCGCGGAACGCCCAGGAGGTCCCGGTTTTCCAATAGACGGGCACGGGGTCGGCGCGCCAATCGTCGCGGAAGCTTTGGCGGGGGCGGGGATTGGCTTTCAGGCTGTCCATCACCAGATAGACGGCTTCCGGCGACAGCAGACGGCGGCCGGGGTCTTGCGGGTCCGTCAAGCGACGGCGCAGCGGTTTGAGAACGCCGCCGTTGCCGAGCGACGCGTACAGCCGCGCCATGTCCTCCATGGTGACTTCGCCCGTTCCGAGGACTAGCCCGAGGCCGTAATGGTCGGCGCTTTCCGGAAGATTCACGCCCGCGTCTTTCAGGAAGCCGTACAGCCCCGGAGGGGCCAATTGCGACGCGAGAGCCACGGCCGGGACGTTTCGGCTTTTGATCAACGCGTCGCGCGCGGCCAGCGGTCCGGCGAACTCCCCGTCGAAATTCTCCGGATCGAAGGCGCCGAAGGCCGCGGGCGCGTCCTTGAGCAAAGTCAGCGGATGGATCAGCCCCTGCTGGAAGGCCAGGCCGTAGGCGAACGGCTTCAGCGCGGAGCCCGGCGAGCGCCGCGCCGTCAGCGCGCTGACCTGGCCTTGAATGGACTTATCGAAGAAATCCGCCGAGCCGACGGCGGCCACGACCTCCATGTTCGTGAAGTCCACCAGCAGCGCGGCGGCGTTTTTGATGCCCTGATCGCGGCGGCGTTCGACGTAGCCGGACACCAGGCGTTCCAACAGGCGCTGCTTCTCCAGATCGAGCGTCGTGACGGCGCGGTCCGTCCGCATGTCGTTCAGGACGCGTTGAACGAAGTGCGGCGCATGGAAGGGCAGCGCGCGCGCGCCGCTCACGCGCCACGGTGATTCCAGAAAACCGCCGCCGCGGCCGTCCCCGGGATGCCGCCGCGCCCAGCGCGCGAACAGGCGCCTGCGCGCGTCCTCGCGGGCCTTCTCGTCGGCGCGGAGATCGCCGGTCATGGTCCGGCGCACGGGATTCTGCGGGATCACGGCCAAGGTCAGCGCCTCGCTGAGGTCCAGCGCCCCGGCGTCCTTGCCGAAATAGATCAGGCTGGCCGCGCCCGCGCCCTCGATGTTGCCGCCGTACGGCACCAGGTTCAGGTACGCCTCCAGGATCTCATCCTTGGAGAAGTACAGTTCCAATTGGACGGCCCGGAGCATCTGAAGAATCTTCCCGCGCGGACGGCTCGAGTCCATTCCGTACTTCAATCGCGCCAACTGCATCGTGATAGTGGAGCCGCCGCGGCGGCGGGAACGGGCTCCGTAGGTGGTCCACGCGGCGTCCGCGATCGACATCGGATCCACTCCGGGGTGATAACGGAATCGGCGATCCTCGTGGAGCAAGGTCGCCTCCGCCAGCGAAGGCGAGATCGCGTCCAGCGGCAGCCACAGGCGGTACTTTCCGTCGGAGGACAACGTCAGGCGCAGAAGCCGCCCGCTCCTGTCGTAGACGGCGCGGGAGTAGTCCCGGCCCGCGCGCAGCGGAGCCGGGCGCAGCGCGGCGCGCCCGGCCGCCCCCAGGGCCAGAGCGAGCAGCGCGGCGAGCGCGCCCCGTCTCATTCGATCTCAACGGCGCCGCCGGCGCCGTAGGAATAAACCGCGCGGTCGTACATGGATTCCGCGTAAGGCGGGGGGACGGTGAAGCGTCCGCGCGCCGCGGCCTTGATCTTGTACGTCAGTTCCAGGATGTTCCCGTCGGCCGCGCCGAAGAACAGGACGCGGTCCTCGCGGACGTCCCGGTAGTCGTAGCGGTGTATCTCGTTGGCGCCATCGTCATGTCCCGGCACCGGTTCGAAGCCGCCGGGGGTCAGGTCCACGACCGCGACGTTCGGCACGCGTCTTCCGTCGAGCGCGCGCAGGCGTAGGCGAACTTTATATTCGTGACCGAGTTTGGCGCGCGTCACCGGCTGGTCTTTCTCGTCGAGGATCTCCCGTTCGATTTCCAGTCCGTGTCGCACCGCCGTCTTCGCCGTTTCTAAGTCGTAGCCGGATTGCGCCGCCTGATAATACACATCGCCGTTTGTTTCGTTTTCGACCTGGATAAATCGTGCGGCCGGTGAAAACTCGACCTTCGGGAACAATCCCGGCGGCAACGGCAGGGGCCGCCTCGCCCCGCCTTCCCGTAATTCCGACAGCTTCACGCCGCCGGGGGTTATCTCCCCGACCGCCGCGGCGTCCGCGTCCAGCGCCAGGATCGCGTAGGAGGAAGACAGGGTGTTGTATTTCCCGCGGCCCAGCGATTTCACCAGCGCCTCGACGATCTCCGGTCCGATCGCCGCGCGGCGCTCCGGGAAATGGCGCGCCAGCAAGTAGAGCAATTGAGAGCGATGGACGGACTCGTCGTAGAACCACTCCTGGTCCTCATCGGGCGCGGCGGACGGCACGCCGCGGATCAGCGCGTCGGCCTGGCCGTCCAGCCGCAGCAGCGCGCAGGCGCCCGCCAGGTAGGCCGCGGTCAGGTCCTTGCGCCAGGACTTGTCCCCGGATTTTTCCAACGACGCGCGCAGGCCGTTGATCAACGCGGTGGTCACCCGGCCGTTGCGGGTGAGGATGTAGATGGCGTAGGCGCGGACGCGCGGCGGGGCGTCGGCGCCCGGCGCGCCGGCGGCGATCTGCGCCAGGTGATCCAGCGCCCGGCCCAGCAGCTCCGGCGGCACGGCGTCGCCTTTCTCCTTGGCCTCGGTCAGGAAATGCGCGGCGTACACCGCCTGGAACTCGGAGACGTTGGAGTTCGCGGCCCAGAAGCCGAACGCCCCGTCCTCGTTCTGACGGGAGCGCAGGACGTCGATCACGCGGGAGAAGTTGGCCCCCGCGATTTCCGGGGCGTAGCCGAACTCCGGGCGGTGGCGCAGGACCAGGGCGGGGAAGGCCTGGCTCACCAGCTGTTCGGTGCAGCCGTACGGGTACTTCTGCAGGTATTGGATCAGCCCCCGCGCCAGCGCCAGCGGCAGGGGGGAGGCCGAGGCCTCAAGCACGCGGAAGGACGGATACATCGCGCGCGGCGCGGGCGCCCGCGCCTTCCCGGTTCCGTGACGGCTGCTTTCCAGCGTGACCTGATAGGGGACCGGCGGCCGGACGCTGAGGGATATCTCCCGGCGGGCGGTCTCCGACGACAGCGCGGCCTCGAAGATCATGGACGCCGCGCCCAGGGCCGGGCGCGCCTTCACGCGGAAGGTCGCGACGGATTCATGATTCTCTCCGACGTGAATGATTCTTCGGCGCTCGCCGAGGAGTTCCAAATGATCGCTCGTCTTCAGCGAAACGACGACGTTCGCCGCGGGCCCCGATCCTTTGACTCCGTTCGCCACGGATACGCCCACCTCGAACTCATCGCCCGGCGCCGCGAAGTTCGGCGCGTTGGGCGTCAGCACCAGCGCCGACCGGACCAGCACGCGGCGCGTCGTCACGCCGATGGCGTCCGCGTCGGCGGCCAGGGCGGTGACGCGCAGAGAGCCGTTGAACGAATCGGGGATCTGGAACGAAACGGCGCGGCCCTCGGGGCCGACGTCCATAAGCCCGGACCAGTAGACCGCCGGCGCGTCGCGCCGCCGTTTGAATGGATTCAAGTTGCGTCCCGCGGCGTCCCAGCCGTCCTTATCCCCGCCGGCCGCCATCAGCGCCATGGACAAACGGTATTCCGGCAGCAGGAGATCGAGGATCTGGAAGGTTTTCACCTCCAGCGCGCGCTTGCGCAGGAAGTGCGCCAGCGGGTCCGGGGTTTTCCAGGACGCGGCCTGAAGTATCCCCTCGTCGGCGGCGAACACGATGACGCGCGCGCGGCGCGGGGAGCTCACGCGCAGGACGCAGGTCTCGCCGGGCTTCAGGCGTTCCGGGGCCGTCAGCTCCGCGTCCAAGGCGCGGCGCGCGCGGCTCACGGTGAACGGGGCGACGCCGTGGCTCAGCGGGCTCATGAAGATTTCCTTCGAATCGGGAGCGCGCAGGAAGGTCACGGTCACGTAGCCGTTTCCTTCCAGACCCTCGGGAATCCGGATGCTTTGGGTGGACGCGTTGACGTCGCTGCGGAACCACTTGTGCGCGTAGACCTTGTCCCGCTCCACCGCGATGAGGCCCGCGCCGGCGTACGGCGCCTTGATCTGGAGTTCGGCCGTCTCCCCGGGAGCGTAGTCCGTCTTCTTCAGGCGGATCTGAAGCTCGGCGTTTTTCTCCAGGCTGCGGGACAGGTTGCCGTGGCCGGCCACGGAGTAGCGCAGGCGGTTGAGCTCAGCGCCCGACGCGTCGCGCAGGATCAAGGCGTAGTCGCCGGGCGACGTCGTGTCCAGGCGCAGCGGCGCGGGCCCCGCGGGCAAAGCCAGCGTCCGCGTGGAGACGGTCACCTCCTTCATAACGGATTGGTAGCGGTACAGCCCGTCGGGCTGCTTGATCAAAGCGGACACCCAGCGCTCCTCGATCAGCGCGACGGCCGCCGACGAGACGGCGACGGGGCGCCCGTCCGGTCCCAGCGCGACGGCCCGCGCCGAACGCGAGCTGCCGCGGGCCATGTAGCGCACGTCCCCGTCGGCCTTCAGCCCCACCAGGTACGGCCGCGGGGAGACCAGCACGGCGCTTTGCGCGGAGACGCCGCGCCCGCCCTCGGCCTCGAAGCCCTCGGTCATCAGCTCCAGGCGGTAGGTGCCCTCGGCGAAGCGGTCCAGGGGCATGTCGAACGAGGCGGTCCCGTCGGCGTCGGTCGTCGCGTCGTCCAGGCGCTCGGAGAAGCTCTTCTTCGCCAGGGCGGGATCGAAGAACGCGTAGTCGGCGTATTCCTTGAAAAAAGGCGCGGCGGGCGTCAGACGCATCTGCGCGCTCACGCGCCGCCCTTCGGCGGGGGCGCCGAACAGGTTGTGCAGGCCGATCGCGGCCTTCAGGCCCTTCGGCGAGACCCAGCCCTCGGCGCGTTCGTCGGAGAAGCGCGATTCGATGCGCAGGCGGTCGGGCATGAATTCCTCGACGCGCACCGTCGCCGATCCCAGCAGCGCCCCGCGCCGCCCGTCCTTGACGATGTAGACGCAGACCTGGTAGGCGCCCGTGGGGCCGTTCTCCTGGGTGGGATGGCTCAGTTCCTCGAAGCCGGCGGGGCTCAGCGCGAACTTGACCTTGCGGACCTCCAGTCCGCGCGGGTCCAGGATGGAGGCCTCCAAGGGAACTCCGCCGAGGTCCTGGCCCCAGACCTCGGGACGGACCAGGACGCCGACGTGGAAGGTCTCGCCCGGGCGGTAAAGGCCGCGGTCGCTGAACAGATAGGCGCTCAGTTCCCGCTCCCGGCCCTGCGTGACCGCGCCGCCCACGTCGAAGCGCGAGTCGTCCAGCTTACGGTCCTGGCGCTCGAACGGAAGGAAGGACAGGTCCTCGCCGCGGCGCACGACGAAGGCGGCGGGCTTGCGCTCCCGCTTGTACGCGCTCAGGTCGGGCAGGCGCGCCCGGCCCGACGCGTCGGTCTCCGCCGCGACCACGCTCAGCCCGTTGAGCCCCACGACCTCGACCCGCGCGCCGCCGACGGGCGTCCCGTCGGCCAGGGACTGCACGAACACGTCCCGCGTGCGGTCGGCGTTCTCCTTGACCAGCACGCCCAGGTCGGTGACCAGGACGAAGCGCGAATCGGAGGAGCCCGTCGCGCGCTTCTTGACCGGGTCCCAGCCCTCGGCGCGCAGGAAGAACAGCCCGCTGCGCGCGCCGGAGCCGGGCGCGGCCAGGCGGCGCTCCAGGTCGAACGCCAGGAACTGGAGGCGGTCGGGCGCTTTCGGCTCCAGGCGCTTCACTTCCTCGAAGCGTTCGGTGATGTTGTCCGGGCCGAACGCCCAGTTGCGGAACTGCGGATTGGCGAAGTCGCCCTCGGTTTGGCTGGCCAGGTGGTTGATCTCGCCCAGGCGCACGCGGCCGATCTCCAGCCGGACCGCGCTCTCTCCCAGCGCGTACAGCGAGAGCTTCTTGTCGCCGGACAGGCGCAGCAGCGCGCCCTCGTGAAGAATCTTGATCTCGCGCGGAAATTCCGGCGCGCGCGCGATCGCGTCGTAGCCGCGGGCCAGGACGTAGCCGCCGTAGGCCGCCGTGCCTTTGGGAATCCTCACGTACAACGGCGCTCCCGGCGGGACGCGCATCTTGAAGGCTTGGCGCGCGGGGTACTCGTGCTCGGCCGGGACGGGCGACAGCGCGACGGGGGTGGAAACCGCGAGCGTCTCCGGTCCGACCTGGGCGGCTTCTCCCCAATAGTAGTTCGGGATCGGCTTCTGGCCGACGGACGCCGGGCGGGTGCTGGGCAGGACCCACGCGCGCAGCGCGCCGGCCAGCTCCTTCTCGCCGACGCCGGCGGACGATTCGACGATGAGTATTTCTTCGGGCTCCAGGCGTTCGTTGCGCGTGAGGGTCGTCGTGATCCCGTTGATGTGGAAGTAATCGTACATCCCCGGGACGTTCACGGCCGCGGTCAGCTCCGCCCCGGTCGGAGAGGCGCCGCGCTGAGGGGCGAGGCCTTTCGCGGCGCGGACTTCCAGAACGGCCGCCTCCGCGGGCACGGCAAGGGGTTCCGACACGGCATACGCCTCGCCGCGGAACTTGTCGTAGCTCACGGTGAAGGCGACCGTCGTTCGTCCGCGGTCGAAGAGACCCTTCTTCGGACCGAGCAGGTTCATCGTCAGCCGTTTTTCAAACGCATCGGCGTCCACTGGATGGCTGAAGCGGAAGGTCGCCGCCACGCGTTTGATCCTCGGGTCGCGCGGATCCACGGAAAATTCCGCGGAGACGAGCGCCGCCGTGAACGGCGCCGTTTTGAACGAATTTGACGGCGTGTCGGCGCGCAGATGGGCCGGCAGCAGCGCGCGGTCCAGGCGCACCGAGTACTCCCGGCCCGCCGGCCAATCTTCCGACGGCGTGAACACCAGCTCCCGGTCTCCGGCCCACGCCCAGGCTCCGCGCGTAAACGGCGTCAACGACACTCCGCGTTTGACCGGCTTGCCCGCGTCCTCCAGTTTCGCCGCCGAATCGGAGAACTCGACGCGCAGGGGCTCGGGCCGGGAGCCGTCCTTGAGGGGCGTCGCTCCGGGCGCGGTGATCGTCCAGGTCAATACCCGGGGCTTAGGGCGCGACGCGGCGCGCCAAATGATCGCGGCGGCGCCGGTCAGAAGGACGAGCGCGGCGACCGCGGCCTTCGCCGCGCGCCGCCGGATCCGGAGCCAGTCTTGGACGTCTTGCGGCGGGCGCGGGCTCTCGGGTTCCATGGCGGCCTCTCTCTTCTCCCGAACTTATCGGGGAGAGGCCCGGAAACTTACATCGTCAGCGGCCGCGTGAGGCGGAGACGGCCCAGGCGACGATCGTGTCGAAGGTCGCCTTGTCCTCGAACATCTGCGTGCCGTGGCCGGCGGGCGCCTCGAAGATCTCGACGCCCTTCACCGATGAAAGGGGCCTGAGCAGCTGCGCCGCGTACGCGTCCGGGGGCGAGGCGCCGACGTAAGTCTTCAGTCCCGGACGGATGCGCGGCTGGACGCCGCGGTAATCGGGGCCCGGCGAGAGCAGAAGGAGGAAGGGCGTTTTCGAACGCTTCGCGGCCGCTTGCGACGCGAGATTGGCGCCGATGGACGCCCCGCCGAAGGCGATGCGGGATTCCGGGACGCCGCGGGCCGTCAGCCAGCGAGCGGCGGCGTTCAGATCTTCCACGGCGCGGGGCCATTCCCCGGTCGCGTCGAAATCCTGATAGGTGCGCGTTCCGGCGGGGCCCTTTTGGCTGTCGTGATGGCCGCGGAGATCGACGGCGAGCGTGCCGACGCCTTCGGCCTGCAGGCGTTCGGCGAACAGGATCCACTCCAGCTTGGACGACGCGACGCCGTGCGCCAGGATCACGACCGTTCCGCCTTTGCGGGCGGGACGATAGTCCGCGGAGATCGTCCAGCCGTCTTTCGTGACGAACGAGACGCTCCGCGGCGGCGTGGGCGCGGGCGCGGCGAGCGCCGCCGCCGCGAGAAGGACCGGAAGGATAACTATCGGCACCGCATGGTCAGGTCGTAGCCCGCGTTGTAGACGGAAAACACCGAGTCCTGGACGTGGACGACGCTGCTCATCAGGATTTCCGTCTTGTTCATGAAGAATTTCTCGTTGGCCCACTTGTTGTCGTTGACCAGGCCGCGGGCGGCGAGCGCGTCGTAGTAAAGCGTGTTCAGCGTCAGCTGCAGCTGCTGAATCTGGCCCAGGATCAGCAGCCCCGCCTGGTACATCTCGGGATCGGGGAGCGCCTGGGTCGAGGCCAGGCGCTGGCGCGCGGTCAGATAGTAGAGGTTCTGCCGCACCTGGTCGCAGCCCGTCGTCAAGGTCGTGAAGTTGTCGGAGATGGTGCTCAGGCTGGGCTTGGGATCGGGCTGGGCGTAGGCGAAGCGGAGATTGTCCGACTGCGTCTTCACGTATTGGTCGATCTGGCCCAGGTTCGCCACCTGCTGCGCGATCTGGCCCGCGATGGCTTTCATCACCGGAACCATCATGGGGTCGCTTTGCTGGCGCGCCATCTTGTCGCGCGCGCTGAGCAGCGCGTCCCAGAAGAAGCGCTCCTGCCACAGCGTCGGAGCCTGATCCAAAACGGCGTGAGCCGGCGCGGCGGCGAACAGCAGGGCCAGCAGCGCGCTCCAGCGCGCCGTGCGTGTCATGCCGACAGTATAGGTCATGGTCCCGTATTATGGAAGGGGGACAAAAAACAGACGTTTTCGAGCGTCCGCGCTGTTATTTTTCGGAAAATTCGGAATATAATAATCATCATTCAGCGTCCGGCGCCGTCGAAGGCCGGGCCGGAGGAACACCGAGAAATGCATATCCGTCATCCCCTCGCCCTCGTCGCCGCGGCGGTTCTTACCGCCGGCGCCGTCGGCGCCCAGACGTTGGATCAGTCCGTCAGCGACGCGCTCCGCCTGGACGGCCCCATCATGTCCCAGGTCACGGCGCAGAAGTCCTTCGCGACCGAAGAAAACCTCAATATGGTTGAAATCGAGCGTGCCGGCCCCGGCGGCGGCCAGCGCGGCGGCGGTGATCGCGGCGGCCAGCGCGGCGGCGGTGATCGCGGCGGCCAGCGCGGCGGCGACAACCGCGGCGGCCAGGACCGCGGCGGCGACCATCGCGGCGGAGATCGCGGCGGCCAGGATCGCGGCGGCGACCATCGCGGCGGAGATCGCGGCGGCCAGGATCGCGGCGGCGACCACCGCGGCGGAGATCGGGGCGGCGACCACCGCATTCCCGACCACCGGCCCGACCATCGGCCGGATCACGATTGGGATCATTACCACGGCCACCCCGGCTGGGGCAATCGCTATCGCGGAGGCTGGGGCTGGGATCCGTACGGCCGCCCTCTCTGGCTGGGCTGGATCGTCTGGTCCGGCTTCGGGCGCGGGTCTTGCCTGGAGTACTACCGCGACCGCAACGTGTCCTGCCACGCGCAGGCCGGCGCCGAAGAGTCGGCGTGCGTTCAGAACTGCCAGGTCTACGCGCCCGGGGACTCCTCGTGCGTGAACTCCTGCGTCACCACCAGCGTGTACGCCAACGAGAGCTGCGAAGAGCGCTACAACGAGTTCTGGCGGACCTGCCCGGCGTTCTGACCGGGTTCGATCGAAACAAGCCCCTCGCGCGGGAGACCGCGCGGGGGGTTTTGTTTTGCGGATTGACCGGAGGTCCCGGGCCTTTGGTATGATCACACGGTGAATACCGACGACGTGCTGGGCCTGGTTGGGCGCCTTTTCATCGCGATCATCTTCCTGGCCTCGGCCTTCGGCAAGATCACCAATTTCGACGGGACCATCCAGTTCATGGAATCCCACGGCATGCCGGCGGCCTCCTTCTTCTGCGTGGCGGCCATCATCGTGGAATCCCTGGGGGCGACGTCCTTGATCCTGGGCTACAAGACGCGCTGGGGGGCGGCGGGCCTGGCGGTGTTCCTTATCGCGGCGACATGGGTGTTCCACACCGCGCCGGATCAGCGCATCCAGCTGCTGAAGAACCTGGCCATCCTGGGCGGTCTGCTGCACGTGATTTCCTTCGGACCCGGGCCGATCAGCCTGGAAGGCGGGGGCGCGCGCCATCATGAGTAAGGACAAGGCCGCGCACCAGGTTTTCGCCCGCAAATACCGCCCCCAGGGCTTCGAGGAGCTGGTCGGCCAGTCCGCCGTTTCCCAGACGCTGACGAACGCGTTGGCGACCAAGCGCATCCATCACGCCTATCTGTTCACCGGACCGCGCGGCTGCGGCAAGACCACGACGGCGCGCATCCTGGCCAAGGGCCTCAACTGCGCGAAGGGTCCGACCGCGACCCCGTGCGACGAATGCGTCTCCTGCAAGGAGATCACGACCTCTTCGTCCTTGGACGTGCTGGAGATGGACGCCGCTTCCCAGTCCGGCGTGGACAACGTGCGCCAGGTCATCATCGAGACCGTGGCCCTGGCGCCCACGCGCGACCGCTACAAGATCTTCATCATCGACGAGACCCACATGCTGTCCACCGCGGCGTTCAACGCGCTTCTGAAGACCATCGAGGAGCCGCCGCCGCACGTGGTCTTCATCCTGGCCACCACCGAGCTGCACAAGGTCCCCGCGACCATCGCCTCCCGCTGCCAGCGCTTCAAGTTCCGCCCGGTGGCGCCGGAGCCGCTGGCCGAGCATCTGGCCGGGATCGCGAAGAAGGAAAAAATTTCCGTGGAGCCCGAGGCGCTGCAGCTCCTGGCCCGCGCGGCCGAGGGCTCGCTGCGCGACGCGGTCAGCCTGCTGGACCAGTGCCGCTCCGTCGGCGAGGGGAAGGTCACGCTCGAGTCCGTGCGCGAGATGTTCGGCTTCGTGCCCCAGGAGATGCTGCTGGGCGCGGCGCAGGCGTTGTTGGGCCGAGACGCGAAGGCGCTGGCCGGGTGGCTCAAGAAAGTTTATGAAGAGGGCGTGGAGCCGGCGCAATTCCTGAAGGATCTGCGCGCCGCGCTCGAGGCCGTGTATTTGGAGAAGCTTGGCGCGGGATCCGGCGCCGATCCGACGTGGTCGAAAGCGCTTTCGGCCTCGACGCCCGACGCGCTGGGATTTTTATTGAAGCGCTTAAACCGGGCGCTCGAGGAACTTCGTTTCGGCGATTCGCCGCGTTTGGCGTTGGAGCTGGGATTATTCTCCGCGTTGGAGTCCGCGCACGATCTGTCGGTCTGGGTGATGCGCTTGGAAGCGTTGGAGAAGCGCCTGTCGGCCGGCGGCGGCGGCCCGGCATTATCTTCCGTGCCGACGTCGACGCGGCCTTCGGCCGCGGTGAAACCGGCCCCCGCACCGGATGCCCCGATTCCCGTCGTGAACGCCGGGGCTTCCTGGGAATCCTTCGTCGCGGCCGTGTCGCAACAAAAAATATCTCTCGGCGCGACCTTGAGCGGATGCCCGCATGCGCCGCGCGCCGACGGCGGCTGGATCATCCGCTTCGCCAAGCAGTTCGACCTGGACGCGGCGGAACGGGCCCGGAAGTTCTTGGAGGAAGCGCTGGCCGCGCTCGCCGGCAAACCGCTCTCCTTGGAATTCGTCCTGGCCGCCGGCGCGCCGGCCGCGGCCGTGGACATCGTCGATCCGGCCATCCCGGAGACTCCCGGCGGCGCGCCGGAAGGCACGCGCTGGAAGGACGTCACCGAAGGGGCCTCCGAGGGCGGCGGCCTGAAGAAGGCCGAAGGCGTCTTCGGCGGCAAAGCCCGCATCGTTAAAAAGCCCCAATGAAAAGCGTCGAGCGCTTGATTGCGGCGCTCAAGAGACTGCCGGGCATCGGCCCGAAGCAGGCGGAACGCTTGACGATTTATCTGCTGCGCGCGCCGCGCACCGAGGTGGAAAGCCTGGTGGAAGCCCTGCGCGAGGCGAAGGCCGCGCTGCGCTTCTGCGTGCGCTGCGGCGACATGACCGACCGCGAGACCTGCAAGATCTGCTCGGACCCGGGCCGCGAGCTGTCCCAGATCTGCGTCGTCGAGGAGCCGCAGGACGTCGCCGCCATCGAGCGCACGCGCGCGTTCCGGGGCCTGTACCACGTCCTGCACGGCTCGCTGTCGCCGCTGGACGGGATCGGCCCCGACCGCATCAAGGCGCGCGAGCTGGTGGAGCGGGTGCGGGCCTCGAACGGTTCCGTGACGGAGGTGGTGATCGCCACCGACCCCGACACCGAGGGCGAGGCCACCGCGCTGTACCTGGGCCAGCTTTTGAAGCCGTTCCCGGTGAAGGTCACGCGCATCGCCCACGGCGTGCCGATGGGCGGCGACCTCGACTACATCGACGAACGCACTTTGTCGCATGCCCTGTCCGGGCGCCGCGAACTTTAGGAGACGATCATGCGCTTCGAAAACGTCCTGGAGGCCATCGGCAACACGCCGCTGATCCGCCTCAACCGCCTGAACAAGGGGCTCAAGCCCCGTATTTACGTGAAGGCCGAATTCCTGAACCCGGGCGGCTCCGTGAAGGACCGCATCGGCGTGGCCATGATCGACGAGGCCGAGCGCAAGGGACTGCTCAAGCCCGGCGGGACCATCGTCGAGGGCACGTCCGGCAACACGGGCATCGGCCTGGCCTTGGTGGCGGCGCTGCGCGGCTACAAGCTGATCTTCACGATCACGGACAAGCAGAGCCGCGAGAAGATCAACCTGCTGAAGGCGCTGGGCGCGGAGGTCATCGTCTGCCCGACGAACGTGGAGCCCGAGGACCCGCGCTCCTACTACTCCGTCGCCGACAAGATGACGGCCGAGATCCCGGGCGCGTACCATCCGAACCAGTACGAGAATCCGGAGAACCCGAAGGCGCACTACCAGACCACGGGCCCGGAAATCTGGCGCGATACCGAGGGGGAGATCACGCATTTCGTGGCGGGCATGGGCACGGGAGGCACGATCTCCGGCGTGGGCCGCTATCTCAAGGAACAGAATCCGAAGGTGAAAGTGATCGGCGCGGATCCGGTCGGCTCGCTGTACTACGAGAAGATCAAGTTCAAGCGGCTGGGCGTGGCGAAGCCGTACGTGGTCGAGGGCATCGGCGAGGACATCTTCCCCGGCACGATGGACCTGAAGATCTGCGACGACATCCTGCAGGTCACCGACCGCGACAGCTTCATCACCACGCGCAAGATGGCGCGCATGGAAGGGCTGATGGCGGGCGGCTCCTGCGGCTCCGCGGTGTGGGCGGGCCTTGAGTACGCGAAGAAGCTGTCCGAGAAGGACTTCATGGTGATCCTCCTTCCCGACACGGGCATGCGCTACCTCTCCAAGATTTACAACGACGAGTGGATGCGCGAGAACCAGTACTTCGAGAGCGCGGTGCCGCTGAAGGCCGCCGACGTGCTGGCGGCCAAGCGCGGGCGCGCCAAAACGAAGGCGCTGGCGACCGTCAAGCCCACCGACTCCCTGTTCGCCGCGATGGCGACGATGCGCAAGTACGACATCTCGCAGATGCCGGTGTTCGAGAAGGGGCATCCCGCGGGGACTTTGCACGAGGACGAGGTCCTGGGGATGATGCTCAAGGGCCGGCAGATCAAGAAGATGATCGTGCGCGAGGCGATGGGCGCGGCGCTGCCGGTGGTGGAGCCGCAGGCGCGCATCGAGGCCGTTTTGCGCTACATCACGCCGGACCGCCCGGCGGTTCTGGTGCGCACCGGGAAGACGACCTACGACATCTTGACCAAATACGACGTGCTGACCGCCGTCTCCAACGCCTCGGAGGAACGCGAATGAAAACTCTTCTTCTGCTCGCCGTTTTCGCCGCCCCGCTCGCCGCGCAGGAGGCCGCTCCGTCGGCGCCCGCGGCGGAGGTCAAGGATCTGGCCGCGCCCGCGCCGGGTTCAGCTCCCGCTCCGGCGGAGGCGAAGGCCCTGACGGCTCCACCTTCGGAGGAAACGAAAGTTTCCGCGCAGAAGGCCGCCGACAGCGTCCCGGCGAAGCCGGCCGAGCCGGTGAAGGTCGAGGAAAAGAAGCCCGAGCCCGCGAAGGTCGAGGCGCCGAAGGCCGAGGAGCCGAAGGTCGTGGTCGAGTCTCCGAAGCTGGAGGGGACCAAGCCCCTGCCGCCCGTCGCGAAGAAGGCCGCCGCCAAGCCCGTCGCCGCGGCGAAGGTCGTGGGTCCGGACGACGAGTGGCTGTTCGCCAAGTCCGCCGCCGAAGACGCCGATTCCGCCGTGCAGGACGCTGCCGTGGACGAACTGCGCCTGTTCGTGCGCCGTCATCCGGACGCGTCCCAGGCGCCCGACGCTTTGTTTTTGATCGCCGGCCTGCGCGCGAAGAAGGACTGGCAGTTGGCCGCCGCCTCTCTCTTGCGCTTGATCTACGAGTACAACGGTTCCGAGGCGGAACTGCGCGCGAAGTCCACGTATCTGGAACTGATCGGCAATAAGGCCTCGCGCAAGCAACGGTCCGCGCTGAACGATCTGGTCAACGTCCCCGACACGGACGACAAGGCCGACCGCCTATCCGCGCTATGGGCGCGCGTGGCGGAGAAGGCTCCCGACGCGCTGTACGAGCCGGTCGCCGACGAGATCCGCGACTTCCTGGTCCGCTTCCCGGACCACAAGGACAACGACAAGCTCCAGGCCGCCTTGGCGCGCCTGCACGCCGCCAACGACAAGTCCGCCGCCGCGGTGCTGGCCTGGCGCAAGCTGTTGGCGCTGTATCCGGAGAGCGCTTTGCGCCCGCAGGCGCAGATGGCCATCGGCGACCTGCACGCCGACGCCTTGCGCGACCCGAAGAAGGCCATCGACGCCTATCAGCAGGTGATCGCCTCCTACCCGGACGCGCCCGAGGTGCTGGGCGCTTTGGAGTCCTCCGCGCGCCTGTTCGAGGAGAAGCTCAAGCAGTACGACCTGTCGGTGGAGATGGACGAGAAGATCGTGAAGCTCTTCCCGAAGACGGCCGGTTCGCTAAAGGCCCTGAAGGGAATGGCGCGCCTCCAGCGCGACCGCCTGAGCAAGTCCGACGAGGCCATCAAGACCTTGCAGCGCCTGTCCGCCATGCACGGCGGCCAGGACGGCGTGGATGCGTTATTGCTGGGCGCCGACATCGCGCGCCGCGACCTGAAGGACTACGGCCGCGAGGCGGCCCTGCGCATCCAGGTCTCCACCGACTACCAGGCCGCGAAGGAAGCCCCGCAGGCGTTATACGATGCGGCCGGCGTGTACGAGGACGACGTGAAGGACGCGGCCAAGGCCATCGAGACTTATAAATTGGTCGCGACCAAGTATCCCACGCACAAGCTCGCGAAGAAGGGAACGGACCGCGCCGCGAAGTTGGCTGCTGCGAAATAACGGCGGAATCGACGGGTTGCGACTATCGCCAATGATAGTCGACGTGTCTTAGGCGACACACCCACTGTGTCCGGACACAGTTGAGCACGTCATGACTAGTTGCCGTGGGCATCGGTTAACGGATGAATCAACCGACGCGGCTACTCCCCTCCTTAACTCGCCGCGTTCCGTTGAATATGATGTTCGACGGTCCTTCACGGCCCCCAGTAATTGAAGTGATAAGCAACCCCAGCATTAATTAGGAAATCAATTCCGTTATCGTACTTCGGTCGCATGCTCGGCCCGCAACTGATGGTGTGAGCGCCTGGCATGATTGGCCAGGAACTATGAATCGGGTGGTCCCACTTCTGGTCATCGATCATGATCGGGCCACATTTCCCGCCATTATCATCGTCGACAACCAAATATGTCCTGCCATCTGGTGAAGGAGTCCAATGGCCTCTTAAATCCGAGTTCTTCGAGCAGGCGATCGCGCTCGCAACGGCCGTGACGAAGAAGAAGCTCAGTCTCATGTTTTGTCCTGATCCCCAACTCTCGGATTATGACAGGGAAATCAGGGCTTCGCCATGTATCGGTGCGCTAAGGAATCCCTACAAAGACGGACCGATGGTGCGGCCTAATTCCGCGCCAAACGGCGTTCAGGCGGGAATGTTGTCCTCAAGAAACTTCATGAACGTGGTGAAGGTGCGCAAAGAGGGGGTGCCGCCCGGCCTGAGCATCTTGTGGATGGACTGGCGGGAGACCTTCAGGAGTTTCGCGGAGCGGGTGCGGTTCAGGACGCGCAGGTGGGCGCGGTACATATCGACGACGCCTTTGAAATCGCCTTCCGCAAGGGCTTGGAGCATGGCCGCTTTGATGAACGCGGGATTACTCAAGTTGATCGTCGGATCGTGGGGGACGGAACGCGTGTTTGGGCTGAGTTTAATCATCATCTCTCTCCAGTATATTCCGTGCCCGGGAGATGTCCCGGGTTTGACCGTTTTTACCGCCTCCCAGCAGCATGATCGCGACCTGCCCGTCCTGATCGACCGCGACGGCGTAGTAGACCCGCCGGCCGTTCCTCCAACGAAGCTCGTACAATTCCGCCCCTAAAAACTTCCGGTCACCGAAATGATTGTGCTCTCGAATCCGGTCCAGCCGCTCCTCGATCTGCCCGCGAGAATGGGGGTCTTGTTCTGAGAACCAATCCTCGAATTCCGGCGTCTTGCGGACATTCATAGTGTAAACCCGAGTTTACTCTCTGTCAAGAGCCGCGCAAGCTTGGACGGATTCATGGTCTATCCATACGATTTGCCCGCCCGTTTTGTTCCCGGCCCTTGAGGGGGGCCCCCCGATTTCCTAGAATCCGCGCATGCCCTCGAAGACGCCCACCAAAACCCTCGCCAAGCCCTCTCCGGCCGCCGCTTCCGATTCTTACAAGAAGCTCGGCGCCGAAAAACTGCTCAAGATCCATGAGTTGATGGTGCGCGCCCGCCTCCTGGAAGAGCGTCTCATCAAGATGTCCAAGGGCGGCGACGGCTTCTTCTGGATCGGCGGTCCCGGCGAGGAGGCGTTCAACGTGCCCCTCGGCCTGCAGGTCAAGAAGGGACACGGCCTCCAGCACGATTTCCTGCATCTCCACTACCGCTCCTCGGCCATCGTGCTCTCCATGGGCGCCAAGCCCATCGACGCGATCCGCCAGATGCGCTCCGTCGCGACCGACCCTTATTCAAAGGGACGTAATTTCGTGAATCACTACGCCATCCCGGAGTACAACGTGGTGCCCGTGTCGCCGACCATCGAGACGCAATACTCCACCGCCATCGGCACCGGCCTGGCGCAGACCCGCGCCAAGACCGACGCCGTCACCATCGTCAACGGCGGCGACGCCGGCACTGCGGAGGGGGACTTCCATTCCTGCTTGGTCTGGGCCAACCGCCCCGTGCGCCCGCTTCCCATTCTGATGGTCGTGGTCAACAACGGCTACGGAATTTCGACGAAGGAAGAAACCCAGCACGGCGAGAAGAACATCGCCGATTGGGCCAAGGTCTTCCCGGACATGCCCTCCAAGACCATCAACGGCAACGACGTGGTCGAGTCCTGGAACGCCTTGCTTGAGGCGTTCGCCTACGTGCGCAAGAACCGCAAGCCCTACTTGCTGGAAGCGCATTGCAGCCGCCTGTACGGCCACTCGTCCTCCTCCGGCGCCAACCGCATCCCCGAGGCGGACTGCATCGAGAACCTGGAAAAGAACATGATCTCCCGCGGCATGGCGAAGGCCGAAGCGTTCAAGAAGGTCTGGACCCGCGAGGCCGAGGCGCTGGACGCCGCGTACCAGGCCGTCAAGAAGGAGCCCTTCCCCGCCGTCGAGACCGTGTGGGAAGACGTGTTCGCCGACGGCTTGCCGCCGTCGTATCCCACGAAGGGAGGCAGCTGATATGGCCAACATGGCTCAGGCCATCCGCATGGCCCTTCACTACGGCGAAAAGAATCTCGGCGTGACGGAAATTTTCGGCGAGGACGTGGGCGCTCCGCTGGGCGGCGTGTTCACCGCCACGCAGGGCTTGGAGAACGCCTGGAACTCCCCGCTGGACGAGCGCGGCATCATCGGCGCCGCTTTGGGCCTGGCCTGGGCCGGCGGCCGCCCCGTCGCCGAGATCCAGTTCGTGGACTACATCTTCAACGTCGTCGACATGTTGAAGCTGTCCGCCAACGGCCACTGGTCGTCGGGCGGCAAGTACAAGGCGCCCATGGTGGTGATGACGCCCACCGGCTCGGGCATCCACGGCTCCATGTACCACTCGCATTCCTTCGATTCCATCGCCACCAAGCTGCACGGCATGAAGGTCGTTTGCCCGTCCAATTCCCTGGACGCGTACGGACTGATGATCGCCGCCATCAAGAGCGACGACCCGGTGCTCTACCTCAAGCCGAAGGCGCTGATGCGCTCCAAGGGCGAGGAACTCATCCCCGGGGAGCCCGACGAGAAGACCCTCCACGACATGATCGACGCGCCGCTGGGCGATCGCACCAAGTGGAAGCCGAAGTGGCCGAAGCTGGGCGAGTATATCGTGGAGATCGGCAAGGCCAAAATCTCCCATCCCGGAACCGACGCGACCGTCGTCACCCACGGCCGCATGGCGCCGGTGTGCCTGGAAGTGGCGCGCGCCTAC
Organism: Elusimicrobiota bacterium; assembly: GCA_044450965.1. Classification (GTDB taxonomy): domain Bacteria; phylum Elusimicrobiota; class Elusimicrobia; order UBA1565; family UBA9628; genus GWA2-66-18. The sequence continues at coordinate 480 of JBIOJO010000007.1, read as the reverse complement.
GCGGCCGCCGGCAAGGGCTCCATCGAAGTCATCGACCTGCGCTCCCTCATTCCTTACGACTGGGAAGCCATCAAGGCCTCCGTGAAGAAGACCGGCCGCGTGGTCTTCGTCAATGAGGAGACCGAGATCACCAATTTCGCCGAGCATCTGATCCGGCGTCTCGTCGACGAAATGTTCTACGAGCTGAAGGTCCGCCCGCGCCTGCTGGCGGGCAAGGCCACTCCCGGCATCGCGTTATCTCCGAACTTGGAGTACTTCATCCAGCCGCAGAAGGCGGATGTGGAACGGATCGTCTCCGAACTTCTCGCCGATCCCGCGTAATACCCCGCCTCCGGCGGGTATAATAAGGACATGTCGCGGCGCCGTCGTGTCGTCGTATTCCTATCCCTCCTGACCGCCGTCGCACCCATTGAGGCGCAGATCGTCGTTCGCGCCCCCATTCTTCTCCCCGCCGTTTCCGTTCCATCCGTCGTTCCCGTT
>JBIOJO010000006.1:0-87142 GCA_044450965.1 Elusimicrobiota bacterium | reverse complement strand
TCTTCCGCGCCGCGGCCGCGCGGCCCGCGCCTTCCTTCGGCGCCGCCGGCGGGCTGGCGCTGGCCGCGGGCGCCGCGTCGCTGGCGGTGAACCTGGCTCACGGCATCGTGCAAAGCCCGGACCTGCTCCGGCGCTTTCCGCCCTTGATGATGGCCGCGGTGGCGGTGGCCGCGCTCGGCCTCTACCTGAGCGTCCTGCTCCTGCTGGCGGTGATGCTGTACGGCCTGGGCAACGCGCTGGGCGGGAAGGGCGCCTTCGACCGCGGCCTCCAGGCCGCGGCCATGCTCTCCGTGCTGGGGCCGATTCAGATGCTGTGCAACTGGTTTCCGTTCGCGTGGACGATTCCCGCCGCTTTAGCCGCATGGACCGCGGCGTGCGCGCTGGAGGGCCTGTTCGGCTCCGCGCCCGCGCCCACGAGGGCCCTTTGCGCGGTGATGGGCGCCGCCGCGCTCGGTCTTCAGTTCGCCGGACGCGCCGTCGCCGACCGCGCCCGGGAAGCCTACGCCGCCACCCAGGTCCTGAGCCAGGCCGCCGGGGGCGACGCCGAGCTGGCCAAGCAGATGCAGGCGCTGCAGCAGCAGGCCGCCGCCGCGGCCGCCGCGATGCCCGCCGACCCCGCGTCCGCGTCCGCGCCGGCGCCGGCGGCCCCGACTTCGGGGCTGGATCTTTTGAAAGGACCCGACGACGACGCGCGCGGGCCGTCGTCCGCCCCGGAACCGACGGCGCAGCAAGCCGCGCTGCAGCAGGCGCAAGGGGTCCAGACCCACGCCTCCGGCATGCTGGACGCCCTGGCGCCGATGCTGAACAATCCCGCCCTGACCAAGAGCATGACGCCCCAGCAGAAGGCCGCGATGAAGGAGCTGCAGTCCATCATCGCCGACACGAAAGGCCAGCTCGACGCCGGCCGCGGCGTCAGCGACCCCGCCTTCGCCGCGAAGATGCAGCGGATCCAGCAGCTCACCATGCAGATGATGTCCGCGGGCCTGCAGACTCCCGCCGGCGCCGCCCCGCCGGCGCCGGCGGCCCCGGCGCAGCGTCACCTGAAGCTCCCCGGAGACGAGAAATGAACCTGGAAGGCAAGGTCGTCCTGGTCACCGGCGCCGGACGGCGCGTCGGCCGCGTCATCGCGCTGGCGTTCGCCGCGAAAGGCGCGCGCCTGGCCGTCCACTACAACACGTCGGCCGCCGACGCCCGCCGCGTCGCCGACGCGGTCAAGGCCATCTCCGGAGCCGACGCCGACATCTTCCGCGCCAATCTGGCCGACGCGACGGCCCCCGCGAAGCTGGCCGACGCCGTGGTGCGCCGCTTCGGGCGGCTGGACGTGCTGATCAACTCCGCCTCGCTTTACGAGAAGACGCCGTTCTCCCTGGCGACGCCGGAGGACTGGGAGCGCCACATGTCCGTCAACGCGCGCGCGCCGTTCTTCCTGGCCCAGGCCTGCGCTCCGCACCTGCGCCGCTCCGGGGAGGGGTTGGTGGTCAACATCGCCGACTGGGCCGGACACCGTCCGTACTCGGATTTCGGGCCCTACTGCGCGTCGAAGGCGGCGCTTCTGTGCGTGAACAAGATCCTGGCCAAGGCGCTGGCGCCCGACGTGCGGGTCAACGCGATCCTGCCCGGGCCCGTGCTGGCGCCCGCCGGGATGAGCGAAACGGAGAAGAAGAAGATGTCCGACGCGACCTTGCTCAAGCGCCTGGGCACGCCGGAGGCCGTGGCGCGCGCCTGTCTCTTCCTGGCCGAGTCGGCCGATTTCTCCACGGGAGCCGAACTGACCGTGGACGGCGGCCGGATGATCGCCTAGCGTCCCTTCGAGCGCGGCTTCGGGGGGAACTCGTCCGGGATCTGGATTTCCGGCGTCTCCGCCGGGAAGCGGACGCCCTTCAGCAGCTTGTCCCACATCTTCGGGTCGTGCCATTCGGCGCGAACCTGCGGGGAGAAGACGATCCGGTCCAGGCCGATCTCGCCCATGTCCGCGTTGTAGGCGTCGTCGCGGAAGCACTGGGCGGAACCGGTCTCGGTCTCGTGCAGGATCACGGAGTGGACGCGGGCGGTGTCGTCGCCGTTGGCCTTCTCCGTGTTGTCGAGCAGGGCCTGGGCGGCGACGAAAATGACCCGGGTCAGCTGCTCCGCGGTGGGGGAGACGGGAAGCTGGACCCAGCGCTTGGAGTGCTCCTTCATGGCCTTGGCGTAGGCCGGCGCCTCCTTCTCCCAGAACAGCGTGGAGTGATCGAAGGCGTCCAGGAAGCACTTCACGTGGTTCTTGAGCAGGCCGAAGTCGTAGACCATCTGGCCGCGGTCCAAGCGGTCGGCGGTCAGGAGAAGCTCGCAGCGGAAGCTGTGGCCGTGGACCGAGTACTTGCAGCGGTCCGACGAGCAGTTGCGCACCACGTGCGCGGCCTCGAAACGAAAAAGCTTTCGGATGATCATTTCTTTTCTCCTTTCGAGATTCCCGCCAAATTCCAAACGTACTCGCGCAGGCGCTCCATGTCGAACGGCTTCTGCATGAACCCGATGGTCGGATCGTTCTGGGGCAGGAGCGCTTTGGCTTTCGCCGGCTCCATCCCCGTCATGAAGATGAACGGGACGCGCGGATTGTTGGCGTCGTCCCGCAGGCGCTTGAGCACCGTGGCCCCGTTCCCGTCGCCGGGCATGTTGATGTCGCAGATGATCACGAACGGCTTGAGATTTTGGGCCTGGATGAAGCCGGCGGCCGCGTCCTTGGCCGTCGTCACCGACAGGTCGGGGTGATCCAGGGCGGTTTCCATCATCCCCAGCACCGTGGGATCGTCGTCGATGATCAGGACCCATTTCCGGGGCATCGGTCAGGCCCTCTTCCGGCGGATTTCGACGACGACTTCCCTCGTCTTGGGCATGGCGGCGGGCGACTTGCGGACGGCGACCGTGACGGCGGAGACGAGAGGCTGGGTCCGCAGGACGGCCGCGGCGACGCGCTCGGCCATGGTTTCGATCAGGGCGTACTCCCGGGACTCCGCCTCGGCGCGGATCGCGGCTTCGACGGCTTGATAGTCGACCGCGCGGCGGAAATCGTCGCGCGCGGCGGCGGGCGCGGCATCCGTCTCCAGCGCGGCGTCGATCAGGATCGCCTGCCGGCGGCGGCGCTCGGCGGGGGGGACGCCCACCTTGCAGCGGCAGGAGACGCCCAGCAGGCGGATGAGGTCCGAGGTCATGCGAACAGTGTATCAAGCCCGGGAAGCGCCCGCCACCCGGGGCCCGGCCGCTCCGGTCGAAATTGATATAATCGGCGCATGGCACAATCGAAGAAAGTCGTCATCATCGGATCCGGTTCGGCGGCCTACACCGCCGCCATTTACGCCGCGCGGGCCAACCTGGACCCCTTGGTTTTCGGCGGCGTCGCCATGGGCGGCCAGCTGATGATCACCTCCGACGTGGAGAATTTTCCCGGCTTCCCGGAGCCCGTGACGGGCCCCGACCTGATGGAGCGCATGCAGAAGCAGGTGGAGCGCCTGGGCGTCACCATCGTCCGCGAGTACGTGTCCAAGGTGGACCTCTCCCGCCGCCCGTTCTACGTGGAGACCACCGAGGGCACCGCGGCCTCCGCGCAGGCGCTGATCATCGCCACCGGCGCGAACGCGAAGTGGCTGGGCATCCCTTCGGAGAAGGCGCTGATGGGCCACGGCGTGTCTGCCTGCGCCACCTGCGACGGCTTCTTCTTCAAGAACAAGGACGTGCTCGTCGTCGGCGGCGGCGACACCGCCATGGAGGAGGCCAACTTCCTCACCAAGTTCGCCAGCAAGGTCACCGTCGTGCACCGCCGCGACACGCTGCGCGCGTCGAAGATCATGGCCGACCGCGCCAAGAAGAACCCCAAGATCTCCTTCCTCTGGGACTCCGCCATCGAGGAAGTCACCGGGGACGGCCACGTGGACGGAGCCAAGCTCAAGAACCTCAAGACCGGCGCGATCACCCCGGTCAAGTGCGACGGCATCTTCGTGGCCATCGGCCACACGCCGACGACCGGCTTCCTCAACGGCGCCCTGAAGACCAACGAAGCGGGCTACATCGTCGCCGACGACCGCACGCGCACCTCCGTGGAAGGCGTGTTCGCCGCCGGCGACGTGATGGACGACCGCTACCGCCAGGCCATCACCGCCGCGGGCAACGGCTGCAAGGCCGCCCTCGAGGCGGAACGCTGGCTGGCCGACCAGGGCACGCACTGACCATGGCCCCGGTCTCGGAACGCCGCGCCCTTCCGCCCTGGCTGAAGGTCACGTTACCGACTGGGCCCGTCGTCGCGAGATTAAAAGAAGCTTCCCGTTCGCGCGGATTGTCGACTGTTTGCGAGGAAGCACGGTGTCCGAACCTGTCCGAGTGCTGGGGCGGCGGGACGGCGACATTCATGGTCATGGGCGATACATGTACGCGGGGCTGTCGTTTTTGCTCCGTCGGCACGGCGTTGAAGCCTCCGACGCCGGACGTCGATGAACCGTCCAAATTGGCGCTCACTCTGAAAGAGATGGCGGTTGAGTACGCCGTGCTGACCACGGTTTGTCGTGATGATTTGCCGGACCAAGGCGCGTCTCACTTGGCGTCGTGCCTCCGTGAGATCAAAAATATTTGTCCCGACATGAAGCTCGAAATGTTGCTGCAGGACTTCCGCGGCGACAAGGCGCTCCTGGAAGTCGTGCTCGATTCGGGCCCCGACGTGGTCGCCCACAACGTCGAATGCGTGGAGCGATTAACTTCTTCGGTTCGTGACGCGAAGGCCGGCTATTCCCAGTCGTTGGAAGTATTGCGCCACGCGAAGTCGTACCGCCCCGGCACGCCCACCAAAACGTCGCTCATGCTGGGTCTGGGAGAAACCGAAGCCGAGATCATACAGACGTTCAAGGATATACGCTCCGTCGGGGTCGATATTTTGACTTTGGGCCAATATCTACGCCCGACCGGGTCGAGGCATCACCTGATGGTCGATCGTTTCGTGACTCCGGAAGAGTTCGACCGTTTCGGAGATATCGCCCGAGAGCACGGCTTCATGTACGTCGCTTCGGGCCCTTTTGTTCGCTCCTCTTATCGCGCCGCCGAACTCTTCCTGAAGGGGCATCTGGAGAAAAAGAATGCCTCTTAAAACCATCGGGACCATGGACGTCAAACGGCTGGAGATATTATCTCCGGATGGGGCCGTCGATTCCTCCCTGATGCCCAAGGTCTCTAACGAGCTTTTGCTCAAGATGTATAAGCTCATGTTCCAGATTCGTCAGTTTGACGCGAACGCGATCCTTCTCCAGCGCTCCGGCCGCCTGGGCACCTACCCCATGATCACCGGGCAGGAGGCCACCCAGTGCGTTCCGCCGTTGGCGCTGAAGGCGTCCGACTGGGCGGTGCCCACCTACCGCGGCGGCGGGGTGTACTTCGCGCGCGGCATGCAGATGCGCTACGCGCTGCTGTACTGGGCCGGCGACGACCGCGGCACCCATTTCCCGGACGGCTCCAACGACATGATGTTCTCCATCCCGGTCGGCACGCATCTGACCCAGGTGGCGGGGCTGGCGTGGGGGGAGAAGCTCAAGAAGAAGGGCGGCGTCGCGATGACTTACTGCGGCGACGGCACGTCCTCGAAGGGCGACCTGCACGAGGCGCTGACCTTCGCCGGCCAGTTCAAGCTGCCCGCCATCTACATCATCGAGAACAACGGCTGGGCCATCTCGGTTCCGCGCTCGCGCCAATCCGCGAGCAAGACTTTGGCGCAGAAGGCCTGGGGCTACGGCGTGGAAGGGATTCAAGTCGACGGCAACGACGCGCTGGCCGTGTACAAGGCGACAAGCGATGCCGTCGCCAAAGCCCGTTCCGGCGGCGGACCCACCCTCATCGAGTGCGAGACCTACCGGATGGGGCATCACACCACCGCCGACGACGCCACGAGATATCGCTCCGAGAAGGACGTCGAGGCCTGGAAGAAGAAAGACCCGATCACGCGGATGAAGAAATATCTGACCGCGAAGACGCTTTGGGACGAGAAGAAAGAAAAGGCGCTCGAGGGAAGCACGAAGTCCTGGATCGCCGCGGAAGTGAAGGCCTACGAGGATTTCCCGGCGCCGAACCCGTTGGATATGTTCGCGAACAACTACGAGCACGCGACGGCGGCCTTGATCGAACAGCGCGGACAGCTGGAAGAGCTGCTCAAGTTCAAGGGCGGCGCCAAAATACTCACCGAACTGCCCCCGACGGAAGGGAGGTTCCCGTGAGGCCCTCCCCGCCGGCGAAGCCGGCGAAAATTCGCACCCTGAACCTCGTCACCGCCGTGAACGAGGCGCTGGACATCGCCTTAGGCGCCGACAAGCGCGTTCTCATCTTAGGCGAAGACGTGGGCCGCAACGGCGGCGTGTTCCGGGCCACGGACGGTTTATGGAAGAAGTACGGCGACGAGCGGGTCGTGGACACGCCCTTGGCCGAGATCGGCATCATGGGCAGCGCGATCGGCCTGGCGGTGAACGGCTTCAAGCCCATCGCCGAGATCCAGTTCGACGGCTTCATGCCCTCGGTGTTCGACCAGGTGGTCTGCCATCTGGGACGCATCCGTTCCCGTTCCCGCGGCCGGCTTTCGGTGCCACTCATACTACGCGCCCCTCACGGCGGTCTCATCCACGCTCCGGAACACCACTCCGAGAGCCCGGAAGCTTACTTCTGCCACACACCTGGAATCAAGGTGGTGATCCCTTCGACGCCGTACGATGCCAAAGGGCTGCTTCTTGCTTCCATTGAATCGCCCGATCCTGTGATCTTCTTCGAACCGAAACTTTTGTACCGTTCGGCCGTCGGCGAAGTGCCGTCGGGTCATTACACCGTGCCCATCGGCAAGGCGCGTCTGGTTCAAGAAGGGAATGATCTCACCATTCTGACCTGGGGCGCGATGACCGTCACCTGCCAGAAGGCCGCGGCGAAGCTCGCCGCGGAAGACGGGGCTTCCATCGAAATCGTCGATCTTCGCACTCTCTCACCGCTGGATCTCGACGCAATTCTTGCTTCCGTGCATAAGACGGGCCGTTGCGTCATCGCCCACGAAGCCCCGAACACCGGGTCCTGGGCCGCGGAACTCTCGGCTCTGATCGCCGAGCGCGCGTTTCTGAAGCTATTGGCGCCCGTCGAGCGCGTGGGCGGCTGGGACATCCGCATGCCGCTCTTCCGTTTGGAGCAGTACTATATCCCGGACGCCGACCGCGTCGTGCTGGCCGCGCGCAAGGCTCTCAAATTTTGATGAACACATCCCATTCAGCCGATCCGCGATCTCGTATCGGGACTCGCTCCGGAGCGAGTGGCGATACGCGTGAATGGATCACATCGGAGAAACCCTCATGAATTTCGAATTCAAGCTGCCGGACATCGGTGAAGGTCTCGTCGAAGGCGAGATCGTGAAGTGGTTCGTGAAGGTGGGAGACACGGTGACCGAGCACCAGCCCATAGCGTCGGTCTTGACGGATAAGGCCGAAGTGGAGATCCCCAGCCCGAAGGCCGGTAAGGTCGTGAAGCTGTTCGGCAAGCCCGGCGAGAAGATCAAGGTGCACGGGCCGTTGGCGACGTTCGAGGTGACGGGAAACGGATCGTCGCCTGCGGCGACGGTGGAGAAACCGGTGTCCGCCAAGGCCGAGAAAGCCGCCCCTGCTCCGGCGGCGAAGGCCGTCGCGGCGGCCCCGGCGCCCGAGATCAAGGCTTCCAAGTCCGCCGCCTCCGGCGGCGGTTATGTGTTTAATCTTCCCGATATCGGAGAGGGACTGGTCGAAGGCGAACTGGTCAAGTGGAACGTGAAGGTCGGCGACGTCGTCGCCGAGCACCAGCCCATCGCCTCGGTGCTGACGGACAAGGCCGAGGTGGAGATTCCCAGCCCGAAGGCGGGGAAGATCGCGGTGCTGCACGCCAAGCCGGGCCAAAAGGTCAAGGTGCACGGACCGCTGGTGACATACACCGGCGTGACCGGCGGGAGCGCCGCTCCCGTGAAGTCGGACGAACCTGCGTCCATCTCCGTTGTTTCCGCCGTCGCCGCGCCTTCGGCGCGGCCGGCTTTGCGCCAGACCGATGTCTCCGCCACGCCCATGGTGAGGAAGCTCGCGAAGGATATGGGCGTCGACATCACGCGCATCGCGGGGACGGGCCCCGAGGGTCGTGTATTAGAAACCGATGTCAGAAATTTCAAAGGCGGTACGCCGTCTGGAACAGGCGCGAACGTGAACGTGAACGCGAATGCCACCCCCGCGGTGAAGGCTTACGCGTTGTCCCTTGGCGTGGATCTGGCCCGCGTGGCGGGCACCGGTCCCGGCGGAAGAATCGTGGAGGGCGACGTGCTGGCCGCGGCGCCCGCCGCGCGCCCGTCCGCCGGCCCGTCGAAAACCCCGCAGGGGCCGCTCACCTTCACGCCCGCCGGAACCGCGTCTCAGGGCGAGGTGAAAATCCCGTTCGTCGGCATCCGCCGCAAGATCGCCGAGAAGATGGCGCAGTCCAAGCGCACCGTCGCCGACGTGACGCACGTGGACGAATGCGACATGACCGCCCTTCTGGCCCTGCGCGACGAGCTGAAGCCCGTCGCGGCGTCCCGCGGCGTGAAGCTGACCTTCCTGCCCTTCATCGTGAAGGCTCTGACCAAGTCCTTGGCGGAATTCCCGGGCTTCAATTCCTCGTTGAATGAGGAAGCGGGGGAGATCGTCCTGAAGCGCTACTACAACATCGGCATCGCGGTGTCCGCGCCGCAGGGGCTGGTGGTGCCCAACATCAAGGGCGCCGACGGGCTGGACATCTTCGGCCTGGCGGCGGCGGTGTCCGCGCTGGCGGAGAAGGTGCGCGCCAACAAGATCGAGGTCGCCGCGCTGCAGGGCGGGACGTTCACCATCACCAACATCGGGCCCATCGGCGGCCTGTACGCCAACCCCATCGTCAACCATCCCGAGGTCGCCATCCTCGGCTTGATGAAGCTCCGCAAGATGCCCGTGTACCGCGACGGCGGCATCTTCGTGCGCGACATGATGAACCTGTGCCTGTCCTTCGACCACCGAGTGGTGGACGGGGCGGACGCGGCGAACTTCATGAACACGCTCATCCGTCATCTCGAGAATCCGCGCACTTTGCTCTAACGAGGTAATCCCATGTCCATCAAGACCGACGTTCTGATCATCGGAGGCGGGCCCGGCGGCTACGTCGCGGCCATCAAGCTGGGCCAGCTGGGCAAGCGCTCGGTCGTGGTGGACCGCGACAAGCTGGGCGGCGAGTGCCTGAACTACGGCTGCATCCCGTCGAAGGCCCTGATCGCGGCCGCGGGGACGCGCTATAAGTCGAAGAAGGCCAAGGAAGCCGGCTTCGAGGAAGGCGCCGCGTCCAAGATCGACTGGGACAAGGTCATCGCCTGGAAGGACCAGATGGTGGGCGGCGTGGTCAAGAACGTGGGCGTCCTGCTCAAGGGCAACAAGAGCGAGTTCCTGCCCGGAATCGCGCGCTTCACCTCCTCGCACACGGCCATCGTGGACAAGGCCGACGGCGGGACGGAGACGATCGAATTCGACCAGGCCATCGTGGCCACCGGTTCGACCTCCATCGCCATCCCCGGCTTCGCGCCGGACGGCGTCAACGTGTTCGGCTCCAAGGAGGCGCTGGACCTGCAGAAGGCGCCCGCGGCCCTGGCGGTCATCGGCGGCGGCGTGATCGGCCTGGAGATCGGCACCATCTTCGCGAAGCTGGGCACCCAGGTCACCGTCGTGGAGTTCACGGACTCCATCCTCCCCGTGATCGAACGCGACATGGCGTCCATCGTGATGCGCAATCTCCAGAAGCTCGGAGTGGAAGTCCTGCTGGGCTCCAAGGCCAAAGCGTGGTCCAAGAAGGGGAAGCGGCTGGAGCTGGCCGTGGAAACGCCCGACGGCAACCGCAAGATCGCCTGCGACAAGATCCTGCTGGCCGTGGGCCGCGCCCCGCGCAGCAAGGACCTGGGCCTGGAGAAGATCGGCGTGGAGATCGACAAGCGCGGCCACGTGGTGGTGGACACGGAAATGCTGTCCAGCGTGCCCAACATCTACGCGATCGGCGACGTGGTGGGCCAGCCGTATCTGGCGCACAAGGCCAGCCGCGAGGGCATCCTGGCCGCGCAGTCCATCGCGGGCAAGCCCTTGGAGCCGCGCGGCGCGGTGCCGTGGGCCGTTTTCACCGACCCGGAGATCTCCTGGGTGGGGCAGACCGACGCCGAGGCGAAGGCCGCCGGCCTCCACACCGTGGTGGGCAAGTTCCCGTTCATGGCGTCCGGCCGCGCGCAGGCCGTGCGGGAAACCGAGGGCTTCTGCAAGGTGGTGGCGGAGAAGGGCAGCGGCCGCATCCTGGGCGCGGGCTTCGTGGGTCCGAACGCGTCCGACCTGATCGGCGAGGCGTGCCTGGCCGTGTCCGTGGGCGTGACGCTCTCCCAGGTGGCGGCGACCATCCACCCGCATCCGACCCTGAACGAGGCCTTCGCCGAGGCGTGCGAGGCCGCGCTGGGGCACCCCATCCACATGCTCGCGATCAAACGCGAAGCGCCGGCCGTCGCCGCGTAACATGCTGGTCCGGGATCTGGGCCTCAAGGACTACGTCGAGGTCTGGAACCTCCAACGGAAATTGGTGTTCGAGCGCGGCCAAGGCGACGCGCCGGACACGGTGCTGCTCTGCCAGCATCCGGCGGTTTACACCATCGGGCGCTCCAGCAAGCAGGCCATTCCCGAGGGTCTGCCCTACCCCGTCCACAAGGTGGAGCGGGGGGGCGATCTCACCTACCACGGTCCGGGGCAGATCGTGGGTTATCCCATCCTGAAGCTCTCCGAGCACGGACTGCGCCCGCGCTCCTACCTTCATGCGCTCGAAGCCGTGCTCACCGAGGCGATACGCCCGTTCGGCGTGGAGGCCGAGACGGTGAAGGGCTTCACCGGATTATGGGTGGGCAAAAAGAAGTTGGCGTCCATCGGCGTCGCCGTCCGGGGGGGCGTGACCTACCACGGCTTCGCGCTGAACGTGAACAACAGCCTGGCGCCGTTTCGCCTCATCCACCCCTGCAAGCTCGAGTCCGACGTGATGACGAGCATGCAGAAAGTTTTGGGCGCCCCGGTGGACGAGCAGGCCTTGACCAAACGCCTGGGCGAGGCAATGCTGGAATACTTCGGCAAAACGTCGACGGGCGGCGCGGCGTGAGCACGGTTCATACATTCCCCGCGGGAACGGCGTTCCGCGATCGAACGTTCACGGACGTCGATGCTTCCGCGCACGCCATCGACGGATTGGAATTCGATTCGTGTTTTTTCAAGGGCTGCACGTTTTCCGGCGCGGCCTTGAAGCGTTGGCATCTGACCGATTGTCGATTCGAACATTGCGACCTGACCGCGGCCCGGCTCACGGGAGCGCGGCTTCGCGGGGTGTCGTTCAAAAATTGCCGGCTCGGCGGGATCAATTGGGCCGGAACGACGGCGCTTGACGACGTCTCGTTCAACCATTGCGTGCTCGACTCCGGCGTTTTCTCCAATCTCAAACTGCCGCGCTTCTCCGCGGTGGACTGTCGTGTACGTGACGCCGACTTCGCCGAGGCCGACCTGCGCGGCGCGATCTTCACGAAGTGCGACCTGCTGGGCTCCCGTTTCTTCGGCGCGGACCTGTCCGCCGCCGACCTGCGCGGCGCCTTCGACTATCTGATCGACGCGCGCCAGACCAAGATGAAGAAGACCCGCGTGTCTTTGCCGGAAGCGGTCGCGCTCCTCTCCGGCCTCGACGTCGTTCTGGAAGACGCTCCGTGACGGAACTTATCCACAAAACGACTGCCGTCAAAGACAGTCGCGGAGAATTCGTCTTGCCGCCGTCACACACCCGCCGGATTTTTTTCCTATCCTGGAGATCGCCCATGATCAACTTCTTCGCTCTCGTCCTTCTCGCCTCGTCGGCCCACGCCGCCGTCAAGGTGCCCGGCTACGAGCTGGTGTATTCCTATCCCGTCGATACCACCCTCCAGGAGCCCGACCTGCGCCGCGCGCTGGACGTGTGGCCGGAGATGATCGACAAGGCGCGGAAGACGGTGGACATCGAGCAGTTCTACGTGACGCCCTCCACCGGCGAGCCGCTGGAGCCCACGCTCAAGGCGCTGGAGCGCGCGGCCAAGCGCGGGGTGAAGATCCGGGTGGTTTTGGAAAAGAAGTTCGAGAAGAACTCCCTGGACGGCATCGCCCGCCTCAAGTCCATGCCGGGCCTGGACCTGCGCGTGGCGGAGTGGAGCGGGCTGACCGGAGCGGGGATCATCCACGCGAAGTTCTTCATCGTGGACCGGGACCTGGCGTTCGTCGGCAGCCAGAACTACGATTGGCGCTCGCTGAAGCATATCCATGAAATGGGCCTGGCCATCGACGACGCGCCGGTGGCCGCCAAGGTCCAGTCGGTGTTCGACCACGATTGGGCGATCGCCGCGTCCACGAACCCCGCCGCTCCGGTCAACACGGCGCGCCCGGAGGCGGACCGCTCCGGCCGGGCCTACCTGGTGGCCAGCCCCTGGCGTCACAACCCGGCGGGAGTGGGGGACTCGGAGCAGGAGTTGGCGCGGCTGATCGGCGAGGCGCAGAGCGAGATCCTGGTGCAGAACCTGGAATACTTCACGCAGACCTTCGGCCGCCCGCGCCGCTTCTACGGGGCCATCGACAACGCCCTGCGCGACGCGGCCATCCGCGGGGTCAAGATCAAGATCTTGGTCTCTCATTGGGGCACGGAGGAGCCGGGCGTGACGGGCCTGCAAAGCCTGGCGGTCCTTCCCGGCGTGGAGGCGCGCGTGATCACCATTCCCGAGGCGTCCGCGGGGCCCATCCCGTACGCCCGGGTGGCGCACTCCAAGTACGCGGTGTTCGACGGCAAGGTGATGTGGCTGGGCACCAGCAACTGGACCGGAGGCTATCTGGACGAGTCGCGAAATCTGGAGATCGTTTTGAAGGACCCGGTCATGGCCGCGCGCGCGGCCGCGGTGCAGAAGCACCTGTGGGACTCGGCCTACACGGTCCCGCTGGACACCCTGAAGGCCTATTCCAAGCCGCGCCACTGACAGGTTACAATCCCGATATGAGCTCAGCCACCGTCGACGCCAACGCGCCCGCCGCTCCGGTCCACTCCTCGCTTTTCCGGAAGCGCCGTTTCATGAACTGGTTCCCGCTGGGAATCACGTACGCGACCTTCTACATGGGGCGCTACAACCTGAACGTGGCCTCCAGCACCATCATGAAGAACTTCTCGCTCTCCAAGGCGGAGTTCGGGACGATCGCCACGGCTGGCTTCTGGACGTACGCCTTGGCCGTGATCTTCAACGGGCCGCTGGCGGACCGCTTCGGCGGACGCCGCGCCATTTTGATCGCGGCGGCGGGAACGGCGACGCTCAATCTGATCATCGGCCTCCTATTCCTGGCGGGCTGGCAGACGAAGGTCCTGGTGGGCCTTTCCCTTCTGTACGCGGTGAACCAGTATTTCCAGTCGTTCGGGGCGCTGTCCATCGTGAAGGTCAACTCGCATTGGTTCCACGTGCGCGAGCGCGGGGTGTTCGGCGGAATCTTCGGGATCATGATCAGCTCCGGCTACTTCCTGGCCATGACGGTGGGCGGCTGGATCCTGGCCAATTTCCCGTGGTACATGGTGTTCCTGGTGCCGTCGGTGGCGGTGGCGGTCATGCTGGTCGCGGATTATTTCCTGATCGCGGACGAACCCAAGGACGCGGGGCACAAGAACATCGACACGGGCGACGCCACCAGCCAGCACGCCGACAAGGACAAGCCGATCGACCTGGCCTACCTGATCACGCACGTCTTCCAGAACAAGATCATCCTGACCTTGACGGCGGCGGAATTCTGCACGGGCTTCGTGCGGCAGGGGCTGATGCTGTGGTTCGTGCCGTTCCTCAAGGAAGTGCACGGGGTGACGCCGGGCTCCGGCCTTTTCTCCCTGGCGACCACGGGGATCACGGTGGGGGGCATCGTGGGCGGGCTGCTGTGCGGCTGGATGTCCGACAAGCTGTTCCAGAGCCGCCGGGCGCCGGTGGCCTTCATCTTCTACCTGGCGCAGATCGCGTCGGTGTTCGCGTTGGGCCGCACGCACGACCCGGCCACTGCCTGCTTCCTGATCGGCTTCAGCTGCACGTGGATCTTCGGAGTGCACGGGATGCTGTCGGGCACGGCATCCATGGACTTCGGCGGGACGAAGGCGGCCGGAACGGTGGCGGGACTGCTGGACGGGGTGCAGTATCTGGCCAGCGGGCTGACGGGCTTCCTGTTGGGCGGTTTGATCGACAAGCACGGCTGGGGGATCTGGTCCTACGCGATCATGCCGTTCTCCTTGATGGGGGCGATCCTGATGACGACGCTGTGGAACGCCACGCCGAAGAACACGAAGGTCACGCTGGAAGCGTGACGATGAAGCACCCTCTCGACGCGGTTCTGGACGCCGTCACTGCCGCGCCCGGGTCCTTGGTGGTCTTCGATCTGGATGATACTCTCTTCTCCACGGCCGACCGGCATCTGAAGATCCTCAAGGAGTACGCCGATCTGGTGGAAAGCCGCTCGCCGGAAGGCGCGGCGCTTCTGCGGGCGATCGAGCGGGAACGGCTGCGCTACGCGATCACGGACACGGCGAAGGCGGCCGGGGTCGAGGAAAAGCTGGTGAAGGATCTCAAGGATTTCTGGTTCGCGCGGTTCTTCAAGAACAAGTATCTGCTGGAAGATACCGTCGTTCCGGGCGCGCCCGCGTACTGCGGCGAGGTTCTGGCGCGGGGCGGGTCCATCGTTTACGTCACGGGACGGGATGAAGGCATGCGCGAGGGGACGGAGAAGTCCTTCACGCAGCACGGGTTCCCGGAGCCCAATGGGACATCGGTGAAACTCGTATTGAAGCCTCGATTCGATACGCCCGACCTGGCGTTCAAGACGGAAGTGCTGGGGCGACTGGCGCAAATGGGAACGGTGGTGGCGTCCTTCGAAAACGAACCGCTTCACATCAATCTTTTCCGGGAGGCTTTCCCGAAGGGTCGCCATTTCCTGCTTGAAACCAAGCACAGCGGCCGGCCGGTGATACCTCACGACGAGGTCGTGAAGATCAAGGACTTCCGTCGGGGCTAGCCGTCGTCAGTGCGCCTTTCGCGCGGCCCGGTGGGGGAACGCGATGAGGCAGATCGCGATCATCGACAGAAGCACGGCGGACGCGGTGAAGCGGCTCAGGTTCAATCCGCCCGCGGACAGGGGCTTGTCCAAGAAGTCTCCCACGACGGCTCCCAGCGGGCGCGTGACGATGAACGCGGCCCAGAACAACGCGGTGCGGGAGATCTTGCTCCAATAGAACAAGGCCGCGATGACGGCCAGGACGCCGCCGAACACGGCGGCGCTTCCCAAGTAGCCGAATCCGGCGCTGTCGGCGGTCCAATCTCCCAAGGCGGTGCCCAAGGTCTGGGAGAACATGATGGTGACCCAGTAGAACAACTCCGCCTTCGGCGAACTGACGGAGTCCACGGAGATGGTGCCCATGGTGCGGCGCCACACGTAGAGCGAGGTCAGCAGGAGGGCGAGGAGGATGGCGGTGCCGCCGGTGTAGCCGATGCCCAGGGACCGGTCGGCGAAGTCCGCCATGGTGGTGCCGACGGTGGTGGTGGCGATGATGGTGGTCCAGTACAGGAGGAGGCGGAAGCGTTTGGCGCGGATCTGGGCGGCGACGGCGATGAGGAAGATGGCGGCGAAGATGGCGGTGCCCGTCAGGTAGCCCAGCTTCATGGACATGGAGACGGCGTCGCCGGCGGTCTCACCGAGGGTGGTGGCGAAGATCTTGATGATCCAGAAGACGAGAGTGACTTCGGCGACTTTGATGGGGGTGTCGGTGTCTGCTTGGTTCAATTTCTCTCCATCTAGGCGTGGCGGTTGTTCAGGCGTTCGGAAATCCACACCTTGATGATGGACTGCCGGGTGACGCCCAAACGATTGGCCTCTTTATCGAGAGAATGGATCATCCATGCCGGAAAATCCACATTCACGCGTTTCGGCTGCTCGTTGGTCCGCTTGGCGCGGGCCAGGTCGAGGTGCTTTGAGATGTCGTCTCCGGCATCGAATCGCTTGTCCAGGTCTTTAGCTTTCATAGAGTTCTCTCTCTTCGATCCGAGATCGCCGAACGGAGATGATGCGGGTGCGCTCTTGGCGATGAGTGATGATGGCCGACCAATGTTTGCCGTTAATGAGTCCGATCAATAAGGTGCGGGGCTCGTCGAAGCTCTTGAGGGGGATTTCCAATAGCTCCGGGTCGTCCCACAGTTCCTGCGCTTCGGCGAAATCGATGCCGTGCTTCTTCTTGTTGGACTGGCTTTTGCGCTCGTCGAATTCGAAAAGCATGTGGTATAGATATTATACCTTATTTATCCTATTTGGTCAATCGCAGGAGGCCCTTTCAAGAGCGCCTGAACGCCAGGCTGAGCGGCGGCGGTTACCCGAATCCACCCACCCGAGGCCGCCGTCCGCTCTAGCCGATGTTAGGTGTCTCATGTCCCGTACGTATTTATCCATAAGAAACAAATTGCGTAAGACCAGACGATCCCGATACCAATTGTCGCGAGTGCAATTTTCAACCACGGCTCCCTTGTTTTAGTCCATGTCCAATATCCAATTCCAGCAAGCAATGCAGACACGCCCCACCAGAGGCATTTGAACAGTGCATACGGCGGCTCTGACGGCCTCAGCTGGGCATGCGGATAATGAATAAATTGCGCAAAGCTGATTGCCGCGAGTGCGATCAGGAGCATCTGTCCGCCGATCATTTTTGAAAATCGCATAGTACACCTAACTTTCAATTCGACTGATCTGTATAACTCGACGCCGCGATTCGATCATTTCGCGAATTGTAACAGGGGAATCAGCACTTTGCCATGGTAGGCGGGCGGGGTCAAACCGGGGAAAGGCCGACCTAGGCGGTCGGTATAATTCTGGACATGCGCCACAGATTCACGGCCAAGGATGCCGCGGATATCGCCGCTGAAGTTCCTTCTTGACCGTGGGATAGGTATTGGCCCAGAACGACGACAAATCCTTTGTCTTTTGGACCGTGCGGTAGTTCGGCGCCAGGATATCGAAGGACACCGGCAACCTGCCTTCACATAGATTCATCGTGCCGGTCATCTTCACGAAGTCGCCCAAGCGCGCCGAGAGTTCCGCCGGATTCGATTCATGATAGGTGAAGCGGGCGGACTTCCCTGAGGGCAACTTCTTCGTTGGCGGCAGAGCGCGGTCCAAGAAGCCGGCCAGCGTCGGTCCGACGTATCCCTCGATGTGGGGGAGAAGGCTCACTTTCTCGATGTCCTTGAGGGAGTTACGGCCCGCGCAGACCTCGCCGTAGATCAGACGCCAGTCGTCGGCGCCCATCTCCGGAAAACCCATGTCCGGATAGAGACGCCGCGCGAGCAGGATGCGCGTCACCAACTGCTTCACCTTGTCGTCGTAGCCCGGGTGGTTCAGCTCGCCGGAGGCGAATTTCTCCGCCCACAGATCGGACGCGATCTTCTTGTCGTCCTTGCGCGCCGCCTGCTCGCGCCGTTCCAAGACGAGGCCACGGAAGACCAGACGGTCTTCCTTGATGACGCGTTGTTTGCGCTCGTCGAACTCCGACACCGTCGTCCAGGCGCATTCCTTGGGGAAGGCGCTCTGGATCGCCTCGGGGGTGAACGGCATGAACAAGCTCACGTTCACCTGCCGCGACTGCCCGCCGCCGGCGCGCTCCCGTATATCCAGCGCCAATATTAATGGCGGGGGATTCTTCTCCACCGGAAGCAACGCGCCGCGACCATCGCCGAGACGGTAGAACGACCCCTCACCCTCGCGCGCCGCCAAGCGGTCGGAGAAGGCGTCCAGCCAAGCGCGCGACAATGCCTCCGCCGGCGCGTCCGGAGAGGGGTCTTCCTTGTATAGACGCTTGAGTTGCCTGAAGGCTTCGGATGCCTCCCAGGACAACTCCTCGCGCGAGCCCGCCATCAGGTCACGGCCCAGTTCGGACAGATCCGCCGCCTGGTCCGGGCGACGGTCGCCGGACGAGTCGAAGACCGCGGCCATCGCGCAGGCCCGTTCAAAGGCGGAAGACCCCATCGCCTGCGCCGCTTCCAGGACGGAGGCCACGCGCGGAGGGGCCGGATAACGCAGGAGAGCGCGGCCTTTACTGGTCACATGACCGGAGTCATCCAAGGCCCCCAACGACTTCAAAGAGAGCCCGGCGCTGTTCCAAGCCATCTCATGAGGGGATGTGACCCAATCCACGACCTCGGGTAATGAAGCCGCTTCCAAACGAAGGGAACTGAGTTCCAGACGCACGATCTCCGGTTTTAGACTTGGGGCCATACCCGTCTCATCGGCCTTCGACCACAGGCGGACGCAACGCCCCGGCGCCGTGCGGCCCGCGCGGCCGGAACGCTGGGAAGCATTGCTCCGGCTGATGCGGGACAAATATAACGTGTTGATCCCGCGGGCCGCGTCATAGGCGGCTAAACGGTGGAGGCCGCTGTCGATGACCATGGTGACCTGCGGGATGGTGAGGCCCGTTTCCGCCACGTTGGTGGAGACGATCACGCGGCGCTTCGGTGAAGTGTCTAATACGTTTTGCTGCTCGGTCAGATCCATGCTTCCGTGCAGCGCATGGAGCTCCAGGCCTTCCTCGCGGCAGTACGGCGAGAGGACCGACATCGTGCGGCGGATTTCGCGGAGGCCCGGCATGAAGATAAGCACCGACCCGTCTAGACCTTCGCGCGCTAGATTTTTCAGCGCCGCCAGCGATCCTTCGGCGACGCCTTCACGGGCGCCTAACGGATGATGTCTTATGTCCACCGGGAATAACCGCCCCGGCACGTCGACCCGCGCCGCGTCGGGAAGATATTTCGTTAATTCCTGCGCCTCAAGCGTGGCGGACATGACGCAGATCTTCAGGTCCGTACGATTCTTTTCGCGCAATTTTTTCAGCCAGACCAGCGCCAAATCACATTCAAGCGTACGCTCGTGGAACTCGTCGAGCAGCACGGCGCCGATGCCGGATAACGACGGATCGCGCAGCATCTGGGAAAGAAACACACCGCAGGTCTGGAATATGACCTGGGTCGACGGACCGACGCGACTATCGAAACGCACTTGGTAACCCACCGTCGTGCCGAGGTTCGTCTTCGTTTCGACCGCCACGCGCGAGGCGAGGCTGCGCGCCGATAAGCGCCGCGGCTCCAGCACCAGAATCTTACCCTGAACCCTCCCCAGTATGTATTGGGGCATCTGGGTGGACTTACCGCTGCCGGTGGGCGCCGACAGGATCAACGCACCCGCGCGCAGAAGCTCGGACACGATCTTCTCGCGAAAATTCCCTATGGGGAGGGCCTGGTTCACACCGACAGTTTAGCGGAAAATACCCCTTGATAAATCAGCGAAACGGCTTATACTCACAGCGAGAGGTCTCGAACCCCATGTCCCCGAAGAGAATCCTCGCCGCAACCTTCTTTGCGTTCGTCCTGTTCGCCGGCCCCGCCACGCGCGGGTTCGCCGGCGACCCCTCCGTCGCTCCGGTCCCGACCCCGGCCGCAAAACCCGGCACCGACGCCGAACCGAAGCCCCGCCAAGGTCCTCCTGTATTTCATGTATCCCTGCACGTTCGCCTACACCAACGGCAAGGGTTACGATGAGAAGCGCGTGATGGATTACGAGTGCGACTATATACACGCCTCCATCAAGGGCGGCCGAGACATGTTCAACAACCTGCCCACCTTGGAGGCCCAGAAGGCATTCCTGGAAGACGTGATCGGCAAGGCGGACGAAGCTCATAACGAGTACATCAAGGTCGTCGCCGCCCTGATCATCCAGACCGATCCCGCCAAGGTGCCGAAGACCGTCAAGGGCAAGGACGGCAAGCCCCGGAACATCACCGTGGACGAGAGGATGAAGAAGATCGGCGAGCTCAACATCCTGCTCAGCACCGGCGTCTTCGAGGCCGCCAAGCCCTTCTTGTGGCCCGCCCGCGAAGGACAGACCTACGTGGAGAAGACGGCGGGCTCATGGCCCGTCAGCTGGCACCCGTACATCCAGCCCATCATCGACCGTTCGCAGCAGCTGAGCGGGCTGGTCCAGGAAGACGAGCAGAAGATCATCGACAAAGCCAGCGCCGATCTGGACAAGAAGCTGGCCGCCGTGGCCAAACAGCAGGCCGCCCTGTCCAAAGGGATGAAGGGGATGGACCGGGATCCCTCCGCTCTCGACTTGGCGTTCGACGGGGGGGGAAGCCATATCGGAGAGGCGCTCCCCGGCCCCAGCCCGAAGGATGCTTTGGCCGCCCGCCTCGACGCCGTCGTCGGCAAGCCCGTAGCGCCCTTGTCCGACCTGAAGTCGTCTCCTCCGCCCGGCATCCCCGACGGACAGGAACGGGACCAGCGCAACTACTTCGCCCGCGGCCCCGAGGCCGCCGCCCGGCGCTTGGCGGACGATGCCACCATCGCCCTGCTTCACGTGAGGGGCCTGACCCACACCGTCGGAGATCCGTATGGGAAGGCCGAGCTGATCTTCCACCAGAAGGGTCCGTCGTGCGCCGTCGCCACCCAGTTCGAGGCCATGCGCGCCCGCGGCGAGAAGGTCAAGATCGAGGACCTGGCCGTGGAGGGCCGCGACAAGGGCTACTTCGTGGACTATGCCACCTCGGACGGAAGCCGCGAGGGCGGAACGCCCTGGGGCCACTTGGACTCGCTGCTCAACGATCACGGCGTGAAGGCCGACGCCGTGGACAACGCCACGACGAAGCAGCTCGACGCCGCCGTCAAGAAGACCGGGGACGCCATCGTCTTCGTCTACGTCAAAGGCTTCTGGAACGATCCCAAAATCGGCGACCGGGATACCCACGCCATCTACGTCACCGGCGCCGAGGTCGACAGCAAGGGGGAAGTTCGCGGCTACTACGTCAACGACACCGGCACCGGCGAGGCCGCCCGCTATATTTCGGCTCCCGAATTCAATAAAGTGTGGACCAAGAACCTGGTGACCTTCCAAGATGCCTCCAAACATTGAGCTCCGCCGCTGTCTGATCCTCGCCGCCGGCCTTCTGGCGGCCTGCAAGGGGTCCTCCTATTGGTCGGACCAGGTCCAGGCCGACCCGCTGTACCAGCGCGCCGGCCAGGTGCGCACCGGCGCCGCCTGCGCCAAGCTGGTCCCGATGAATTTCGGCCAGACCGTCCCCGTCCCCGTCCGCGACGGCTTCAAGGTCCTGTTCTATCCCACGGTGACCTCGCCGGGGAAATCCGAGGTCCTGCCGCCCATGTTCGAGGGCGTCTTCTCGCGCGACCCGGACGTGGCCGAGCGCTGCGCCAAGCTCAGCGCCGGGGAGGGGGTTTCGCGCGGACCGGCCGTGCGCGACGGGATTTCCCAGTCCGCCTACTACCGCGAGGAGGCGAAGCTGTTCGCCGCGCTGGACAAGACCGCGGCGCTGTACGCGAAGGCGGCGCCGCTCGCGGCCGAGGACAAGAAATCGCTCACCGACTTCCTGGACGCCTTCGAAGTCATCGGAGAGCCGGGCCTGACGGCCGACTACTACCGCGCCAGCCCGGATTTCTGGGAGTGGCTCCGGAAAGAGGCCGGCCGCTCCATTCCTAAGTCCTAGCGGCCGAGAAGGTCGTTCAGGAACTTCTTGCGGTCCGGGACCGCGTGGTAGGCCGCCACCTTCTCCAGCGGCGCCGACAGCGTGACGAAGGTGCCCGCGTCGAAATAGACGCCGTGGCGGCTCAGGACGGCCATCACCCGCGCCTGGTCCTTCTTCAGCAGCTCGAACAGGCTCGGCAGTTTGCGGCGGACCGCTACGCGGCCGTGCTTTCTTTTCGCCATTCGAAAGGCCCCTTCGGAAAATTCATCGCCAGTTTTATGGCTACGTCAACATCCGACGCGTTCGCGGTGCCCTCAGAAACTATCATCTCGGCCTCGGCGATGAGCATCTCGCGCAATTTATTCCACCCGGCGTCCGCCGCGCCGGTTCTTCCGGGGGGCAGAATCGCGGCCGCGGCGGGATTCACTTTTGTTTTCTTTCCGTCCTCATACAGGTAAAACCCGCGTCCGGCCTTGCGCCCGATCGAGCCCGAATCCACCAACGCCTGCTGAAGGACCGGGGGAGCAAAGCGCTCCGGACGGCCCAACGCCTCGTAAATGGATTTCGTGATGGACAGATTCGTGTCCAACCCGATGAGATCCATCAGCTCGAACGGACCCATGGGCACCCCGCCCGCGGTCCTGCAGGCCTCGTCCACGGCGGTGAAATCGGTTCCGGTGTTCACAAGCCTCTGCGCCGTCACGTAGTACGGCCGCATGACCCGGTTCACAATGAACCCCGGCACGTCCTTCACGTCCACCGGCGTCCGGCGCAGCGCCGTCAAAAGAAAGTCCCAGGCGGCCTGGAAGGCGGCGGGGGAGGTTTTGTCGGTACGGATCATCTCCACCAGACGCATGGCGACGGGCGGGTTGAAGAAGTGTATCCCCAAGGTTCTTTCGGGGTATAAGACCTTCTTCATGATATCCGCCACCGACAACGACGACGTGTTGGTGGCGAGAAGAGCGTCCCCGCAGATCTTCGACAGCTTCTCGAACAATTCTTGTTTGAGCGCCAAATTTTCGGGCGCCGCCTCGATCACCAGCTCCGCGCCGGCCAGGTCCGCCAGCGCCGGGGCGGGGGAGATGGAGTGGTACGCGCGGTCGGCCTGCTGGGTGGTGATCTTGCCGCGCAGCACGGCGGCGTCCAGCGACTTGCGAAGGCGGGACGGCATCGACTCGAGCGCGGCGGGCAACGGATCGTGGATTTTGACCGAGAAGCCCGCCTGAGCGCACAGCTGGGCGATGCCCAGGCCCATCGTCCCGGCGCCGACCACGGCCACCCGCTGGATCATGACTTCAGCCGTCCCGACCAGGACGCGAGAAGCGGCGCGGCCACGCAGCCGAAAAGACGCAAAGTCGAGTGGAGGTAGCCCCAGACCAAATCGATCAACAGATTATCGCCGCGCGCGTCCACCGGCCACAGCGAGACGTGCCGCGCCGCGAAGGCGAGAACTTCCTGCGAGAACCAGGTCGCGCCAAGAATCAGGATCACGAAGACGGGATTCAAAGCGAGAGCACGCGCGCCCGGGCCGAAGGCCGCCCAAGCGCCGCTCCGGTCCTTCCAGCGCGCGAAGGCAAGGGCCGAGAGCACCAAGGCGAGCATGGCCAGAACGCTCAGCGCGATTCGTATGGCGTCGACGGCTTTCAGCAATGAGGCTTGATCCATGTTTTTGACGAACATCCCGACGGCGAACGTATTCAGGAGCCAGGTCGCCGCAAGAAGGACCGGGTACGGGAGGAAAAAAATCACTCCGGCCTCGAACGATCGGTCGGCGTCGATGCCGGCGCCGTCCCCCGCCCAGATCTCGGCGAACAGGGCCGCGGTGAGGACCGGCACGACTTTCAAGATCAACGACAAGTAACCGCCGGGCAAATGCGCGGCGCCGACCAACTCGGCCTCCGCGAGGCCCGCCGCCGGAACCGCCCATAGCCACGGACGCGCGGCGGCGCGGTCGCGCAGCTCCCGCGCGAAGCCGCTCCAGCGAGCGTTCACGCGCTCACGCCGCTTCCGCCTTTAGGCTCCAACGCGGCGGCGACGCCGAGCGTGAACATGCCGAACACCAGGCCGGTCGCCAGCCACACGGTCCGGCCGCCGCGGCGTTTGAGCTGGCCGACCTCCGCGCACGGCGACGCGAAGAGGAACCAGCGCACGAGAAGGAAGGCCCCCAGGAAGACGACGCCGCCGGCCAGCGGCTGCAGATCCTCGGGCAGGAGCAAGGTCGCCAGCACGAGCGGCAGGAACGGCAGCATGCACACCACCTGCAGGATCATGCCGATGATCAGCCACTTGAAGAACGCGAGCGCGCCGCTGTCGGCGGCGACGCGGTCCACGAAGCCTTCGCGCAGTTTGCGGATCATCCGGGGATGAACGGCTCTTCGGACATCTTGGCGGCCACCGGCGTCCACGCCGGAACCTTCAGGCCGAACTTGTCGGACTTGGACTTGATGTCGGCGGCGAAGGCCTGGCGGACCTCGTCGTTGTCGCGCTTCTTCAGGCCGTATTTGCGGTAGATGGCGTTCTTCGGGGAATTGGCGCGGCCGAAGATGTTCATGGTCCGCGGATACCACTTGTCGAAGGCCTTCTGCAGCTCGTCGTGCGTCTTCGGGTCCTCGGAGAGCTTCTTCGCCCACTGGTCGCCGTGCGCCATGTGCATCTCCTCTTCCTTGAAGATGCCTTCCATGCCGTCGCACCAGGGCTTGTACGAGCAGTCCAGGCTGTCCTCCAGCTGGTGGCCCGCGCCGCGGTCCATGCAGAAGTTGAACATGATGAAGTCGAACCAGGTCTCGATGGGGTAGTAGAAGATGTTGACGCGCTTGTCGTCGGCGGCGCGCAGGGTTCCTATATCGTCGGTGTCCACGCGGAGGTTGAAGTTGTGGGTCTTGTAGTAGGAGTCCGTGTCCACGCCCATCCCTTCCAGCAGGCGGTACATCACGCGCGCGTGCCGTACCTCGTCCTTGACGATCTGCGCGACCTGAAGCGTCTCCTTGATGTCGGGGGACTTGGTGATCCACGGAACGTAGCCGAACGCCCCGGCCAGCTCCGAGTCGGCCTGCATGGACATCAGGTTGGTGAGATGCTCGCGGTACTCGTCGCTCATCTCCTCCAGCGTCTCGATCTTGCCGCCCTTGGCGATCTTCGCCAGCAGCTTCTCTTCACGTATCCGATTGGGTTCCAAGGTCATGTCATTCTCCAATAAACTTCGCCGGGCGCTTTTCCAAGAAGGAGGCCACTCCCTCGGCATGATCTTTCGATTTTCCTAAATAGGATTGCAGTTGAGCCTCATACTCCATCTGATCTTCCAGCGACGCCCCTTCCATCGAGCGGTTCATCGCGCGTTTCGTCAACGCCAACGCCAACGGCGGCACGGCGAACAACGAACACAGCGTCTCTCCGACGGCGGCGGGCAGCTCCGCGGCGGGCGCCACGCGGTTCACCAATCCAAACGATAATGCTTGCTCGGCCGAGATCGGCTTGGCCAACCACGCGAACTCCAGCGCGCGGGACAATCCCATGGCGCGGGGGAGCAACCACGTCATGCCGGAGTCCGGGATCAGACCGACCTTGGAGAACGCGTTGAGGAACTTCGCCTCACTGGAGCAAATCTTCAGGTCGCAGGCGAGAGCGAGACTGGCCCCCGCGCCGGCCGCGGTTCCCTGAACGACGGCGACCACCGGTTTCTCGATACGTCTTATGGCCAGGATCAACGGATTAAATGATTTACGCAGTTCTTCGCCGTGTTCGAATTTTCCGTCGGCCATGCGCTTCTTCACATCGCCCAAATCGGCCCCGGCGGAAAAGGCGCGGCCCGCGGCCGCGATGACGACCACCCGCACGGATTTATCCCGGCCGGCCTTCGTGACGGCGTCGGTCAGGCCGCGCAGCATAGTGCTCGTTAATGCGTTCAACGCGTCGGGGCGATTCAGCGTGAGCGTCAATACCCCGTCTTTGTTGACCGGCAGAAACTCGGAGGCGACGGCTTGATCGTTCATGTTAATCCTGACCGGATTGATCGACTCACTCCAGAGTCACTGAAATCATTTCCCGGTGAATTTCGGCGCCCGCTTCTCGACGAAGGCCTTCATTCCTTCTTTTTGATCGGCCGAATCGAATAACCGATAAAACGCCTCTCGCTCGAGAGTTAGTCCGGCATCGAGACCGCGGTCCACGGCGGGCTTGATGGCCGCCTTCGCGGCCCGCGCGGCGAGGGGGGCGGCCTTCGCGATCTCGCGCGCCATCTTCAGCGCCTCGTCCAGCAAAACTTCCGGGGCGACGACGCGGCAGACCAACCCCGCCGCCAGCGCCTCGCGGGCGGTCAGCCGGCGTCCGGTCAATATCATATCCGTCGCCAGCGCCTTGCCGACCGCCTTGGTCAGCCGCTGGGTCCCGCCCGCGCCCGGAATCACGCCGATCAATATTTCCGGCTGGCCGAACACGGCCGTCTCCGAGGCGACGATCAGGTCGCAGGCCATGGCCAGCTCGCAGCCGCCGCCCAGGGCGAAGCCCGACACCGCCGCGATCACCGGCTTGTGGCACGCGCCCACGCGGTCCCAGCGCGCCAGGTGCGCCGCCAGCAGCGCCTGGGCCTCTCCCGCGTTCTTGAGGTCCTTCATCTCGCCGATGTCGGCCCCGGCGGCGAAGGCGCGCGCGCCGCCCGCGATGACGATCACGCGGACCGCGTCGTCGGTGGCGAATTTCTCGACGGCGTCGGCCACGGCCTTCATCACGGCGAACGACAGCGCGTTGAGCGCCTGCGGCCGGTTCAAGGTGATCAGCCCGACGGCGCCCTCGCGCTCGACCAGGACTTCGGAGGCAGCGGTCGCGGTCATCTTAGTTGAGGTCCACCCAGACCGACTTCAGGGACGTGTAGTTGTCCAGCGCCCACTGGCCCTTCTCGCGGCCGTAGCCGGACTGCTTGACGCCGCCCCACGGCGCGGCCGCGTCCACGAACTGGTAGCAGTTGATCCACACCGTGCCGGCCTTGAGGCGGGCGGCGGTCTGGTGGGCTTTCTTGACATCCTTGGTCCACACCGCCGCGACCAGGCCGTAGTCCGTCGCGTTGGCGCGCTCCATGACCTCGTCCACGGTGTCGAACGGGAAAACGGAGACCACGGGTCCGAAGATCTCCTCGCGGGCGATCTTCATGTGGTCCTTCACGCCGCCGAACACGGTGGGTTGGACGAAGTAACCGGCGCCCGGCGCGGCCGCGCCTCCCGACAACAGCTGAGCCCCTTCTTCCTTGCCGCTGCTTATGTAGGAAAGCACGCGATCGCGCTGCTGCGCGGAGACCAACGGTCCCATGTGCATCTTGGGATCCAAGGGATTGCCCATCTTGATGGTCTTGGATCGGTCCGCCAAAGCGCCCATCAGCTTTTCATACGCCGGGCGCTCGATGAAGACGCGGGAGCCCGCGGAGCACGTCTGACCTTGGTTGTAAAATATGCCCATGAACATGCCGCGCGCGGCCGCGTCCATGTCGGCGTCCGCGAAGACGATGTTCGGGGACTTGCCGCCCAGTTCCATGGTCACGCGCTTCATGTTGCCGGCGGACGCCTTCACGACCTCGCGCCCGGTCTGGGTCGAGCCGGTGAACGTCACCTTGTCGATATTCATATGACCCGCGATGGCGGCCCCTGCCGTCTTGCCGTAACCGGGAACGACGTTCACGACCCCCGGAGGCACGCCGGCCTCGAGCAGAAGCTCTCCCAGCCACAACGCCGACAACGGAGTCTGTTCGGCCGGCTTCAGCACGATCGCGTTCCCGCAGGCCAAGGCGGGAGCCAGGCGCTCCACCGCCATCAATAGGGGGAAGTTCCAAGGTATGATCGCGCCCACGACGCCGACGGGCTCGCGCACCGTGTAGTGCAGGAACTTCGCGCCCGGATAGTACGGCACGGACACGGGAGTCGTATCGCCGTTAAGCTTGGTCGGCCAGCCGCCGTAGTAACGAAAAAGGGCGACGGAGAGGGGAAGGTCCCCGCTTTTCGCTTCGCGGATCACC
The DNA here is from genome assembly GCA_044450965.1 of Elusimicrobiota bacterium. GTDB lineage: Bacteria > Elusimicrobiota > Elusimicrobia > UBA1565 > UBA9628 > GWA2-66-18. The sequence continues at coordinate 59,541 of JBIOJO010000006.1, read as the reverse complement.
TTGCCGTTGTCGAGCGACTCCAACTGGGCGAAAGCCTCGGCGCGCGCCTCCAGCAGGTCGGCGGCCTTGTGCAGGACGCGCTCGCGTTCGGCGGGGGACAGCTTCGACCAGGGTCCGGACAGCGCGGCGCGGGCCGAGACGACGGCGCGGTTCACGTCCTCGGCGTCGCCCTCGGCGACGACGCCCAGCGTCTCGCCGGTGGCGGGATTGAGGGTCTGAAACGTCTTTCCGGACGCGGCGTCGACGGATTTCCCGTCGATCAAAAGCTTATGGACGGGGCGCGACAAGAAGTCCTTCAGAAGGGGGTGAACATCGGGAAGGGCGGCGGTCGTCATGGTCTCACCTCGAGGGTCTCTCCGACGAGCGGCGTCCGTATTCAATCAATTCCGGGCGTCATTGACAACCGGATGAAGCGGGGGCGCGACCGTGGGCGCGAACGCCTCCGCTCCCTGATTTTGGTCATGCGCGCGGCTGACGTTGGTTCTTGACGCGGCGGAATTCTTCGTGTACACTAAATCGGATAATAATTATTATTAAACAGGTGGAACCATGCTGATCCCCGTCCTCGCCGCGATTCTCGCCCTCTCCGCCGTTCCGGCGCGCGCCGCCGACGCCTACGAGACGAAGGTCCCGCTGGGCCTGAAAGGCGCTCCCGAAGCCCCCGAGGACAATCCCACCACCGCCGCGAAGGTCGCGCTGGGCGAGCGTCTTTACTTCGACAAGCGGATCTCCGCCGACGGCACCGTGTCCTGCGCGACCTGCCACGATCCGGCGAAGGGCTGGACCGACCGCTCGCCCGTGTCCACCGGCATCAGGGGCCAGAAGGGCGGCCGCTCGGCCCCGACCGTCCTGAACTCCGGGTACATGGACCTCCAGTTCTGGGACGGCCGCGCGAAGACGCTGGAGGACCAGGCGAAGGGCCCCATCCAAAATCCCATCGAGATGGGCTCCACGCACAAGGAGACCGTCGCGCGAATCGCGGGGGTCAAAGGCTACGCGCCGCTATTCAAGGACGCGTTCGGCGACGAGGCCGTGGACATCGAACGCGTGGCCAAGGCCATCGCCGCCTTCGAGCGCACCGTGCTGACCGGCGACTCGCCCTACGACCGCTGGCAGGCGGGGAACAAGACGGCGATGAGCGAAGCCGCGGTCCGCGGCTTCGCCCTGTTCAACAACAGCCAAAAGGCCAACTGCGCGATCTGCCACGACGGCTTCAACTTCTCCGACTCCGATTTCCATAACCTGGGCGTCGGGATGAAGGCGAAGAAGCCCGACCTGGGGCGGTTCGACGTCACCAAGGCCGACAAGGACAAGGGCGCGTTCAAGACGCCGACCTTGCGCAACCTGGCCGACACCGCGCCGTACATGCACGACGGCTCGGAGAAGACCTTGAAGGCCGTGGTGGCGTTCTACAACAAGGGCGGCGAGAAGAACCCGCATTTGGACGGGCGCATCCACCCGCTCCATCTCACGCCGGCCGAGGAGGCCGACGTGGTCGCGTTCCTGGACGCGCTCAACGGCGACAAGGTCCTGATCGCGCCGCCCGCGCTGCCGGAGTAAGCGCCCTAGTCGCGCTCGAGGACTTCGTTCATCGCGGCGGCGAAGCGCGCGGCGAGGATCTTGAACTGGCCGATGCGCGGGTCGCCCGCGCGGAAGGCCACGATCAGCGGCGGCTGGCGGCGCGTGGCCGGGTCGGGCTCGTAGCTGGCGAAGAACATGTACCACACCGTCTCGTCCAGCGGCTCGTCGCTGCGGACGGTGGAGGGCAGGTCCGGGGCCAGCCGCGCCAGGGCGACGCGCGCCTCGGCGGCCGCCGCGCCCGCGAAGGCCATCTCGGACGGCCGAAGCTTCAGGATCTCCGCGCAGAAGCGGGTCAGTTCGGCGTCGTCCCAGCCGTCCAGATAGGCCAGCACTCCTCCGCGCGGCTTGGCGGTGCCGGCCCAATCGGCGGCCTCCTCCGGCGCGGCCAGGACCGCCAGCCACACCTCGCGTCCGTCCTGCTCCGCCGCTTTCTCGAAACTCATCGCGGGCCATTATAGCCCGTCCGCCGGGTCAAATGCTAGAAACAGGAATGGCGCGCTGGCCCGAAGCCGACTGGACCCCGGTTCAACCCTTCCCGTTCGCGGAGGCGCGCGGAGCCTTCGCGGGAATGACCTCCAGCGAGGGCCGCATCGTCCTGCGCTACTACCGTCGTCCGGACGGAGGCCTGACCGCGACGGCCGAGTTCGGCCCGCTGTCCGAGGGCGCGCCGGGCCTGGTGCACGGCGGCGCCATCCTGACCGCTTTGGACGAGGCGCTGGGCGCGGCCGCGTGGCTGGCCGGGCGGCGCGTGATGACCGCGCGCCTGACCACCGAGTTCCGAAAGGGCACGCCGGTCGGATCCCAATTGCTGGTGGTCACGCGCATCGTCGCCAGCCGCAAGCGCCTGATGGACCTGACCGGAGAGCTGGTCGGCCCCGACGGAACCGTGTACGCCGCCGCCCACGGACGCTTCATGGAGCTCAACGAAGCCCAGCTGCGGAACATCTTCGGCCGCGCCGCCGCGCCGAAATCCCCGGAGAAAAGCTAAAATCACGCCATGAAACTCGCTCAGAGCTATTCCCGCCTGGGAACCGAAACCGCCTTCGAAGTCCTGGTCCGCGCCCGCGCCCTGGAGGCGCAGGGACGGAAGATCGTCCACCTGGAAATCGGCGAGCCGGACTTCGACACTCCCGCCAACATCCGCGACGCGGCGAAGAAGGCGCTGGACGAGGGCTGGACGCACTACGGCCCCTCCGCCGGCCTGCCGCAGACGCGCAAGGCCGTGGCCGAGTACGTCTCCAAGACGCGGGGCATGTCCTACGCCCCCGAGGAGACGGTCATCGTCCCCGGCGGCAAGCCGATCATCTTCTTCACCATCCTGGCGCTGATCGACGCGGGCGACGAGGTCATCTACCCGAACCCGGGCTTCCCGATCTACGAGTCCATGATCAACTACGTGGGCGGCAAGGCCGTGCCTCTGCCCATCCGCGAGGAGAACGGCTTCGATTTCGACCCGGCGGAGTTCGAGCGCCTGCTGACGCCGAAGACCAAGCTGGTCATCCTCAACTCCCCGGCCAATCCCACCGGCGGCGTGATGGCCGACGCCACCATGGACCGCGTCGCGGCCGCGCTCCGGAAGTTTCCGGGCGCGATGGTGCTGACCGACGAGATCTACTCCCGCGTGCTCTACGGGGGAACGCACCGCTCCATCGCGTCCCTGCCGGGCATGAAGGAGCGCTGCATCATCCTGGACGGCTTCTCGAAGACCTGGGCCATGACGGGCTGGCGCCTGGGCTACGGCGTGGGGCCGAAGTGGCTGATCGACGCGATCGCCAAGCTGGCCACCAACGACCACTCGTGCGTGGCGTCGTTCGCCCAGATCGCGGCGATCGAGGCATTAAACGGGCCGCAGGACTCCGTGACGGCCATGGTGGCGGAATTCCGGAAACGGCGCGACGTGATCGTGAAAGGATTAAATTCCATACCTGGAATTTCCTGCCTCACGCCGTCGGCGTCCTTCTACGTCTTCCCTAACATCAAGGCCACGGGGCTGACCTCCAAGGTTCTCGCCGACGCCTTGCTCAACGAAGCGGGGGTCGCCTGTCTCCCCGGAACGTCGTTCGGTTCTTACGGCGAAGGCTACCTCCGCTTCTCTTACGCGAATTCCGTGGCCAACATCGAAACCGCGCTGGCGTCCATCCGCGCGACCTTGCCCAAGCTCACGGCGACGGCCGCGCGGTGAGCACCGACCGCGCCTCGATCCGCCGGATCGTGGCCTACGTGCGCCCGCACCGCGCGCGCCTGCTCCAGGCCTGCGCGGTCATGGTGGTGGTGGCGGCGCTCAACGGGGCGATGGTCAAGGTGCTGGACCCGGTCACCAGCAGTCTTTTCGGCTCCGTCAACGCCGATCCGACGAAGCTGATCCAGGTGGCGATGCTGATCCCGGGCATCTTCTTCCTGATGCTGATCTTCAAGTACACGCTCGCCTACCTGATGAGCTGGCTGGGGCAGAAGATCACCCAGGAGATCCGCGAGGACCTGTTCACGCACCTCCACCGCCTGTCCATGGACTTCTTCTGGAAGTCGAAGGGCGGCGAGGTCATGTCCAAGCTGACCAACGACATGACGGCTCTGCAGTCCGCTCTGCAGTTCGTGCCGCTGTACGCGATCCGCGACTCATTGACGATCGTCGTGATGTTGGTCGTCATGGTGTATACCAACCCCAAGTTCGCGGCGATCGCCCTGATCGCGATCCCGATGGCGGGCGGGGTGCTGGGAGTTTTGGGACGGAAATTGCGTTCCGCGGGACGCCGAGGCCAGGAAGTGATGGGGGAAATCTACCATCGATTCCAAGAAAGTCTGCAGGGAATGCTGGTGGTGAAGTCCTTTAATTTTGAAGAAGGATCCATCGCGAAGTTCCGCACGGAGAACGACGAGTTTTTTCACCAGATGATGAGATACTTCCGAGCCACGGCGCTGTCGGGGCCGCTCATGGAGTTTCTCGGTTCGTTGATCATCGCTTCCATCGTGTACCTGGGCGGCAAACAGATCGGCGCCGGAACCATGACGCCCGGTCAATTTTCCGTTTTCCTCGGATGCTTCTTCATGGCGTACGGACCGATCAAGAATCTCGCGCAGATGAACGCGACCTTGCAGTTGGGGCTGGCGTCGGCAGAACGAATTTTTTCCGTGCTCGACGAAGTCCCTACTGTCATCGAGCCCAAAACGCCGAAGGCATTCCCGTCGTTAAACCAAGGGATCGTTTTCGAGCACGTTTCGTTCCGCTATCCCGGCAGAGAGACGTGGGCGCTGCACGATGTTTCGCTAACGATTAAGCCCGGTGAAGTCGTGGCGCTCGCCGGACCGTCGGGCTCAGGCAAGACCACCTTCGTTCATCTGTTGCTCCGTTTATTTGACCCGACCGAAGGCCGCATCACCATCGACGGCGTCGATTTACGCGAGATGTCCTCGCATAATTTGCGCGAACACCTCGGCCTCGTTTCCCAGGAGACCATTCTCTTCAACGACACCGTCATGGGCAACGTTGCGGTCGGCCGCCCGGGCGCGTCGCGTAATGATGTTCAAAACGCTTTAAAAGTAGCCGATGCCGCCGATTTCGTCGCCTCCATGAAGCTCGGTTTAGATACACCGCTGGGCGACCGCGGCGCGCGCCTGTCCGGCGGCCAGCGCCAGCGCCTGGCCATCGCGCGCGCGGTGCTGAAGGACCCCAAGCTCCTCATTCTCGACGAGGCGACCTCGAACCTGGACACGGGCAGCGAGCGCGCGGTGCAGAACGCCATGGAGCGTCTGTACCCGGGCCGCACGGTGGTCATGATCGCGCACCGGCTCTCCACGGTGCAGAAGGCCGACCGCATCATCGTGATGCGCACCGGCCGCGTCGAGGAAGCGGGCACGCACGCCGAGCTGATGGCCAAGAACGGGGTCTACGCGACGCTCCAGCGCTACCAGCAGCTGGAAGCCCCGGAGGCCTGATGCGCGCCGTCGTCTTCGACATGGACGGCGTCATCGTGGACAGCGAGTCCGAATGGAAGGCGGTGGAGGAGGAATTCTTCCGCGCCGTCGTGCCCTCCTGGAAGGCCTCGGATCACGAGCTCATCGTCGGCATGGGGGTGGAGGACGTGTTCCACCACCTGGAGAAGAAGTTCAACCTGACGATGGGGAAGGTGGAGTTCCTCAGCCGCAGCGATGAGGTCGCCCGCAAGGTGTACCTCCAGCGCGTGGAGATCGCCGACGGCTTCATCAACCTGGCCCTGGGCCTCAAGCACAGGGGCGTCCGCACCGCCATCGCCTCGTCCTCGCCGTCGCGGTGGATCGCGCACGTGGTGGACCGCTTCAGCCTGTCGCCGCTGCTGGACGAGATCGTCTCCGCCGACGACGTGGGCGGCCGCACCAAGCCCCAGCCCGACATCTACCTGGAAGCCGCGTCCCGGCTCAAGATCCCGACGGTGGAGTGCCTGGCCATCGAGGACTCGTCCATCGGCCTGCTCGCGGCCAAGCGCGCGGGCCTGCGCACCGCCGCCTTCCGCACCGCGCACAACGAGAAGCAGGACCTTTCCCTGGCCGACTTCGAGCTGTCCGGCTTCTCCGGCCTGGACTACGACCGGCTGATCGCCCGCCTCAAGCTCGCCGAATCATGAATGCTTCAGGGCTTATTTGAAATGCCGGGCTAGATGCCCCATCTCTCGGTATCGCGCCAGCACGTACAGCATGTATTGGTTGAGGGAAACTCCGTCTCTCATCGCTAAATCCAGATAATCGCGGTGCAGTTCGCGGGGGAGACGAAGCAGGACTTTCCCGGCGGGTTCCTTGGCGGCGACGGGCTTCGGGACGTTCCATTTCTTGGACTTGGCGGTGTCCAGCCAAAGCTCAATGGCCGCCTCGAGCTCCTTGAGCGCCCGGTCCGCGGTCTTGCCGAATGCCGAGCAGCCGGGAAGCTCCGGAGCCACCGCGATCCAGCCTTTGTCTTCCTTGCTGTAAAACACCTTGCGCTCGTAGAGATCAACCATGTTCTTCATGCTCCAAGCGTCAATTGGTTCCGATCGACGCATTCCAGCAATTGCCTCACCTGATAAGCCTTCGCCGTTCCGCGATCGTTCTGGAAATTCATGATCTGCCTGAGCCCCTCGTGCGCATACAATCGGTGCGAACCTTTTTGACGTTGGAAAACGAATCCGAACGCTTCCGCAAGCCGGCACAGATCCGAAAAGCGAAGGCCTCCGGGATTGGTCCGGGCCAACTCGACGAGCTTGGCCTCCTTCATAGTGATAGTATGGGCGATATCATATGTTTTGTCAATCCCGACGCCCGGTCATACGGGGGACAGGATCGCCGTATACCCTACGATCCGGAGGCCGGAAAAGTTCCGATGCGGACCGGCTAGGAGAGACTGATCTCTCGACTCAATCGTTGGGTGGACTCGACGAAGGCCGTCCATTCCGCGCGGCGCCGAGCGCGAACCGTCTCGTCGGACTTGGGGGAGAAGGTCTTCTCAACTTTCGCGTCGGACATCTTGTCGGGATCGGGCAGGCCCGCGGCCTTGGCGGCCAGAATGGCGGCGCCCAAGGCGGTGGCCTCCACTTCCTTGCGGCGCTCGAGGACCGCGCCGAGCGCGTCGGCCTGGAAGGCCATCATCGCGTCGGAGCGCGACAGGCCGCCGGCCACGCGCGCGCGGGTGACTTCCGCGCCGGAGGCGGCCATGACGGCGGCGGCGTCGGCAAGCAACATACAAAGGCCTTCCGCGGTGGCACGGACCAAGTCGTGCTTCGTGGTCTGCGAGTCGAGACCGAAGAAGGCCGTCTTGGTCTTGTAGTCCCAACGGGGCGCGCCCAGGCCGCCGATGGCGGGGAGCATCAGGACGCGGCGCTTCGAGGCTTTGAACGCGGCGTCGACGGCCTTGATGTCGTCCATGAGTCCGAGGTTATCACGGAGCCATTCGAAGGAAGTCCCGGCTGCATGGACCGTGCCCTCGAGATAATAACCGCGAAGTCCGCCCACCGTAGCGGCGCAGGAGGCGAGAAGACCCGGCGCGCGTTCGGGCGTTTGTCCGGTGTGCCTCAGGAGAAACGCGCCGGTGCCGTAATTCGCCACCGCCTCGCCTTCGTTGGACGCGCCCAAACCGATGGCGGCCGATTGCTGATCTCCGACGGTGGCCAACAACGGGATTTTTCTGCCTTTGCGTTCGATGAAGCCCCAATCCCCTCCCGACGGACGGATGGAGGGGAGAATCTCCGCCGAAAGTCCAAATAGCGCTAAAAGACCGGGATCCCAGGACATGCTGTCCAAGTTCATCAACAACGTGCGTTGCGCGCATGTCGGATCGGCCGCCACGACCGCGCCTTTCGTTAATCGCGCGGCGATGAACGTGGATACCGGCGCGCACAGAAGCTTGCCCGCATCGGCCAGAGCGCGAACCTTCGGTTCACGATCGAGAAACCAACGGATCTTCGGCGCGGAGTAGTAGGGCGTGGCGTACAGACCGGAAAGCCCGTGAACCTCGCCCTGCCGTTCCTGAAGAGGCGCCACGAACTCCGCCGCGCGACCGTCCATCCAGCTCGGGGCCGGAGCGACGGGCTTGAAGGTGCCCTTCTCGCAGAACACGATGGTGGAACGCTGGACGGCCAGACCCGCCGCGAGCACCTTGTCCTTCGGGCCCAGCTTCGACAGCACGGCGTCCATCGCGGACTCGAGCGTCGAGGCGAGTTCCTTGGGATCGTGGTCTGCCCAACCGGCCTTCGGCCGCCGGGTGCGCACGGGCCGCGACGCCATGGCCACGACGCCGCCCTTCAGATCGAACAGAACGGCGCGAGACGAAGACGACCCTTGATCCAACGCGAGAAGAACTTCGCGCGCTTTGGGGCTCATAGAGGCTTGAGCTTCAGCTCGGGGGAGTCCACGCGCTCGCCCAGCTCGGTCAATTTCGCGCGCAGGTCCGCGTCCAACGCCGGATCTTCCAGAAGCTTGCTCACCATCGGCGCGGAGGGGGCGAGAACCTTCTCGTACGCGCCCGCCTTCTTGATGATGTCCAGAACCTTCTTCTTATCCAGGAATTCCCACTTCACGACGGGGTTCAGCGCCACCTCGTACGCCGCGCCGAAGGCGCGCACGTAGTTCTTCTTCTTGAGCATGGCGGCCAGTTCGATCCCGGCCTTGTCGGCTTCCGCCTTGGCTGCGGATGCCTTCGCGAGCGCGTCTCCGTACTTGTCCACCAGCGCCGCCAATTCCGGCTCGCCGCTGGCTTTCGCCGGCTTCATGGGAACTCCCGCGTACTGATCTTTGAAGATGGGGCAGATCGGCTTGTAGTCGCACCAGCGGCAGACCATCTCGTCGGGCTTCGGGTCGAATTTCTCCAGCGTGATGGACTCGGCCGTGGTCACCACGCGGGACTTCAGCTCGTCCACCAGCTGCGTTCCGCGGCGCGACGCGCGGTGCTCCTTCAGCGTGGGCAGGTGGTAGAAGATCAGCTCGCCGACCTCGGCGCCCAGCAGGGACTCGCACGCGTACTGGTACATCGTCAGCTGGGCGTCCACTTCCAGTCGGCCCGTGGCCAGCTTCTTGCCGGTCTTGTAGTCGATCACGGCCAGCCGTCCGTCGGGAAGCTGGTCCACGCGGTCCACGAAGCCCTTCACCGGCACGCCCTCGATCTCGAAGTCGAAACCGTACTCCACGAACATCGGCACGTGGAAGTCCTTCGCGTGCTTGGCGTGGAACGCCTTGAGGATGCGCTTGCCCTCTTCGAAATACTCCGCTTCCTGGGACGGATCGCGGTAGCCTTCCTGGACCCAGACCTCTTTATAATTCTTGAGGAGGTCGTCCACGGTGGGGGGGACCGGGGTCTTCACGCCGTAGAAGAACTCCAGGGCCGAGTGCACGCTGCGCCCGAAGGAGAAGAAATGCCGGGGCTTCTCGGGGACCTGGTCGATGTAGCGGAACTTGTACTTCTGGGGGCACTCGTTGTAGAGGGAGATCGAGGAGTGCGACAGCGGGCGGGGGAGCTTCACTTAGTTCATTTTATCAAACCGGAGGAGCTCCGTGTTCGGGTTCTCGAAGCCGGGCCCTCCGACGGTGATCTTCACGCGGCCCACGTCGGGACAGTAGTAATCGTAGCGCCAGGTCTTCGCGTAGCGCAGATCGTGCTCGCGGACCTTCAGGCAGTTCTTAAATAGCCCCGCGGCGGTCTTGACCGCGGCGGTCGCGGAGACGACGGTCCACTCCACCTCGGTCTTGCCGCGCTTGGCCATCCAGGCCTGCCCCTCATTGAACGGATACCGGAGAAACGGCTCCGGCGGATGAACGTCCGTGCGCCAGATCGCCCAATTTTCCTTGGAATAGGATTCCGTCGCCTCGCGGATGCGCCGGTTGCCGGCGTACAGGGACGTCTGCACCGCGCCGCTGACCGAGGCCGTGGCGCGGCGCACCTCCCAATCCAGGCGCATGGCCTTGCCCTTGCTGTCGCTGTCCACGTACACCCAGGTGCGCCCCAGGTCGAGCGGGAAATAGTCCGGACAGGCGAGGAGAGCCTGCTTCGCCCGCGACGTGCACTCGGTCATGCCCGGGAAGTCCCGCGCCGCCGCTTCCAGGTGCGCGCGCGACTCGGCGCAGCGCCCGAAGCCGCGGTAGATGGCCGCCGCGCGCAGACGGAGCTCGCACGCGCGCGGATCCCTGGGCCGGTCCGACAGGAAGGCCTCATAGTGCTTCAGCGCCTCCACCGGCTTGCGCGAGTCCTCCCGCCACGTGCCGGCGATGTAGTGGTAGGTGTCGCAGCCGGAGAGCAGAAGCGCGGCGGCGGCCAGCAGGGGGGCGAGCCTCATCCCCTACAGTATGCCATGTTCGCGAAAGCTGAAAAAGCCGCTTTCGCTGACGACCACGTGATCGGCGAGCGGGATTCCCAGAAGCTCTCCGGCGCGCTGGAGGCGGCGGGTCACGTCGCGGTCCTCGGAGGACGGCGTGGGATCGCCGGAGGGGTGATTATGCACGGCCACGACGGCCGCCGCCGAATGAGCGATGGCGGGGGCGAACACCTCCCGCGGGTGGACCAGGCTGGCCGACAAAGTGCCCACGGAGACGGTCTCGTGATGGACCAGCTGGCGCCTGGCGTTCAGGCAGAGAATCACGAAGTGCTCCTTGCGCGCCGCGCGCACGGACGCCGGCACCAGGCCCGCCGCCGTCCGGGCGCAGTCCACCACCGGGCGAGGATCGGGTCGTCCGCGCCGCCCCAACTCCGCCGCCGCCGTCAGCGCCGCGGCGCGAACCGGCCCCACGCCGCGAACCCGCCGCAGGCGCTCGAAGCCGGCGGAGACGCCCTCCGGATGGTCGCGGAGCAGCCCTTCCGCCAGATCCAGCGCGGTGCGCCCGACCGACCCGGTGCGCAGCACCAACGCCACCAATTCCGCGTCGCTCAGCGCCTCCGGCCCGCGCCGCGCCAGCTTCTCGCGCGGCCGCTCGCCGCCCCCGGGACCGTTCACGGCTTCTCCCCGATGGAGTCGGCCATCCGCGCCAGGTCGGCCTCGGGCATGTCGCCGGTCTCCGTGTAATCCCGGTCGCCCGAGGTCCAAGACAGAGACGTCCCCGCGCCGGAAAACGACAGCTTGCCCGCCCCGGACTTCAGGCGCACCTCGGCGTATGACGGAGCCGGCGGCGCGCCTTCGCCCGACGGGCGCTCCACGAACGTCACCGGCGTCAATCCGTCGCTGTAAACGATCGTCGCCGAACGAGCCGCTCCGCCGGCGGCCTCGACCAGCACGAAGCCGTCCGGAAGCCAGCGCGGAAAGCGCGCCGGAAAGGCGCCCCGGGCGCCGCCCGCGGGCGCCGCGACGAAGGGAACCGTCGCGGAGTCGACGGACGTCCCGTCCGGAGCGCGGACGACGAACGCGTCGAGGGAAAATGCAGGCTCCTCCAGGCGCGTCGTCCGAAGACGGCGCATAAGGGTTCCGTCCGGCCGGTAATCCTCCCGGCGCAGGACGCCGCCGTCGTCCTTGGCGATCCACAACGAGCGCCGGATACCGCCGTCGGCGCGGGAGCGCATGTCCAGCCGCCACGTCGGCTTCTTCGCGGTGCGCCCTCCGGTGGAGACCGTCATCTCGTACAGCGACTCCAGACGGACCTTCTCGGCCGCGGCGTCCGCATCCGGCGCCGGCCCCAGCCACGCGCGCTTCGCCCTCGGCCACGCGGTCAGGAGACGGCGCCCGTCGCCGACGGCCAGCAGGGACAACGATCCCGCCTTCTTGCCGGCGACCTCGATGCGGAACACCCCGGGCGCCTGAACGCGGACCAGCCGCGTCTGCGCCTTGGCCTTGCCGGACGAGCCCGACGGGCCGAAGATCTGCACCCGCACGCGGGTGACGCGGGCGGCCGGCGCGGACAACGCCCGGCCGAGCAGCTCCGACGCCGCGGGCCGAGAGGTTCTCCGAGCCGCCTCCGACCACGACGCCGTCAGCAACGCCCCCAGGATCAACGCCCTAATCTTCACGGTCGCTCCCGTCGTCGTCCGACCACAGGTCGGCCGAAACTTCGGCCAGACGCGCCGCGACTTCCCGGGTTCTCGCCGCGGGCGGGGGGCCTTCCCGCGGCGAGGAAGCCAGCCGCACGGCCAGGACCAGGGCCGCCGCCGCGAACGCCGCGCCGAGGCCGCAGCCCAGGGGGAGAGAGCCGAACGCCTCCCGGACGCGGTCCCGCCACGCGGATCGCGCCGGCTCCGCGCCGGCGCGGGCCCGCCTCTTCAGCGCGGCCTTCAGGTCCGCCGGCATGCGCGGCGCCGTGGACCGCAGCGAGTCCCGCAGCGCGCGCGCCAGGCGCAGCCGCCGAGACAGCGCCGGATCGCCCGCCAGGCGGGACTCGAACGCCTCCTTCTCGGCGGGCGACAGGCGCCCGTCGAGATAGTCCGTCAGCCCTTCGTCCTTGCCGTTCATCCCCTCACACCTCCATTTCGAGGAGCCGCGCCCGCAGCGCCTCGCGCGCCCGGCTGATCCGCGAACGCACCGTGCCCAACGGGCAATCCAGCGCCTTCGCGGCTTCCTCGTAACCCCGGCCCTGCATGTCCACCAGCGTGAGTATCGCCCGCGCTTCCGGAGACAGCTTGGCCAACGCTTTGCGCACCAGGCCGGCGGTCTCCGCGCGTTCCATCCGCGACAGTACGGCTTCCTCCCTTTCGTCCGCCACGCAGTCGGCGATCGTCAACGTCCCGAACTCCCCGACCGGCGTGTCCAGCGAGACTCCATTCTTGCGTTCCCACCGCCTCCGCCCGTCCAAAAACAGGTTCTTCAGGACCGTCATGTACCAGCTTTCCAACGATTGAGAATCGTCGAACCGCTCCGCGCGGTCGAAGATCTTCACGAACGCGTCCTGCACCAGCTCCCGAGCGTCCGACTCGTTTCCACAGAGGCTGAAGGCGAAGCTGTAGGCGTGATCGCCGTACTCGTCCACGAATCTTTCCAGGTCTTCGCTCGACAGCATAAATCGTCCCTAGGTATACGATTTGGGGTGCGAAAAAGTTCCATTCATTCCGCGAGTCTAACCCCGACCTGTCGTATTTGTCATAGGCCGTTGGGCCCATTTTTCCCCATGCCCCAAAGGCTCGTGACGCGAGGGGGAAACCGGCGTTAAACTGTCCGCCTTTCGGCCGTAATACCCCTGTAACAGGCCCGGCCTACACTCCAATCAGGTATGAACCCGACGCAAGAACCGATGTGGGAGGACCTGGTGATCCGGCAGCCGGAGGCGAAGCCCGCCCCGGCTCCCGTGCGCGCGCCGGCCCCCAAAGCCGTTTTGCCGATGGCGCCGTTCGCCGTGAAGCCCGCCGCCAGCCGCTCGACGCACCAGGTTCAGGCCGCCTATCTCGCCCACGAGCTGCGCGCGCCGGTCACCTCCATCCGCCTGGGTCTGGAGGTCCTGTCCGACCAGATCGATTCCAAGCTGGAGGGCGACGAGAAGCAGATGCTGTCCTTGGCCATCCGCAACACCGTCCGCCTCGAGGGCCTGGTCAACGACATCATGGACTACTCGAAGATCGCCGCCGGCAAGATGGCGATTCTCAAGGAAGCCTGCGACGCCCGCGCCCTGATCGACGACGCCGTGGACGCGCTGAAGGCCGCCGCCACCGCCAAGGGCGTCAAGATCGTCAAGGACGTGAACCCTTTGCTGCCGCGCGTGTCCGCCGAGAACCGCCGCGTCGTCCAGGTGTTGATCAACCTGATCTCCAACGCCATCAAGTTCACCCCGACCCGCGGGACGGTGACGCTGTCCGTCGTGGAAGGCCGCCACGAGCACCAGGGCACCTTGCTCTTCAAGGTCAAGGACACCGGCGCGGGCATCGCCGCCGACCAGCTCGAGAAGGTCTTCGGCATGTTCGAGCAGGCGGGTCAGACCAATATCAAGAAAGCCGAAGGCACCGGCCTGGGCCTGACCTTGGCCCGCGCCATGGTGGAGCTCCACGGCGGCCGCATCTGGGCCGAGAGCTGGAAGGGCTGCGGCGCGACCTTCTGCTTCACCATCCCGATCGCGTCGGTGGACATGTCGCGTCCGGTCGCCGTCTACGCCGAGCCGCTCCAGATCCACGGCCTGATCGCGGAGTTCGGCCGCCGCTTCAACGCCTTCCTGGCGATGGTGGTTTAGCCGCCTACCAGCGGACCGTCGCGCCCAGCCGGTGCGCGTCGCCCAGATCGCCGTAGGGCACGAACGCGTAATCGAAGCGCACCATTCTCCAGGTCACGCTCGCGCCGACGGTGATGCCGGGGCCCGCGTCGTTCTTCCCGTCGTAGCCCATCCGCAGGGCCGCGGACTCGAACGCGCGCCATTCCACGCCGGCATGAGGGGTCAGGGCGCCGCCCCGCACCTGCACCAGGTCCGCCGCGATGGTCACCGACGCGTTGGGAAGCCAGGCCCCGCCCAGGCGCAAGGCGGTCGGCATCGGCTCCCGGACGACGCGGTAGCGCGGGTCCTGGCCGAGGTTTTGGAGCGCCAGGCCCGCCGTGAAAGGGACGCCGAACGGCTCCTGAAGGTCGGCGCGCGCGCCCATATCCAGCGCGACGGTCTGCGCGACGGTGTTGTCGATGTTTTCGCGCAGGTACTTGAGCGCGCCGCCGAAGCCCAGCCACGACCACGGCCCCCGGCGGGCGTAGCCGGCGCCCAGCGCCCAATCGCGTACCCCGAAGGAATCCAGCCCGGCGCCGCTCTGATTGGCCAGAGTCGTGCGCTGAATTCCGCCGAAATCGAGTGTGTTGACGTAGACTCCGGCGCCCGCGCCGTCGCTCAGCCAATGGCGGCCGTCGTCGTACTGGCGCCTGCCGTCGCCGCCGCGGAAGGCGAGCGCGAGATAGTCCTGGGTGATGCCCTGAATGTAATCCGCGTGCGCGAAGGAGGCCTGGTCCTCGTTCAGGAACGCCAGGCCCGCCGGGTTGTACAGCATTCCGTCGGCGTCGTCGGCGACCGCGGCGTACGCGCCGCCCATCGCCGCGGGCCGAGGGGCGGCGTCGATAGAGAGGAAGTCGAACGCGGTCGCGCCCTGGGTGCCCGCCGCGTAGGCGGCGGGAGCCGGAACGAGCAGGACGGCGAGGAGAAGCGTTCTCATCGGATGATCGCGATCTTGCGGACGACTTTCGCGCCGCTCCCCTGGTCCGTGATCACGGCGATGTACCCGCCCGACGCGACGTCGCGGCCGGACCTATTGCGCCCGTCCCATTGGATGCGTCCCCCGGAGGAGCCGGTCATGCTCTCCCAAACCAAGGATCCGGAAACCGTGTAGACCTGCACGCGCACCGCGTCGGTCAGGCCGTCGAAGACGATGCCGGACGTGGGATCCGCCGAGTTGAAGGTCTTTCCCGCGTTCGGATCGGGTCCATTAGGAACCCACGGCACGGGGTAGACGAGCACGCTGGTCAGGTCGCTCGCGGCCGTCGCGAACAGCCCGAACAGGCTGAAGTGGGGGGTGGTCGCCGTGATCGTCTTGGCCGTCTTGTCGACGACGCTGGCCGATTCCTTGCGCCACTCCCCGGCGGCGACGTTGTAGCTGTAGATCGACAGGCGATTGGCCCGGAGGTGCGTGCCGTCCACGATCCCGTCGTCGTCGGCGTCGGCGTAGTGGAGAGTAATGGACGCCGAACCGTTCAAGCTGGTCTGTCCTGACCCGAGAGTGATCTGCAAAGTCTGTCCGGCGGAGTCCAGTTTCGGCGCCGCCGGGGCTCCCGCGGGATTGATCTGGACGCTGAGCGTGTCGGTGGAAGCCGCGACAACCCCCGACGGCAGCGTCACGTCGGCGACGGTCCCGCTGCCGCTGTCAGCCGTGCTCACCGTTCGCGCGGCGCCGTTATAGACCGTCTCCGCCTTCTTCTGGGACCCGCCGACCAGGCTTTCGTCGCTGTCGGGATTGACCGAGTCCACGCCGATGACCACGGTCGCCGGGCTCGGATCCGCCGTCGCGTCGGTCGCCGTGGCGATCGCGCGCAGTTCGTAGGATCCCGCGGCCAGTCCGGTGACGTCCCAATGCACGAAATACGGCGCCGTCGGAGCGGGATTAGGGTGCTGGGAGTCCGTCGCCGGGATGTCCAGCCAGGCCGAGAACGTGGACGACGCGGTGCGGTACTGAAAGCGCACGTCGCGCGCGCGGGCGGGATCCCCGGCGACGATCTCCGCCATCACCGTCACGCGGTTGCCGTTGACCTTCTTGCCGCTTTGCGGGACCTTGATTTCCGCCCGCAGGCCGGTGGTGTCGAGCAGGGGGGTCGCGCTGGCGACGACGTTCGTGTTCGGCTCCTCGCCGCCGCAGTCGCCGTACGCCCTCAGCCCGAACCGGTAAAGCGTCGCGGTGCTCAAGGCCGGGGTCAGGAATTGGGCGACGGAGGATGGAAGCACCGCGTAAGGCGCCGCGTAATTGACCGCGCCCGTGCCCACGTAGAGCCGGTATAAGGTCACGTATGGGGACGGCGACGCCGACCAGGTCAACAGGATCGCCGCGCCCGACTGGGGCGCGGCCGTCAACGCGCCCGGCGGCAGGGGAACCTCGCTGCGGGTGCGGGCCGTCACCGTCGAGTCGTAGGCGGTCGCGGCTCCGTCCCCGTTGAAGTTCCTCACGCGGAAGTAATACGTCGTGCACGCCGCCAGCCCGCCGAGGTTGAATGTGATCGCCGTCGTGGTTCCGGCGGAGACGAACGCCGGGGCGGAGGTGGAGGCGGTCGCGCTCTCAATCCAGGCGAGCGTTCCCGCTGGATTGCCGTTGAGAGCCCAGCCCAAAGTCGCCGAACTCACGAACACCGCCGCCGCCGAGCCCGCGGGTGGGGACGCCAAGGTGTAGCGCGTCGTCGCGGCGGACAGCACCGGGCCGCCCGACCCGCCGACGGCCTGCAGGCGGCGAGCCGCCGCGACATTGGTGCCCAGCCCCGTCTCATTCCACAGGACGGTGGACGAACTCAACGCGCCGGATTTATCCGCGCCGGACATGTCCAGGACGTGGTAGCCGGTCGGACCCGCGGCCAAGGGCCAGGACCACGTCACGCTTGAGATGCCCAGCGCCGCTCCCGACAATCCCGGCGCCGTGAATACGGTGACCGTCCCCGAGCCGGTGAGCGCCCCGCTGGAGGCGATCACGTGCGCCGTTCCCGTGGACAGTCCCGTGGCCATGCCCGCGGCGGTCACCGTCGCCACCGCGGGCACGTCGACCGACCACGCCGCGGCGAAACCCTCCGGCGCGGACTCGAACGACGCCGAAGCGCCGTTCACGCCGTCGGACAGGAACAAGGTCCCGGCGCCCGCCGCCATCGCGGGGAACTCCCGCGGATCGTTCGTCGGCGGCCCCGCGCTCCACGCGTTGGTTCCTGGATCATAGACCCACGTCGCGGTGGACGCGGCTCCCGTCGGCGTGTTGATGCCTCCCGCCAGATAAATCTTGCCGTTCAGCGCCGCGCCGCCGCTGTAGCCGACCGGCAAGGGTAGCGGCGCCCGGATGGTCCAGCTGTCGGCGGCCGGATCGTAAGCCATCACGTCGGACTGCGGCGCGGCCGCCTGGCCGAACCCGCTGCTGCTTCCGCCCGCGAAGTACATTTTGCCGCCAGCCGCGCCGCCCCCGCCGTTGGCCCGCGCGAACGGCATCGACGCCTTCGTCGTCCAGGCGTCGGCGACCGGATCATAGACCGTCAGCGCCGCGCTGGGCACGTAATTCCCGACGTAGCCGCCCGCCGCGTAGATCTTCCCTCCGATCACGTCCGCCGTCATGCCCTGGCGCGCCGCGGGGAGGGAGGCCCGGATCGTCCATGAGTCGGTCGCCGTGTCGTAGGCCCAGACGGCGGCGGTGGGCAGCGCCGAGCAGTCGGCGTTGATGCAGCCGCCCAGCACGTACACGACCGACCCGACGGCGACGGCCGGCCCCTGGGCGCGGTTGATCGGCGGCGGTGTCAACGCGGTCCAACTGCTCGTCGCGGGATCGTAGACCTCGCTCGTCTGCGAAAACTGGCCTCCGAACACGTAATAGCGTCCGCCCATGGAAGTCGCCGCGCCGTACAGGTGCGCGTGCGGCATGTTCGGGCCCCGCGTCCATGCGCCCGGCAGTCCGTTGGCCGCCCGCGACGAGCCGTCGCTGAAGTGTCCCGTCGCCGCGTAGGCTTGGGTCCCGCCGACCGTGATCGCGGCGCTCGAGGGCGCCACCGTGAGGGACGTCAGCACGGCCGCCGTTCCGCTCGACACCGTCACCAGCGCCGCGCCCGTCACGACGCCGCTCGAGGCGATCACGCGCGCCGTGCCTCCGGAGAGACCGGTCAGCAGGCCGGAAGCGGACACCGAGGCGACGGACGAAACGTCGACGGACCACGTCACGGCCGCGGGCTGCGAGGAGCCGTCGGTCCACGTCCCTTGCGCGGAAAACTGACTTATAGCGCCCGCACCGATCACGGCGGCCGCGGGCGAGACGGACAACGAGCCCAAGGTCGGGACCAAGGTGAATTTCTCGACCGCATTCGACGCGACCGTGCCGGTGCTCCCGCCGGAAACGTAGAAATTCGATCCCCGGACCGCGCCTGACGCGGAGGCGCGTGGCGTCGGCAGGGACGACCCGGCCGCCGCCCAGACATCGTTGACGGGGTCATAGACCGCGATCGATCCCGCGGGGTTCCCCGCGACGGTCCCGCCGGCCGCATAGAGCTGATTGCCGATGACCCCGCTTGCGGCGCCCGTCCGCGCCGAGGGCATCGACGATTTCGTCGTCCACGTCCCCGCCACAGGGTCGTAGACGTCGACGACGGCCGAAGCGGCGCCGCCGCCGTCGGTTCCTCCGGCGACGTATAGCAGGCCGTTGATGACGCCGGACGCCGGGTAGCGGTGGACGTTGGGGGCCGAGGCCAGAGTCGCCCAAGTGTTGGCGCCCGGGGTGTAGGCATAGAGCGCCTTGGTGCCGCCCGCCGTGCCGTCGCAGGACGTCAAGACGTAGAGTTTTCCGGAGATCGTTCCGGCCGCGCCGCAGGCACCCGCGGCGGGCATGGCGGCCTTCACGGTCCACGCGTCCGCGACGGGATCGTAGGACCAGAGGTTCGCCGCCGCGGCCGTGGACGTCGTCAGCCCGCCCGCTTGATACACCAGACCGCCGAGAACGGCGGCGACGGGCGAAATGCGCGCGCCGGGCATGGGGGCGGAGTATCCCCACGTGCCACGCGCGATGTCGAACGACTGATTGTCGAAACTGGCCCCGTCCGCGTTCTGTCCGCCGAGGACGTACAGGGTGCTGGAGACGATCACCGACGCCGCGTCGCGGCGCGGTCCGGGAAGAACGGACATCGTCACCACCCACGTGTCCGCGACGGTGTCGTACGCCTGGACCTCGTAGCCCGTGACCTGACTGTTGCCGGTGATCCCGCCGACGACGTAGATTCGACCGTTGAGCACGTCCACGCCGAGCGACAGCCGGGGGAAAGGCATGACGGAGGACTTGAGCGACCAGGAATTCGCGACGGGGTCGTAGGCCTGGACGTACGGCGTCGTCACCCCGCCGTTCGTCGTGCCGGCCACGGCGTAGATCGTCCCGCCCGAGATTTCCGCTCCGAAATTCACCATTCCCGGCGACATCGGCGCGACCGTCGTCCACGAGTTGCCGACGGGGTCGTACACTTCGACGGCGGACAGGACCGCGCTGCCCGTGGTCTGGCCGCCCATGACGTAAATCTTGCCGTTGTACACCGCCGCCCGGGGGCCGCAGCGGCTCGTGGGCATGGCCGTTTTCGCCGACCAGGAGTCCGCCACGGGATCGTACGCGTAGGAGGAATTCCCGCAGAACCCAGCGGAGGCTCCGCCGAACGAGTACAGCTTGCCGCCGACCGTGGCGAACGCGGCGTCGGTGATCCCGGCAGGCATCGACGCCTTCGTCGTCCAGCTGTCGGCGACCGTGTCGTACGCCTCGACCACGGTCAGATAATTCGGCGAGCCGATTTGAGAATAACCGCCCGCGACGTAGATGGTCGAGCTGATCGCGACGGCCTGAACTCCGTGCCGCGCCGTCGGCATCGGCGTCTTGTAGGTCCACGTTCCGGCGACGGGATCGTACGCCAGCACGCTGTGGTACTCCTGGGCGCCCACATAGCCGCCGATCAAGTATAAGAGGCCGTTGACGTTGACCAGCGAGTCGTTGATGCGTCCCAGGGGGAGGGAGGGACTTGAGGTCCAGGCGCCCGACGGCGCCGCGGCGAAGGCGGCGGTCGAAAGAACCGCCACGGCAAGCAGTGCATTCCACGCTCGGCGCGTTTTATACAAGGGGAGTCCCGATCCCCACTGTAGGTCTTAAACCGTGCGAAAACAAGGCCTATTTCAGAGGGCCGACGGCCTTAATCAGGCTGCCAGCCAGCCCAAAACGGCCGCTACGGACTCCTTCGGCGCCGAGCCCAGGACGTTGTGGTCCGCGAAGGGGAAAACCGTTTTTCCCTTATATCCCGGGCACTCCCGCGCGAGCCAATTCACGACGAACGGCCACGGCACCAGCAGGTCCACCGCGCCGCCCAGATACCAGACGGGGATCGTCGCGGCGCGGGCGACCGAGCGCGGATCGGAGACGGCCACTAGGCGCAGGCGCCAGGCGGCGGCTTTCCATTGCGCCGTGGTCCGGCCGGCGGCGAAGGCCGCCAGCTCCCGGGCGCTCTCGGGATCCCGGCGCGACAGCGCGCCGCCCAGCCAGGTCATCGCGCGGTAGGGCGGCCGCAATGCCGCCGACCACGGGCCGTCCAGAAGCGGACGCATCAGGCTGGCGCCCCACGGCGTCGGATGACGGACGAACCCCCCGGCCAGGATCGCACCGTCCGCCCGGAACCCGCGCCGGATCATCTCCCAACCCACCTGGGAGCCGAACGACTGCATCAAGAGCCAGCCGGAGCGGACGCCCGCGGCGGCCAACGTCTCCTCTACGGCCGCCGCCAGCTCCTCCAACCCGTGCGGCTCCAAAGGATAGGACAGCTCGACGAAGCGGACGCGCCCGGCGAGCGCCCGGCGGAACGCGCCGATCAGGCCCCAATCGCCGTGCAGGCCCGGCAGATAGATCAACGTCGGCCCGGAGCCCTCGTGGACCCGGATATTCACGGGCTCAGCGTCGCGCGACGCCTTGCGCGGCCTGGCGCGCGCGGACGCGCGCGGAGCCCTCGCGGGCGAGCAGCAGCGCGGCCTCGAAGCGCTGAGACAGATCGCTCGACGGATGGCGCGGCCCGAACCAGGTCAGAGGGTTCCACCACACGCGGCGTAGCCGCGCCAGGTTCGACTCCGAGTGATACAGGTACTCGAAGTAGGCGACGCGCCCGTCCACGCGGATGATCACCTGGGGATTGTCCTCGCGGAAATGCGGGACGATCTCCACGGTCACGCCCTCGGGCAGCGCGCCCACGCGCGCCGACGCCGCGTCGAACGCGGCTTGCGCGGCGGGGGAGAGTCCCGTCGCGGGCTTGGCGGGAGCGACGGGCGCGGCCGCCTCGCCGCGGACCTCGCGCATGAAGGCGTCCTCGCTGGGCTCCCGGCCCAGGAAGGCGCGCAGGGAGTCCATCTCCGGGCGCTCGGAGCCGACCTCCAGGATTTCCTTGCGGTAGCGCGCGCCCACGGCGGGGGAGATCACGCCGTCGGCCTTGAACACGGTGTAGATGTCCTGGGCGAAAACCTTCGACCACAGGTACGCGTAATAGCCGGCGCCGTAACCGCCCATCAGATGGTCGAAGCTTCCGACGAAATGCGTGCCGTCCACCGTGGGCACGCCGGTGATCCCGGAGACGATCTTGTCGAACGCGGCCGACACGTCCGCCGGCACGGAGTCGTGCAGGACCAGGTCGCCCAGCGCGTAGGCGACCTGTCCGGCGTAGGACGCGCCTTCCATGAAGGAGCGCGACGCCAGCATCTTCTCGTAGAGGTCCTGCGGAAGCTTGGCGCCGTCCTTCCAGTGGCCGGAGAGCTCGTCCAGCACGTTGCGCTCCCAGATGAAGTTCTCCAGCATCTGAGAAGGCGCCTCGACGAAATCCAGCGCGACCGAGGAGCCGGAATAGGAGGCGTAGCGCGCCGTGGTCAAGGTCTGGTGCATCAGGTGGCCGAACTCGTGGAAGAACGTCTCCACGTCGCCGTGGGAAAGGAGGGGCGGCTGGCCCGGGGCGGCCTTCGGGAAATCGGCGACCATCGCGGCGACGGGCTCCTCGTAGGCGCCGTCGGCGCGCACGGATCCCGCCACGATCGGATACGCGGCCGGGTGCCCGTGCTTGCCGTCGCGCGGCGTCAGGTCCAGGTAGAAGTGGCCGATGCGCTTGCCCGACTTCGCGTCGGAGATCTCGAACAGGCGCACGCCGGGAGCCCACGTCGGCCCGCCGGCCAGCTCGCGGAAGGTCACGCCCAAGGTGCGCTGGTAGACGTTCATCGTCCCTTCGACGACCCGGTCCACCGGGAAGTACTGCTTGACGGCCTCGGAATCCAGCGCGTAGCGCTCTTCGCGGAGCTTCCGGGCGTAGAAGGACCGCTCCCAGGCGAACACCTGCGAGGCCGACGCGTCGTCCCGGCGCTTCATCTCCAGCAGCTCGCCCAGGTCCTTGCGCGCGCGCTCCACGACCGCGTCCTTCACCCGGTTCAGGAATTCGTACACGCGCTCGGGCGTGCCGGCCATGCGGTCCTTCATCACCATCTCGGAGTAGCTCTTGTGGCCCAGGAGCTGCGCCATGTCGCGGCGCAAGGTCAGCGCCTCGTGCAGAAGCACCAGGTTCTTCTCGCCCCCGCGGTTGTCGAACTTAATGAGCATGGACTTGCGGTGTTCGGCGTTCTCCGCGAATCGCATGTAGGTCACCAGGCTGGGCTCGTCCACCGGGATCGCGTAGCGCCCGTCGGCGCCCTTCTCCAGCGTCGCGACGAAATCGGCGGGCAGGCCTTTCACGCCGTCCTCGCCGACCAGCAGGGACTCCTTCTTGTCGTCGATGTTGCGGCCGAACTCGCTGGACAGATCGCTCAGCCGGTTCTGGATGGCCGCCAGCTTCTCGCGCTGGGCCGCCGACAGAGCGAAGCCGTTCTCGCGGAACCCGGTGACCGTCCGGTCCAGGAGACGGGCGTCGGCCGGGTCCAGCTTTTCGCCCGCCGCGGCGGCCCGTTCGAACTGCCGGTACAGGTCCTCGCGCTGGGACATGGCGACGCTGTACTCGTTCATCTTCTTCTCCAGCTCGGCGGCCGCGGCGCGCAGAGCCGGATCGGGGGAGACGGCGGTGAGGAACTGGATGGGGTACATCTCGCGGGACCAAGCGGCGGTCGCCAGCTCGTAGGCCTTCACCGTGTTCTGGAAATTCGCCGCTTCGGGCGCCACGGCCGCGATCCCCTTCAGCGCCGCGTCCAGTCCCGCCGTGGCCGTCAGGTAGCGCTCGTTGAGCTGGGCCGGGGTGGCGGTGAAGTTCAGCGCCGGGCCGACCGGAGCTCCGGGAACCGCGTGCTCCGCGGCGCCCATCGCGCCGACGATCTGCGCGGACGCGGGCGCGCCGGCGGCGAGGAGCGCGACGAGGAGGAGAAGAGTGATTTTCATGAGGGTGCATCGATTCTACGATCTGACCGGCGCTACCAGATGAGCCGAAGGGCCCGACGCGGAGGGGACAAATGGCCCGGCGCGCGCTGGGCCCGCTCGGAGCGCGGCGGATTAATTGCTATTCTGCTCGCCATGGTCCCTTCCCTTTCCGACGCGCGCAAGGCGTCCTACCTGGTCGTTCTCCTGGCGCTGGTCGCCGTCACGCGCTTCCACCTCGGCGCGGCGCTGGTCGCCGGCCTGTTCGCGACCATGATCCTGAACCAGGCCAACCTCGGCCTGCGCGACGCCGGCGCGTCGCCGCTGGTGTCGCGCTGCGTCTCGATCGCGCTCTTCGTGGTTCTGGGCGGCCTGCTGGCTCTGATCTTCATGACCTTCGTGCGCATCGGCCTGTCGCGCCTGCCCCTGCTGCTCGACCGTGTTCTACCCAGGCTGGACTCGCTCTCGAACCGCTTCGGGGTGGACCTTCCCGTGGACAACGTCTCGGACCTGCGCTCCTTCATCCTGACGACCGCCAAGGACCACGCGCAGTCGATCACGGCCGCCAGCGGCCTGCTGACGCGCGGCTTCTTCCAGATCCTCGCCGCGCTCGCCGTCGCGGTGCTGCGCTTCCTGGCGCCGGTCCTGCCGGAGAACCCGGTGAAAAAAGGGCTTGAGGCCGAGTTCATGCGCGAGTGCTCCGACCGTCTCGCGCTGTTCACCGGCAGCTTCGACCGGGTGATGGGCGCCCAGGTTCTGATCTCGGCCATCAACACCGGCGTGACCCTGGTCTTTCTCTTCGTGGTCGGAATCCCTTTCCGCACCATGCTGACCTTGGCCACCTTTCTCTGCGGGATGGTCCCCATCGCCGGCAACCTGGCCAGCAACGGGCTGATCGTCGCCGCCGCGCTGTCCCGCTCCGATCACATGGCCGTGGCGGCGCTGATCTACCTGGTGGTGATCCACAAGGCGGAGTATTTCCTGAACGGCCGCATCGTCGGCGCGCGCATCGAGACCCCGACCTGGGCGACCCTCGTCGGCCTCCTGGTGGGCGAGGCGCTGATGGGCGTGACCGGGGTCATCCTCGCGCCGTCGCTGATCCACTACTTCCGCGAAGAACTGCGCGCGATTCCGACGCGCTAGACGGCCAGTCCCAAGGCCGCCGCCGCCCGCCGCGCGAGAGGGGACTCGCCGCCGCGCTCCTTCCACATCCGGAAGAACCGCGTCTGCGCGGCCGGAAGCCAGTCCTTGACGTCCGCCTCGGCGGCCGCGGCCGCGGCGTCGATCAGCTCCTGGAGCAGCCCCGCGCTGAAATCCGCGGCCAGCTCGTCCAGGAGGCGGGTCATGCCGCGCTCCCAGGGGGCTTCGATGTAGGCGGGGAAAGGCTCCACGCCGGCCGCGCGGCCGCGCGCCATCGCGGCCCGAAGCTCGGCCAGAGCGCCGGGCGCGCCCTGGGCGAAGCGCCCCGCGATGTACGCCAGCACGTGGGCCTGGATCAGGCGGGTTTCCGCGTTGAGGCCCGCGGGCAGAGGCAGGCCCAGGCCGTGGAACTGCTCGACGAGGGGCAAGGTCTCCTCCAGTAGCTCCAGCGCGCTGGACTCCCAGCGGTTCAGGCGGCGCTTGAGCACCAGGCTGAGCACCTTCTCGCGCTCGTCCGGGCGAAGATCGCGCAGGAGGAAATGGCGGCCGGGGGGAAGGGGGCAGGACGTCGTTCCCTGCGCGGCGTCCGACATCAAAAGATCGAAGCTCGCTTCGGGAATCTCTCCGCCGCAGACGTAGGCCTGCACGCGCTGTCCCGGCAGCACCGCCGCGAAGAACGAGCGCGTCCAGCGCTCGCGCGTCGTGCTTTCCACGAATTCGGCGCGGCCGGCGGCGACCGTGACGCCGCCCTCGGCCCGGCGGGTGAAGCGCTCGCAGCGCACCGCGCGCCCCTGAATCTCCGTCGGAGGCTTGTCCTCGAACAGCAGCCCCACCGCGTAGTGGGCGGCCACGTGATCAAGGCTGTGCGCGTGCGGCTTGACCAGCTTCTTCCATATTCCCGCCCCGTCGCCGAATTCCGGCTCGTTGCTGGGCGCCCGCTCCAGCGCGGCCACGAATTCCGGCTCATAATCCCCGCCGAAGACGCGGGCCAGCTCCAGCGCGCGCGCCGCGTAAAGCAGAATCTGGGACGGCTCCAGACGCGACAGCTCGTCGAAGAACCAGCCGCAGCTGGTGAACATCATCAGCGCGTGGCGCTGCATCTCCAGCAGCTGGAGGGCGCGCACGCGCGAACCTTCTTCCCGCGCCTCGGGCGCGTGGGCGGCCAGGAAGCGGTCCACGGACGCGTCGGAGCGGTCCAGCGCGACGGCCAGGTACGCGTCGCGGGCCGCCCAGGGGTCGGTCAGGAGCCCCCTCGACTTTTCCTCGTACAGTCCCGCCAGGCGCTCGCGCAGGGCGTTCAGCGCGTCGCGCAGGGGGGCGCGCCAGCGCTGATGGCGGCCTTCGATCCCGCCGCAGCCGCAGTCGGAGCGCCAGCGCTCGATGCCGTGAGCGCAGCTCCACGAGGTGCCGCCGGACTTCAGCTTCACCTCGTAGCGCGGCGGATGGCCGGCCAGGTACCAGCCCGGATTGACCGGCGTCAGGCCCTGCTCCGGGAGGGCGTAGCGCAGAAGATGCGCCAGGCCCATCTCGGCGAACGCCTCGTGATGACCGTAGCTTTCGCCGTCGGTGGCGGCCAGGGCCAGGGAGCCCTCGGCCGTCGGCTGCGACAAGGCCGACAGGCGCTTGGCGTAGGAACGGCTGTCCCGCATCGCGTGCTCGAACGCGACCGCGCGGGACAGGGCTCCGTCGTAAAAGAAAATCGCCAGGCTGGAGCCGTCTTCGCCTCGCCAGAGGTACGGCGTTCCGGTCCGCAGGACCTTGCCGGCCGGGGACCAGTCCTTGCCCCTGAGCGGGCGCACCGCTTCGGCCTGCTGCGGCTCCAGGATCACGAACTTCACGCCCTCCGCCGCGGCCGCCGCCAAGGTCGCGTCGTCGGCCGCGCACTCCGGAAGCCACAGGCCCTCGGACTTGCGCTTGAAGCGGCTCTCGAAATCGGCCAGCCCCCAGCGGATTTCCGTGGCGCGGTCGCGCGGGTGGGCCAGCGGCAGGATCGAATGGTGGAAGGCCTGGGCCATCGCGTTGCCGTGGCCGTCCAGGCGCGCGGCGCTCTCGCGGTCGGCCTCCAGCAGGCGCGCGTAGGCGTGGGGATGCGCGGTCTCGAACCAGGCCAGCAAGGTGGGCCCGAAGTTGAAGGACATCCACGCGTAGTTGTCCACCAGATCTGCGATCCGGCCCGCGCCGTCCAGGACGCGCGCCTCGCCGTTGGGGACGTAGCATTCGCGCGCGATGCGGGCGTTCCAGTCGTGGTCGCGCCCGGCCGACGGCTGGCGCTCGACGGCCCCGGTCCACGGGTTTTCCCGCGGGGGCTGGTAGAAATGGCCGTGCACGCACGCGCAACGCTTCACGGCCGCTATCTTAACTTTTTCCGGGCGCTTGACGCCGGGGGAACGATGGCGCACAATAGCCGGGTGAGCGAGATCCGCATCCAAAGGTCGGCCCGGCTGAAGGCGCCCCCGGACGTGCTGTGGCCTTTGCTGTCCAACACGAACCGTCTGAACCGCTCCATGGGGGTCCCGGAGAACTCGGTCGTCCGCGCGGACTCCGGCCACGAGCGACTCGTCAGCGCCCGCGTGCTGGGCCTGACCTTCCGCTGGCGGGAAAGCCCGTTTGAATACGTGGACGGCCGCTACTACACCTTGGTCCGCGAGTTCGAGAACGGCCCTTTGAAGAGGATGACGGGCACGATGCGGCTGGAGCCGGACGGGACAGGCACGCGCGTCGTGCTCGACGGGACCTTCCTCGGCCGCCCGCCCTACCCGAGCGCGCTGCTGCGCGTCATCGGCGAGAACCGCGTGGACGGCCTCTTGGACGTGTACCGCAAGATCGACGCCTCGATCCTCCCGTCGGGAGAGTGCGGCTGCCTTCCGCGCACCGCGTCGGAGACCGATCTGTCTCTGCTGTCGTCGCGCGCCAAGGCGCTGGAACAGTCGGCGTCGGACCCCGCGGCCGCCGCGCGTCTCGTCGAGCACCTGCGTTCGGCGCCCGACGACGAGGTCGCCCGTTTCCGTCCGTTCGTGCTGGCCGACCGTTGGGGGCTGCCGCGGCTGGCGGTGCTGTGCGCGTGCCTGCACGCGGTCAAGGCGGGGCTTCTCGATCTCAGCTGGGAAATCATGTGCCCGAACTGCGGCTCCGCGCCGGAGACCGTCGGCGGCTTGAGCGGCCTCAAGAAGACGTCCCATTGCGGCGGCTGCAAGATCGACTACGGCGTCGGCTTCGATGAGTCCGTGGAGCTGCGCTTCAGCGTCCACCCGAGCGTGCGCCGCGCCGAGGTGGGCGTCTTCTGCGCCGGAAGCCCCGCCCACTCGCCCCAGGCCGTGGCGCAGTCGCCGTTGACGCCCGGGACGATCAAGGTCCTCGACGTGGACCTCGACTCCCGCTCCTACCGCCTGCGCGGTCTGTGCGAGAAGTGCAGCGTGCTCCTGGTGCCGCGCGCCGACGCGCCCTCGGAGTTGACCGTGAACCTGTCCGACGCTTCCAAACCCAAGGAAATGTTCTTCAAGCCCGGCGAGGTGCGCCTGCGCCTGTCCGCCGACGAGCCCGAGCTGGCGCGCCTGGAGCGGGAGAACTGGAAGGACGCCGGCGCCACCGCGGCCTTGGTCACCTCGCTCAACGAGTTCCGCTGCCTGTTCTCGTCCGAGGTACTGTCGCCGGGCCTGGAGATCGGCGTCAAGCGGCTGGCCCTGCTGTTCACCGACCTGAAGGGATCCACGGCGATGTACGAGCGCGTGGGCGACGCGACCGCCTACGGCGTCGTGCGCGATCACTTCGATTACCTGACCGCCATCATCGCCGCGCGCCGCGGCGCGGTGGTCAAGACCATCGGCGACGCGGTGATGGCCGTGTTCTCCTCCGGAGCGGACGCCGTGGAGGCCGCGCTGGACATGCAGGAGCGCATCGCCGAGCTGGACAAGAAGCTCTCGCCGCGCTCTCCCGTGATCCTGAAGATCGGCGTGCACGAGGGCGCGGCCATCGCCATCAACGCCGGCGGCGTCCTGGACTACTTCGGCACCACCGCCAACGTCGCCGCCCGCGTCCAGAACGAGAGCGAGGGGGGAGACGTCGTCCTCAGCGAGTCCCTGCGCGACGATCCCTCGATCCGAGAGGTCCTCTCCCGGCGGTCGCCGTCCGAGGAAGTCTTCGAGAGCGAATTGAAGGGCCTGACCGGCTCCCGGCGGCTCTGGCGCCTGCGTCCGCGCGCCGCGAAATGAAGAAGCGGTCGTTCGCGCCGGTCGTCGGGCGCAGTCCTCGCGTCCTGATCCTCGGCTCGCTGCCCGGCGAGGCCTCGCTCAAGCTGGGCCAGTACTACGGTCACCCGCGCAATCGCTTCTGGGAGCTGGTCGGCGCGGCTCTGGGGGAGGATCTGCGCGGGCTCCCGTACGCGAAGCGCCTGGCGCGCCTCAAGGCCCGCGGCGTCGCGCTGTGGGACGTCGTCGCCGAAGCGGAGCGCGAGGGCAGCCTGGATTCCGCGATCCGCGGAGAGACGCACAACGCCGTGCTGGACCTGATTCGCCGTCGCCGCATACGCGCGGTGTACCTCAACGGCCGCAAGGCGGCGGACTCGTTCCGCCGAGCGTGCGGCGCGCCGGAGGACATCGCCGTTCATCTGCTCCCGTCGTCAAGTCCGGCTCATGCCTCGCTTCCATGGGCGGAAAAGCTCGCCGCCTGGAACCGCCTCCGGGAATATCTCCCATTATCGGCCTGAGGCGCGGGACTCATCACTCAAATGTGTAGATGAACCGTATTCGTTTCTTTCGGTCCCATGAGGACGCCCGCACCTCAGGCCGATCTTGGACCTTCGCCCGCGCGCTGAAACCCCGCGAACAGTTTGTAGAATGCGGGCGTGAAGCGACTCCTCTCCGCCGGCCTTCTCCTTCTCGCCACCGCCGCCTCCGCCGCCGAGCCGGACATCCACGAGCTGGTCGACCGCGCCAACAAGGCCCTGCGCGGCGACTCCAGCCGCGGACGGCTGGTGATGACCATCGAGACGCCGGAGTGGAAGCGCTCGCTGGAAGTGGAGGGCTGGAACAAGGATCGCGCCATGGCCTTCATCGTGATCCGCGCGCCGGCCAAGGAGCGCGGCGAGACCACCCTGCGGCGCAAGAACGAGATGTGGGTGTGGCTGCCGAAGGTGGAGCGCGTGATCAAGATCCCGCCCACGATGATGCACTCCGCCTGGCAGGGCTCGGATTTCACGTACGAAGACATCGTCAAGGCCGACTCCATCGTCAAGGACTACACGCACAAGCTCCTGTCCACGAAAAAGGAAGAGGGCCGCACCGTTTACCACATCGAGGCGATTCCGAAGCCCGACGCGCCGGTCGTGTGGGGAAAGATCATCACCGACGTGGCGCTGTACGACGACCAAAGCGTCGTGGGCCTCCTGGAGGAGGACTACTCCGAGCGGGGGGAGCTGATCCGAACCATCACGTTGTCGGACATCAAGATCCTGGGCGGCCGCCGCGTCCCGGCGCGCCTGGAGTGCGTGCCCGCCTCCAAGAAGGGCCAACGCACCATTCTCCAATACAAGGAGCTCGAGTTCGACCTGCCCCTGGCCGACGACTTCTTCAGCTACCAGCGCCTGCAGAAGGGCGGACGCTGAGATGCTGCGCCTGGCCTGGCGTAACGTCTGGCGCAACCGCCGGCGGTCTTTGATCAACGTGGCCGCGATGGGCTTCGGCCTGGCGGCGATCATGTTCGGCCAGAGCATGATGAAATCCCTGCAGTTCCAGCTGATCGAGAAGGCGACGGGATCCTTCACCGGCCACGTGCGCATCCAGCGCCGCGACGTGGATGAGCCCAAGTTTCCGGACAAGTTCATGGCCGACCCTGAACCCGCCGCGAAGCTGCTGGAGGCGGACCCGCGCATCCTGGTCTGGGGCCGGCGAATCCAGATCACGGGACTGATCTCCGCGCCGAAGATGTCCTTGGGCGCGTTGATCTGCGCCGTCGAGCCGGAGAAGGAGCGCCGCCTCACCGACATGGCGGGCTATTTGAAGGAAGGAACCTACCTGGAGGGCCAGCCGAAGGGCGTGGTCATGGGCCGCAAGATCGCCAAGCGCCTGGACGTGCGCCTGGGCGAGAAGGTGGTGCTGATGGCCCAGGCCGCCGACGGCTCCATGGGCGCCGAGGTGTTCCGGCTGGTCGGCATCCACGAGACCGGCTCGGAGTCGTTCGACGGCCAGATGGTCTGGATCCCGCTCAAGGCCATGCAGGAACTGCTGGGCCGTCCGGGCCAGGCCAACCAGCTGGCGGCCAAGCTCAAGGACATCGGACAGGCCGCCCAGGTCGCGGCCGATCTGGACGCGAAGCTGGGGCCGGGAGAGATCGGCGCCCTCAGCTGGCGCAGCATCGACCGGGAGATCATCGGCATCCAGGCCTTCCAGGACGGCCTGCTCACGATCGTTCTAGGAGTGGTCTTCGCCATCGTGGCCCTGGGAATCCTCAACACCCAGCTGATGAGCCTGTTCGAGCGCGTGCGCGAGTTCGGCGTGCTGATGGCCATCGGCGCGCGCCCGCGCTGGATCGTGCGCCTGCTCATCGTCGAGTCGGCCTTACTGGGTACGGTGGGGACCTTGTTCGGCATGGCGGTCGGCTCGCTTTTGATCTGGCATTTCGGCCGCGTCGGGCTGGCCCTGCCCGTCGGCGACGCCTTCAAATATTTCCTGCCCTTCCCGTCGGTGATCTTCCTGCGTCCCGCCTGGGGCATGCACGCCTTCGCGTGCGCGACCGTCTTCGTGGTCACCTTGCTGGCGACCCTCCCGCCCGCGTTCCGCGCCGGGCGTTTGAAGCCGGCGGAGGCCCTGCGCCATGTCTAAGCATCCTCTGGTGGAGCTGCGCGGCGTCGAGAAGATCTATCCGGGCGGGACGAAGGTCGCGGCCGTGCGCGGCGTGAGCTTCAAGGTCGAGCGCGGGGAGTTCTCCGCTTTGGCCGGACCGTCCGGCTCGGGGAAATCCACCTTGCTCAACCTGATCGGCACGCTCGACCGGCCGACGAAAGGGGAGATCATCCACGACGGCCGCGTGGTGACCAAGCTGGACGCCGATCAGCTGGCCGACTTCCGCCTGGGAGCGCTCGGGTTCGTCTTCCAGGCCTACAACCTCATCCCAGTGCTCACCGCCGCGGAGAACGTCGAGTACCCGCTGGTGCTCCGCGGCGTCGGCACGGAGGAGCGCCGCGCCGCCGCGCACGAGGCGCTGAAATGGGTGGGGCTGGAAGGATTCGCGAACCGCCGCCCCGACCTGCTCTCCGGCGGCCAGCAGCAGCGCGTCGCCGTGGCGCGCGCCATCGTCCACCGCCCGGCTTTGGTGCTGGCCGACGAGCCCACCGCCAACCTGGACTCCAAGACCGGCGCGGCCCTGCTCGACCTGATGGGAAGCCTCAACGCCGAGCACGGCGTGACCTTCCTGTTTTCCAGCCACGATCCGGCCGTGCTTTCCCGCGCGCGCCGCGTGGTCCATCTGCTGGACGGGACGCTGCACGGTGAAGAACACCACTCGCGCTGACCTCGGCGAGAGACTGTCCCCGGGGACAGTCGTATTGTGAATCATGTGAATAACTTCGCGCGCGCGGCCGCCGTCGCGATAATGTTCTGCCTATTCGTTCCGCGAGCCGGCGCCGAAGTGAAGTTCTCCGGCTACCTGAAAGACATCTATCAGTACTCGCACGGCACGCTCGACGACCGGCCGTATTATCTCAACACCTCCCGCGCGCGCCTGACGGTCGACGGCAAGAGCGGCCCGCTCGAGGCGCACGCCGACTTCGACAACCAGCTGGCCGCGGGATCTTTCTTCCGCACGCGGGACTTCAAGGTGTTCGGCTACTCGCCGCCGAAGCCCTGGCTGTCCATGGAGCACACGGTCTCGACCGGCGTAACGAACGGCTACGGCATCGGCGCGTACCGCGCCTACGTGGGCATCGAGGGGGATAAGGGCATCCTGCGCGCCGGCCGCCAGCGTATCGCCTGGGGCACGGGCAAGATTTGGAACCCGACCGACGTGCTCAACCCGTACTCGCCGACGTCGGTCGAGCGCGACGAACGCCGCGGTGTGGACGCATTCTATGCGCGAGCCGGAGTCGGGACCCTCGGGCAGGTCGAATACGTATGGGCCGGAGAAGATCGCTGGGTGGACCAGCAGATGTTATTGCGCGGCCGGGGGAACTTCGGCGGCTGGGACGCGTCTCTTCTGGGCGGCAAGATCGCGGGCTCGACGGCGGCCTTCATGGTCGGAGGCGATTTCGCCGGCACCGTCGCGGACGGCACGCTTCACGGCGAGTGGGGCTATTTCCATCCCCAATGGTGCACGCCGTACTGGAAGGCCGGGATCGGCTACGACTACAACGTGCCGTCAGAAACGAAGCTGAAGTGGCTTAAGGACGCGGCCTTCGTGATGGAATACTACCGCGCCGGAAACGGCCAAACGGATGTGCATCGCTACAACTTCGCTCCGGTCCTTCTCGGCAAGGAGGTTTCCGTCGCCCGCGATTACTTCGGCGCGTCCGTCTCCAAGGACCTGCACCCGCTGCTCAAGCTGGAGCTGTACGCGGTCGCCAACGCCGATGACGGCTCGACCTTCTTCGCGCCCGCGCTGACCTGGAACGCGCTCAACGACCTGTACCTGTCGGCGGGGATCCAGCGCTTCGGCGGCACGCGCGCCACGGAGTACGGCCGCCAGCCCAACCAGACCGTCCTGACGGCGCAGTACTACTTCTAGCTCCGGCGCTCAGACGTACTTTTTGTACGCGGGCTTGTACTGAAGCGCGCGGACGTGGCTCCCCAGATCCTCGGGCCACGCCTCGCTGGTCAGGCCCTTTTCGTACGCCACTCCGGCCACGGCCTCCGCGATGATGGCCGACACCTCGCGGATGCGCGTCAGGGCCGGGAACAGGCGCCCCATGTCCAGGTCCTCCTTCGTCACGCAGGACGCCAAGGCCTTCGCGGACTCGAAGAACATCTCGTTGGTGACGCGCTTCGCGCCGCTGGCGACCACGCCCAGGCCCACGCCCGGGAAGATGTACGCGTTGTTGCCCTGGCCCGGAACGAAGGTCTTGCCCTTGTAGGTCACCGGGGCGAACGGACTGCCGCTGGCGAAGATCGCCCGGCCGCCGGACCACTGGTAGACGTCCTCGGCGGTGCACTCCGCGTTGTCGGTGGGGTTGGACAGCGCGAAGATGACGGGGCGCTTGTTGAGGCGGGACATCTCCTCGACGATCGCGCGTGTGAACTGCCCCTTCTTGCCGGAGACGCCGATCAAAGAGGTCGGCTTCAGCTCGCGCACCGCCGCCGCCAGGTCCGTGACCGGAGCGTGCTTGTGGGCGTAGGCGCGCTTGTGCTCCTGCAGGTCGGAACGGCTGCTTTCCACCAGCGCCTTCGAGTCCATGAACCAGCACCGCGACGCCGCGTCCGCGGACGTGAGGCCCTCGGCCATCAGCGCGCTGACGATCAGGTTTCCGATGCCGATGGCCGCCTCTCCGGCGCCGCAGAACAGGAAGCGCTGGTCCTTGAGCCTCAGGCCGGTGATCTCCGCCGACGAGTAAAGGCCGGCCAAGGTCACCGCCGCCGTGCCCTGGATGTCGTCGTTGAACGTGCGGGCCCGGTCGCGGTACTTCTCCAATATGCGGAACGCGTTGTGGTTGGCGAAATCCTCCCACTGGATGATCGCGTGGGGGAAGATCTCCTGGACCGCGATCACGAACTCCTCGACCAACTCGTCGAAGGCCGCTCCGGTCAGGCGCTTCTCGCGCTCGCCCAGATACAGCGGGTCGTTGAGCAGTTCCGGGGAATTCGTGCCCATGTCCAGCATCACCGGCAGGGTGTTCGACGGATGGATGCCGGCGCAGGCCGTGTACAGGGAGAGCTTGCCCACGGGGATGCCCATGCCGTTGGCGCCCAGATCTCCCAGGCCCAGGATGCGCTCACCGTCGGTGACCACGATGACGCGCACGTCGCGGTGCGCCCAGTTGCGCAGGACATCCCGCATCATGCCGCGCTCGCGCCGGGTGATGAACAGGCCGCGGGGGCGGCGGAAGATGTGGCCGTAGAGCTGGCAGGCCTTGCCGACGACGGGCGTGTAGATGATCGGCATCATCTCATCCAGGTTGTCCATGACGACCTTGTAGAAAAGGGTTTCGTTCCGGTCCAGGAGGGAAATCATCTCCACGTAGCGGTGCAGGTCGCTGGTCTGGCTGCGCACGTTCTCCAGCACGCGATCCACCTGCTGCTCCATGGTCGAAACGTGGGGCGGGACCAGGCCGAGTATGCCCAGGCGCAGACGCTCCTCGCGCGAGAACGCCGAGCCTTTGTTCAGCACCGGATTCTGGAGGAGCGCCATGCCGGTTTCGGCGGGACGGACTATTTCCTCGGACGATTCCAACGGCTGGATCACTGGCATCGCACCCTCCTGGGACTGCCCTGGGCGGATCGCAACGGAACGGCCAGCCTCAGCGCGCGGCGTTCTTCAGCGCGGCGAAGGGATCCTTTCGGTCCAACGCCTTCAGCGCGGCGATCGTCCGCGGCCAGTCGCGCCCGTTCTTCTCGAACAGCGCGTCGAAGGGCGAAAAATCCGGCGCGTACAGCGCGTGCGCCAGGACCACGGCGTTGTTGAGCGGTTCACGCAACGGCGCCAACCCGCGCGACTTGGCTTCCGCGCGCGCCCACTCGAACACATCCAGTCGTTTTTCCAGCTTCTCGGCGTCGGTTCCCGGACCGTCGTACAGGGCCGCCAATTTCTCGCGCAAATCGCCGTATATTTTCTCGCGTTTCGCTTCCATTGAAACGCCGTCCCGCCAGGCCTTCATCTGCGTCGAGTCCGGGCCGAATCTCTCGGCCAGAAAATCCTCCGCCCCGCGAACGCCGGCCCAGGTCGCCAGCGCCTCGTCGAAGTCGGTTTGATTCTTGAAGTACACCGTCCCGTGGGTCAATTCATGAATTAATGTCTCCGCCAGGTCGCCTTCGCCCGCGTTCAGGACGGTGGACGGCAGGGGATCGGCGATCGGCAGGGGGGTTTTGTACGCGCCGGCGCCGGAGACGGTCGAGTCATAGCCCTTCGTCTCCAACGAAGCGGCCTCCGCCTCCGCCAGATCGCGGCGAAAATGCCCTTTGTAAGGGAAGGAGCCGATCAACGGGAAGCGGAACTGGTGGGAATTCAGTTTCGTTCGGTCCGACGCGGAGACCAGCCATGTGACCGCGCCCTTCACCGGCGTCCACGTCTCGTAGGCGTGGGACCGCGTCAGCGCCAAGCGCTTGAACGCGAACTCGCGGATCTCCAACGCCAGTTCCAGCTTCGCCTTCTGCTCCGGAGAGGTCGCGGGATCGGCCGCTGTGGCCGCGATGGAGCGGCGCCGCCACAGGAGACCGGCATGTCCCGCCGCGGAGCGCGCGACGTAAACCGGGGAGCAGGCCGAAAGGAGGGCGAGCGCGAGGAGCGGGGGAAGCCTACGCCGCCGGCTCAACCCACTTTCCGTGCTTCTTGATCAGCTCGACCAGCGCGTCGTCGGACTTGGCGAACGGAATGCCCTTCTGCACGCATTCCTTGCCGACGTAGAGGTTGATCGCGTCGGGGGCGCCGCCCACGTAGCCGAAGTCGGCGTCGGCCATTTCGCCGGGGCCGTTGACGATGCAGCCCATGATGGCGATCTTCACGCCCTTCAGGTGGCCGGTGCGCGCCTTGATGCGCTCGGTGGTGGTCTGCAGGTCGAACAAGGTCCGCCCGCAGGACGGGCAGGAGACGAACTCGGTCTTCGTGATGCGCACGCCCGCGCCCTGGAGCACGTTGTAGAGAAGCTCGATGTTGCGCTCGAACGGCAGATCCGCGTCGATCATCACCGCGTCGCCGACGCCGTCGCACAGCAGGCCCCCGATCATGGTGGAGGAACGCAGCACCTGCTCCTCGGCCGTGGCCTCGCGCGGCGCGCGGAGCAGGATGGGGGACGACAGGCCGTAGGCGGCCAGCAGTCGGTACTCGTGGATCAGCGCGCGAACGTCCTCGCCGCGCAAGGACGTCATCGTGACGACTTCTTTATAACGGGACGCGGCTTCGAGCTTGCGCGCCGTCTCGGCGTCATGCGATTCAACAAGATTGATTTTCTTCTCGTCGTGCATCGCGCGCAGGTAGGCGGCGTACTCATCGTCCACCGGATTCACCCATGTCACCATGTCGGCGGACGGAAGGCACTTCATGACCAAGGACAACGGACCTTCGACGCGGGCCAAAAAGGCGAGACGGCTGGTCTCGGGGCGCAACGATTCACGGATGGAGATGAACCGCGCCAGCGACTTCTCGTCGGTGATATTGAACTCGAGGACTTCCGGATCCGCGCCCATCGCCTTTTTGAGCTGGGACTCGTACCCGGCCAGCAGACTTTCCGCCGTGGCCGACTCCGGCACCCGCAGGAAGGCCCGGACCAACTGCAATCCGCCGACCATGATGGGGCCTATCTCAAAATGATCCGCCTTGCGGCGGGTATATGAATAAAAATCCGCGCAATGATATTTCGGCTTCTTGGCCTCGACGCGGAGCGGCTGGGCCGGCCGCGCGTGAAAGGGCTTGGCCAAGGTCTGGCAGACGGGAACCTCGTGCTCGGGATCTTCGGTGAGTGAGACCCGGATGGTGTCGCCGATGCCGTCCTCCAGGAGGGCGCCCATGCCGATGGCGCTCTTGATGCGGCCGTCCTCGCCGTCGCCGGCCTCGGTCACGCCCAGGTGCAGGGGGTAATCCATGCCGATCTCGTCCATGCGCTGGACCAGGAGGCGGTAGGCCTCGATCATGACCTTCGGATTCGAGGACTTCATGGAGAAGATCAAATCCTTGTAGTCGTTCTTCTCCGCGATGCGGGCGAACTCCAGCGCGCTCTCCACCATGCCCAGGGCGCTGTCGCCGTAGCGGTTCATGATCCGGTCGGACAACGAGCCGTGATTGGTGCCGATGCGGCACGCGCGCTTCAGGCGCTTGAGCTTGAGGACCAAGGGGGTGAAGCGTTCCTCGATGCGGGCGATCTCGGCCGCGTACGCCTCGTCGGTGTACTCCTTCACCGCGAAGCGCTTGGTGTCCACGAAGTTGCCCGGGTTGATGCGGATCTTCTCGCAGAAGTCGGCCGCGGCGTCGGCGGCGTTGGGGGAGAAATGGATGTCGGCGACGATGGGCTGGTGGAAGCCGGCCTTCACCAGCTTCTCCTTGATCTTGCCGATGGCCTGCGCGTCGGCCACGGTGGGCGCGGTGATCCGAACGATCTCGCAGCCCGCCTCGATCATCTTGACCGACTGGCGGAAGGTGGCCTCCACGTCCAAGGTGTCCGTGGTGGTCATGGACTGGACGCGGATGGGGTTGGTCCCGCCCACGCCCACGTTGCCCACCATGACCTCGCGCGTGACGCGGCGGCGGTAGGAGAATAGGTCCAAGACGTACTTTTTGAGCTGGGGAACCGGCTTGGCGGGGGATTCGATCATCGGATCGTCATTATACCATTCCACGACGGGAGAGTCGTGCTATAATCGGGCGTATGCCGCACCCGGAGGTTCATCAGATGCGCCGACTCCTCGCCGCCCTCGCCCTCGCCCTTCCGTCCGCCGCCGCCGCCGCGCCTTCCCTGGAATCCGCCGCCGCCGGCACTTTGGCCGCCTTCGAGACGACGGCGCTTCCGCGCCCGTCCCCCCGCATGCTCGCCATCGCGCGCCAACCCGCCGTCGCGACGATGGAAGGCGGCTTCGCCGGCTTCCCGTTCGGCTTGACCTTGGATCGCCGCGCCTGGACGATCAACGGCGCCATCGGCGGCACCTCCTTCGGTGTCAAGATCGATCACGACGCCAAGACGATCACCGGCGGCCTCAACGGTTCCCCGGTCGAGCTCTCGTTCGATTGGACGCCCGAGAAGGTCTCCTACTCCGGCACCGTGAACCAGGGCCCCGTCGACTACACGGTGGACTGGCAGGCCGGCGTCGTGGAAGGCCACGCCAACGGGCTTCCGCTGCACCTGGAGTTCAACCTCCAGACCGGCGTGATCGACGGGGACAAGAGCTTCGTCAACGGCATGCCCATGGGCCTCACCTTGGATGCCGTCACCGGAAAGGCGACCGGGGCGATCAACGGCCAGTCCTTCGGGATGACCATCGTCAACGCGGACCTGTCCGAGGTCGTTCAGTACCTGTTCGTATTCCTCAAGCGGTGAGCCGCCCGCCCGAGACGCTCGGGATCCGCCACGTCGCTCTCTTCGTCTCCGACCTGGCGAAGGCCGAGGCGTTTTATTGCGGCGTCCTCGGCTACCAGGTCGAGTGGCGGCCCGACGCGGACAATCTGTACCTGACGATGCACGGCCACGACAACCTGGCGCTTCACAAGGGAGCCGTCGCGCCCGGCGAGACGCGCTTGGATCATTTCGGCATCGTGCTCAAGAAGGCCGCGGACGTGGACGCCTGGCACGCCCATCTGAAGGCGAGCGGCGCGGTCATCGCGAAGGAGCCGAAGACCCACCGCGACGGCGCGCGCTCCTTCTACGCGAAGGACCCCGACGGCAACGGCCTGCAGTTCATCCACCACCCGCCGATCTCAGATCGCGCGTGAGCGCGGTCTCGCCGGTCGACCGCCGCCGCACCTACGCGATCTGCCTGGCGGGCTGGCTGTTCGACTTCTACGACCTGATGCTGTTCGCGTACCTGGCCTCGGCGATAGGCCGGGACTGGCAATGGGGCGCGGACGCAGCGCGTTATAAAGGATGGGTGGTCGGCGCCGCGCTGGCCGCGTCGGGCCTGGGCGGCTTCGTCTTCGGCGGCCTGGCCGACCGCTACGGCCGGAAGGCCGTGATGACCTGGACCATTCTGATGTATTCGCTGGGCACCGGGCTGTGCGGCTTCTCGTGGGGACTGTGGAGCCTGATCGCGTTCCGTGCGCTGACCGGCCTGGGCGTCGGCGGAGAATGGGCGACGGGGCACGCGCTGATGGCGGAGATTTATCCCAAGGAAAAACGCGGCCGCGCCGCGGCCCTGCTGCAGGCCGGGGAGCCGTTGGGCGTGGCGCTGGCCGTGATCGCCGGGCTCTGGCTTTGCCCGAAGATCGGCTGGCGCGCGGTCTTCTTCCTGTCGGCCCTGCCGGCCCTCCTGGTCTTGTTCGTGCGGCGGCACGTCGTCGAGTCGCCGCTGTGGCTGGCGGAGAAGGACGCGCCGCGCCGTCCGTTCCTGGAGCCGTACCGGGAGCTGTGGCGGCATCACCGCGCGCGCGCGGCGCAGGCGTGGCTGCTGGGCGCCTCGAAGCTGGGCACCTACTGGATCACCTACGTGTGGCTGCCCGAATATTTCGCGGAGCTGGAGGCGAACGCCCGCGCGGCGGGTCACGCCCTGCCGCCGTCGCTGTCCGGGATCCGGCTCAAGTTCATTCTGGTGGCGCAGGGGGGGCAGTTCGTCGGCATGCTGTGCTTCGGCGCGCTCTCCGACCGCTTCGGCCGGCGGCCGGCGTTCTGCGCGTACTCCCTGCTCACCGCCGCCGGCCTTTGGGCCCTGGCCATGCACGGCGCGGACATCCTGGCGCGGCCGGAATTGTTCTGGCCGGCGATGCTGGCCGTGGGCTTCGGCTCCGGCTGCACGGCCGGCTTCGGCGCGCTGCTGGCGGAACTGTTCCCGACCTCGGTGCGCAACACGGCGATGGGCGTGGTGTACAACCTGTCGCGCGGCTTTCAGTTCGTCACGCAGGCGGCGATGGGCGCGCTGGCGGCGACGGTCGGGGTCTCGCACGGGCTGCTACTGGCCTTTGCCTTCGCGCTGCTGACGGCGTCCTGGGTGTGGACGTTCCCCGAAACGAAGGGGCAAGCGCTGGCCCGCTGACCCTGGCGCGCCCCGGCGCTTCCTGCTAGACTGAACTTCGATGGCCTCCGCCAACATGGGCAAGCGCGCCGCGGCGACGGCGTTCGACTTCTTTCTCTTCTACGCCCCTTATCTGATCGGGGCCTCCGATGCCGCGCCGGACCCCGTGCGCGTGGTCGCGGTGTTCGCGTCTCTTGGGGTTCTGGCCGCTCAGTCCGCCCTGTTGACCCGCGACGGGCAGACCTTCGGCAAGAAGATCTGGCGGCTGCGCGTGGTCAGGCGCGAAACGGGGGAGAACGGCGGCTTCGTCACCAACGTGCTGATCCGAGCGCTGGTCGCTTGGATTCCGAATCTCGTTCTCGCGGCGGCGGGCTGCCCGCCGATGTGGATGCTGATCGACGGGATCGTGCTGTGGCGCCGCGCGGACGGCCTCAGCCTTCACGACCTCATTTCCGGGACCGAAGTCGTCGAAATTACCTCTTGAATTAAGGGGAATCCGGGTCTACACTGGGGACAGAGGCACCCCCCGTGAAATACCCCGGCCTCGTCGCAGGTCTCGCGTCGCTCGCCCTATTCATGGGCGGGCCCTCCCGCGCGCAGACAGGCACCGAGTCAAAGACGGCGGACGCCGTATTCGCCGCCCACCAGACGCTGAAGCGCCTCGACGCCGCGCTGACCCCGTTGAAGCAGGGCGACTATCAAAGCAAGGACCGCCGCGCCGTCCTGCCCATCCTGGTCCTTCTGCAAAGCCAGCTCGCCGCCGCTCAGCCGACGGGCCCGGAGACCCTCACGCCGCGCGGGGCGACGTGGCGCAAGATGAT
The DNA here is from genome assembly GCA_044450965.1 of Elusimicrobiota bacterium. Lineage (GTDB taxonomy): Bacteria > Elusimicrobiota > Elusimicrobia > UBA1565 > UBA9628 > GWA2-66-18. The sequence continues at coordinate 18,298 of JBIOJO010000006.1, read as the reverse complement.
TCGCGCGGCGGACGACGCCCTCTGGCAGGAAAACCGGTTTTGGGCCGGAATTCCCAATCCGGACGCTCCGCAGAAACTGCCCGCTCAGACCGCGGAGCCGTTGAAAAAAGCCGCGGGCGAGATCGCCTCCGCGTTCACGGTCCTGTACCCCGAACGGGCCGTCGCCGGCGGTTCGTCGCCCGGCGCGAGGGCGCCCGCGGGGGCATCCGCGCAAATGCCGCCGCAGGCCGCGGCGGCCGTCGCCCGCAGCGTCTCGCGCGGGGGAGCGGCGTCCGCCCATCCGGAAAAATTCTTCGACGGGGGCGCTTCGCGCGGCGGTCAGGCGGCGGTCAATTCGGAAGGAGCTTCCGCGGCGTCGCCGCGCTTCACCCGGCCGAGCCTGCGGACCGCCGCGCAAAACGCGTCTCTTCCCGTCGAGCCGCCGACCAGCCTGCGCGTCAGTCCCGTTCCGGGCCCGGCGGCGGCCGCGACGAACCGGCGAACCCTTTCGTCGTACGCCGCATTCCGGGCCATGAACGCGACCGCGCCGGACGCGCTGCGCGACGCGGTGCGCGCCACGCCGTTGGTCGCCGGCGCGGCGCGCGCGCTGACCCGGAAGCCCGCCGCGCCTCCGCCCGCGCCGGCCAAGCCCGCGGAACCGCCGCCGGCTCCGGAGTCGCCCGCGACGACGGCGTGCCTTCAGGCGGTGAGCGGGCATTCGAGCGTGTCCGGCCTGTGCAAGAACTCCCCGGTCATCGCGCCCCTGCTGGCCGGACTGCTCGAGGCGCTGCAGGAGCAGTTCGGCACCGTCGAGGGGCTGGTCACGAACCTGGCTTACCTGCTCCTGGGCCTCGTCCTCTCCGCGCTGACCGGCTTCGGCATCATCGCCAAGGTCGTGGTCGGCCTGGTGTCCTTCGCCATGCTGATCGGCACGATCTACCCTCTGCTCAAGCAGGGCTACGAATCGGTCAAGGAACTGCTGGGCACGGACGCGGGGGACGTCCGCCACGCCCGTTCCCTCTTGTCCATCGGCAAGCTGGGCGGAACGGTGCTGATCATGGCGCTGGTGGCCGCGCTCGGCTGGCGCCTGGGGAAAACCGCGACGGGGAAGGCCGCGATGACCTCGGCCACCGAGGCGGTGTCGTCGAAGTTGGCCGATGCGGGCCTCAAGGACGGACTCGCCGCCCTGGACGCGAAGATACCCGCGTCCGTCCGGTCGTTCCTCGGCGCTCCGAAGCCCTCCGAGCCGGCGTCGATCTCCGGCTTCGGTTCCTCGGCCGAAAGCATTCCGCGGTCCCCGAAGTCGATGGCGCTCGTGTCCGAACAGACCCTGTTGCGCAACTCCTCCATCGCCGACCGCGAGCTGAGGATCGGCGCGGCCATGAAGCAGCTCGGCGTGGACCGGGCCTTCGCGGAGAAGATCGCCAACGCGCACGAGCAGGTGCCCTGCCGCGTCGGCAAGTGCACCCAGGAGCAGCTGCGCGCGAAGCTTGAGATCATGGGCCGCGGGCCCGAGGCCGACGCCGCCATCCGCAGCGGCCTGGCCGGCGATCCGCCGGAGGGCGCGCCCGCACTGAACGGCGCGCCGAAAGCGGCTCCGTTCCACGACGCGACCGGCCGCTTCACGCGGCCGGTTCCGGAAAGGGCCGTTCCTCCGGCGGAGACGCACCCGCGCCTCGCGCCGGCCGAGCATCCCGTCGGCGTCGGCGAAGCCGTCGGAAAGCATTTCTTCGAGGACGGAGTCATCGAGAGCCGTTCCGACGGAATCAAGATGGCGCACTCCCGCGTCAAGTTCGTGGAAAAGCTCGCGAACCAAGGGCAAATCATCTCCGACGCTCCCGTGCCGGGCTACCCGGGCATCTCCCTCGTCAAATACAGGCTCTACACGGAATCCCGCGGCGTCGTCACCGATGTCCTCAAGGCCGGCAAACCGAAGGCCAAGACGATCGTCGACGGGAATATTTGGACCGAGGCGAAAATCACGGACCTGGCGAAATCCATTTTCGGCGACACCCCTCATGCCGCCGTCGAAGGCACGGGCACTTATGAAATCCGCGTCACCCGCGGACGAGTCAAATTCATCGGCTGGGTCGATCGGCGGACCGGCGCGCTTCAGTCGTTCGGCGTCGATGATATACTGCCATGAGGAAGACGAGCGAGGCCCGCTTCGAATTCGACGGCCATGAATACATCCTGTCGATTTTGCGCGATCACGACCCGAAGAACGACCGAGACTCCTGCAGCATGAGCGTGGGCCCCGCCGGGGCCGGCTTCGTTTCCCTCGGCATGGTCCTGGCTTCTTTTTGGAGCGACCAGGCCGGGGAGGTCCTTGAATCGATCCGAACTCGCGTCGGGCTTTCGAAAGAGGGACCCGCTCAGTACAGTTTTCACGAGGAGTATCCGGACGAACTGCCTCCGGGAATCACGGTGCGCTTGCTGGAGGCTTCCGAGACGGTGAGCATCACGGACTTCGTGCGGTTTCTTTCGGAATTCGCGCCCGCCTACGCGAAGGCGGCCGCCGCGGTCGGCCTTAAGACCCACGAGGAGCTGCAGCCGCGGCTGGCCGAGCTGCGCGAGCAATTCGAGAAATACGGCGACACGATCCACTGACCGTCGGCGGACGCGGTGTCAGGGCCTGCCCCGCGCCGTGATACAATATCCCTCGTGAACCCTCTGGTCCGTGCCGACGAGACTCCGACCGCGCCCGCCCAGCGGCCGCCCCAGCTCACCCGCGAGGAGTTGGAGAGCGCCGCGAAGACGCTGGAGGCGCTGATCGCCCATCCCGCGCTCTCGCTGGATATCAACGAGGACGCCCGCGTGCGCCTGATGATCGCCGCGGGCAAGCTGTCGCGGCCGACCAAGTGGGAGATGAAGAAGAAGTCCCGGCGCATGCGCTCCGAGAAGCGGAAAATCATCAACGAGGGCGACCGCGCCGCCCGCGCTTCCACCGGCATCCGCGAGGCCCGCTCCGCGTCGGTCTTCGTCGCGCCGACCTTGGCCTTGCCCGCGCCCGACGCGCCGGTCCGCGAGCTGTCCCGCCCGCAGGGCTGCTACGTCTGCAAGCAGCCGTTCACCCGCCTCCACCACTTCTACGACAACATGTGCCCGGACTGCGCGGAGTTCAACTACGCCAAGCGCTTCCAGACCGCCGACATGTCCGGCCGCACCGCCTACATCACCGGCGCGCGCCTGAAGATCGGCTATCAGGCGGCGCTCAAGCTCCTGCGCGCCGGCGCCCGCACCATCGTTTCCACCCGCTTCCCGCACGACGCCGCCGCGCGCTTCGCCGCCGAGCACGACTTCAAGGATTGGGGGGACCGCGTGCGCGTGCACGGCCTGGACCTGCGCCACTCGCCCAGCGTGGAGATCTTCGCGCGCTATCTGTGCGCCAGCGAGACGCGCCTGGACGCGCTGATCAACAACGCCGCGCAGACCGTCCGCCGCCCCGTCGGCTTCTACGAGCATCTGCTCGCCCGCGAGGCTCTGGGCTGGAACGGCCTGAACGAAACGGAGAAGAAGATCCTGGCCGGCCACTACGAGGTCCGCGCCGCGATCGCGGGCGACCGCCCCGCCCCGGACGCCGATCAGCGCGCGCTGACCTCCTGGGACGGTTCCGCCGTCGGCGTCGGCATCCGCGAGTCCGCGCGCCTCTCCCAGGTGCGCATGACCTACGACGACAAGATCTCCGGCCGCGACGTGTTCCCCGCGGGAAAACTGGACGCGGACCTCCAGCAGGTGGACCTGCGCTCCATGAACACCTGGCGGATGACTTTGGCGGACGTGCCGACGGCCGAGCTCCTCGAGGTCAACCTGATCAACGCGGTGGCCCCGTTCATCCTGGCCTCGAAGCTCAAGCCCTTGATGCTGCGCGCCGGGACCGGAGAGGTCCACGTCGTCAACGTCACCGCCATGGAGGGAATCTTCTCCCGCGGCACGAAGACCGACAAGCACCCGCACACGAACATGGCCAAGGCCGCGCTCAACATGATGACCTTGACCAGCGCGCCGGACTACGCCAAGGACGGGATGTGGATGAACGCCGTGGACACCGGCTGGGTCACGGACGAGGACCCCATCGCCTTGTCCCTGCGCAAGCAGGCGGTCCACGACTTCCAGCCGCCGCTCGACGTCGTCGACGGAGCGGCCCGCATCCTGGATCCTTTGTTCGTCGGCCTGAATACCGGAACCCACGCCTCCGGCAAGTTCTTCAAGGACTACAAGACCGCGGCATGGTGAAGCGGGCGCTCGCGGTCACGGCCGCTCTCGCCGCCGCGCTCGCGACTTCCGCGCTCGCCCAGGAACCCGGCGACGCGGTGTTCCGCTTCTTCCAGGAGGAGTCCGGCGCGACCACCGCCCTCCGCCATCCCGCGGCGACCGACCGCTCGCCCTTGGCCGTGGACGTGATCACGGCCGCCGACATCAAGGCCTCCGGCGCCGTCAATCTCTGGGACCTGCTGCGTTTCCGCGTCGGGATGGACGTCATCGAGGGCCGCTCCTCGCAGGGGACCGACCGCGCCGTCGTCTCCGTGCGCGGCATGCCCCGCGACAACGTCGCCGAGCTCCAGGTCTTGATCGACGGGCGCAGCGTGTACAGCCCGGTCAGCAACGGCGTTCTGTGGGAGCAGCTCCCGGTCCAGATCCAGGACATCGAGCGCATCGAGATCGTGCGGGGACCGAACGCGGCGCTGTACGGCTCGAACGCGGGCCTGGGCGTCATCAACATCATCACGCGCAAGCCGACCAAGCCGTTCGAGGCTTCGGCGACCGCGCTGGGCGGAACCCAGGGCACCCGCATCGGAGCGGCGTCGGTCGAAACCACGAAGGACTCGTGGGGAGCTCGTCTCAGCGCCTCCGACCGCTCCCAGGATGGTTTTCCGAAGGCGGACGGCACCGGAACGGGCAACGACTGGCTGCACGAACAGAAGGCCAACATGCGCGCCTGGACGGCGGCGGGGCCGGGAAGCACCCTGGAGCTGCTGGCCGGCGTCGTGGGCGAAGGCCACGGCATGAACCTGGACTCCGCGCCGCAGGAGCACGGCCTCAATCACTTCCAAACCTTGCATCTGACCCATGACTTCGATGGCGGCTCGGCGATGGAGGCGCGCGCGTCGCGCACCGAGGACGACACGGTCAACGCGCCCAACACCTCCGGCTTCGTCACCGACACCCATTACTGGCAGTACGACGCCGAAGCCCTTCACTCGGTGCCGTGGGCGGACGGGCGACTGCGCACGACGTACGGCGCGGCCTGGCGCTACGCGGCGTCGTGGTCGAACGACATCTACGGCCCCGCCGCGGGCGTCGCCACGAACCGGACCGTGCGCGGGTTCCTGCACCAGGAAATCAGGATCTCCGACTCCGTCAGCGTCCTCGGCGGCGTTTCCAACGAGACCGCCAACGCCGGCGGGGACCACACCGACTTTCAGATCGCCGCGCTGTGGAGCCCCGTCGCGGACCAATCCTTCCGCGCCTCCTACGCGCGCGCGAACACCAAGCCCAGCATCCTGAACCGCTACGCGAACCTCAGTTTCCCGGTCGGAGGGGGCTTCAACGGCAACCTTCTCGGCAGCCGGGACCTCAAGCCCTCCCCGCTGACCGACTACGAGGCGGGCTGGACCGGACGCTTCCTGGATCACGCCGTCAGCCTGGAGCTCACCGGCTTCTATATGTACGTGAAGGACCACATGAATTTCGACACGATCACGGCCAACCCGCCCTACGTGTACGCCCTGCAGTACGACAACACCAATCTGGTCCAGCTGCGCGGACTGGAGGCGTCGCTGAAGTGGCGCTTCGCTCCGGACGACTCCCTGTACGCGAACTTCACGCGCGAGACGGTGACCGACCAGGACGGCCACAGCCTGTATATCAACACGACTCCGAAGCACAAGTTCAACGTCGGCGGGGACTTCGCGCTTCCGCGCGCCGTGCGGGCCTCGTTCAACGCGGGCTGGAAGGACGCCTACCTGGCCGACTCGAACACCGGAACGGCGCAGGACCAGATCGGCCCTTTCTGGCGCATGGACGCGCGTCTGGGCTGGACCGCCCGTTCGTGGTTGGAGCTGTTCGTGGCGGGCCAGAACCTGCTCGCGAAGAACCGCCGCGAATACGTGGACGGACTGGTCGCGCCTCGGACCCTGTACGGCGGAGCGACGATCCGCTACTGACATGAACCGCGCCGCTTTATTCGCCGTCATCGTCGCGTTGTGCGCCGGCGCCGCGCGCGCGGGCGAGATCGTCGTGGTCGCCCCCGAGTCGCCGATGGCCCCGTACCAGGAAGCCCTGCAGGGAGTCTGCGACGCGCTCGGCGCCTGCCCTCCGGTCCTCAACGCGTCCGGGAACTTCTCGCTTCCGAAGGACGCCCGCGTCGTCATCGCCTTGGGCGGACGCGCGGCGCGCCTTCGCTACCCGCCGCGCGCGATCGTGGTGACGGCTCTCACGCCCGGCTACGACGCGCGTCCGGGCCCGGGCGGCGCCGTCGTTCACGTCCGCCTCACCTTCTCGCCGGCCGCGTTCACGCGCAAGCTCGCGGCGCTCCGCCCCGGGGTCCGGCGCGCCGTCCTGCTCTGGGCGGAACCTTCGTCGGGCCGCTACGCCTCCGCCGCGCGCGCGGCCGCCGCGGCGGCCGGCTGGGAAGCCCTCCCGGTCCAAGTGCCCGACGCCCGCGACCTTCCTTCGCTCCTGCGCTCCCTGCCCGCCGCGGATGCGGTGTGGCTGGCGCCGGATCCGGGGCTGGTCACTCCTTCCACCTTCGACGCGGCGCGTGAGTACGCGCGCTCGCTCGGGGCCGCCTTCTTCGCCCCGGCTCCGGGCCTGGCCGATCGCGGAGCGGATCCGGGATTGGCTCCCGCCTTCCGCGCCGCCGGGCTGCGCGCGGGCGAAATCGCGCGCGCGGCGCTCGCCGGCCCGCCGGAAGACGACGAGGCGTACCCGGACGACGGGCCGGCCGAGCTGAAATTTCTGCTCGTCTCGACGCGGACCGTTCAGCCGCGCTGATCCGAATCAATATTCGAAGTCGGCCGCGATATCCTATAGGTCCCCATAGCTCAATGGATAGAGCCCCAACCTCGGAGTTTCCCGGCACGACGGGAAACTCCGATTACTTTCATATCGAAGGTTGGGGCTCTATCCGCTATAATTCGATGACGTCCCCATAGCTCAATGGATAGAGCCCCAACCTTCTAAGTTGGTGATGGAGGTTCGATTCCTCCTGGGGACAGACACTCTCCGGAGGATCGACTTATGATTAAGCTTTGCCTCGCCGTGATCGTCGCGCTGACCGCCGCCGCGCCCGCCCTCGCCGACGACGCTCCCGCCGCGTCAAGGCCGCTCTCCGCCAAGGAGATATACTCCGCCGACGCGAAGTCCGTGGTGCTCATCCTGGCCGGAAATCCCAGCGGCCAGGGCGAACTCGGCACGGGCAGCGTGATCGACGCGGCGGGGCGAGTCCTGACCAACGCTCACGTCGTCATCGACGACAAGACGCATCAGCCCTACCCCGTCGTCCGGGTGTACATGAAGCCCGCCCGCGTCACCGGCGACCCGAAGGTGGACATGACCGACCCCATCTCCGCGACCGTCGCGCGCTACGACCGCGCGTTGGACCTGGCGGTGCTGCAGCTGTCGCGGACGCCGAACGTCCCCGCGCTGTCCCTGGGCGACGACTCCGTGGTGGAGACCGGCGATCCGGTGGTGGCCATCGGCCATCCGGAGCAGGGGGGACTGTGGACGCTGACGCAGGGCGTCATCAGCACCGTCGTCGCCGACCTGGGCGGCGTCCCGGGCAAGAACGCGTTCCAGACGGACGCCAGCATCAACCGCGGCAACTCGGGCGGGCCGCTGATCGACCGCACGGGCGGCATCGTCGGCATCAACACGTCCATGGCGCGCAAGGCGGCGGACGGGCTGACCATCACCAGCGTGAACTTCTCGATCAAGTCCTCGGTGGCTCGCGCGTGGCTGGGAGGGGACGCCCCGGCGGCGACCGCCGCCGCGCCGGCCGTTCCGGCCGACGCGCCCGCCGCGGCTCCGGCGGCCCCGCCCGCGCCCGTCGCGACCATCTCCAAAGCGCCCGCCGCGAAGGCCCCCGTCGCGGCCCTGCCGTCGGCGCCGAAAACCAAGCCGGCCATGCTCACGCCCGCCAAGCCCTACCGCATCGACGACGTGGTCGCGGCCGGAATGAAGGAGATGGACGACCAGGCCGACGAGATGCACGACGAGATCCAGAAGCGCTTCGCCCCGGCGCAGACGCCGTAATCCGCGCGGCGGCTCAGAGGAACAGCAGGCTGGCCAGGGCCAGAATCGCGCCGGTGATCATCCGGCCCAGGTCGGCTTCCTTTCGGCCGGTGGTCAGATAGTGCATCCCCGCGCCGAAGAGCACGAGCGCGACCGTGAACTTGGCCCCGTATTGAGGCGTGAACTTGAACACCGGCTCGACGCCGCGCCCGCCGCCGCCCGGCACGTAGACCGCCAACGCCGCCATGGCTCAGCGCTTGGGGGAAGCCTTGGCGGCCCAGGCGTCCCAGGAGGAGTAGTCCTGCCGGTCGAAATTCTTCTTCGAGATGATCCCCAGCAAGGTGTACGCCAGGTCCCGGCTTTCGGGCTGGGACAGCTTGAGGAGAGCGGCCAGCCTCGGCGCGGCCGTCAGCATCACCTGGCGGTAGGCGTCCTTTTCCGCCAACGGGACCATCAGCCCCATCGCCTTGCCGCGTTCGGCGGAGGCCGGATCGTCCAGGCGCGCCAGCACGCGGTCCAGCGCGATCGCCAGGTCCGGCCGGTGATTGGCGACGTCGGCCAGGATCTGAAGCGCGGCGCCGCGCACCCGCTCGTCGGGGTCGCTCAGCGCCTCGTGGCACAGGGCGACGACGTCCGGGCCGCTGGTCGAATAGCTGAGCACGAACAGCGCCGCCGCGCGCGCCTCGCCGTCCGCCTCGGCGCGCAAAATCCGGCGCAGATCCACAGACTGCTTCGCGGCGCCTTCCACGAATGCCTTCTGGGCCGCGTCCAGATCGGGCGTGCCGCCCCAAAGGCAGTACAGGCCGGGGCAGGCGGGGCGGTCGATGGGCATGTCGCCTCGGCGGGAGATCGCCTCGCCCAGGGCGACGTAGCGGCGCCAGGCCGCGAGCAGGCCGTCCGGGTCCCGCAGGTGCGCCTTCGGCGGCGGAGAGAAGGCCAGGCGGGAAGCGTCCGCCGCGTCCACCACGTCGAACACCGCGTACATCGCGTGGTCCACCGAGGTGAAGTATTCGGTCACGTGCAACTCGGCGAACGCCACGCCCGGAATGGACGCCGCCACTTTTTCCATTTCGGCGCGCTTCGCCTCGGCTTTTTCCAGGGCTCCCGGCGTTCCGGTATTGTGGAGCGCCACGTACTCGCGCAGGCCCGGGCCGAAGCGGCGCTGGGCGTCGGCGGACGTCAGGACCGTGGAGCGGTAGACGTCGACGCCGCGCAAAGTCGCGGTGGATTGCGCCCGCGCGGACCAGGCCGTCGCCAGGAAAAGCCCCGTCAAGAGCGTCTTTCGCATGGGCCGATTATAGCGGATTTTTTGATAAGGTGAAGCCATGAGCCGAACCCTTCTGCGCGGCGCGCGCGTGGACATCGTCCGGACGCCGCTGAAGCGGCCTTTCGTGACTTCCTTGGGGAGCCGCACTCACACCGAGAACGTCGGCCTGGCGCTCCGCCTGTCGGGCGGGGCCGAAGGATACGGAGAAGCCTCCACGTCCCTGGCCATGAAGCACCTGACGGCCCCCGCGCTGGCACGCGCGCTGAACGGCCTGGCCCGGAAGGCGAAAGGCCGCGACGCGCGCGACTGGAAAGCCCTGACGGACGCGGCCTGGGAAAGCTCCGCGGACTTCAGCCCGGCCGTCGCCGCCTTCGAGGCCGCCCTGGTCTCCGCGCTGGCCGCCGAGGCGGGAACGACGCTCTCGAGTTGGTTCGGCGGCGCCGTTCGATCCCTCGAGAGCGATCTCACGCTGTCCGCCTGGACCGACGCGGAGATGACCCGCGCCGCCGCCGCCGAAGCCGCCCGCGACGGCTTCCGGACGCTCAAGATCAAGGTCGGGGGGACCTTCGCCGACGACATGGCCCGCGTCCGGGCCGCGCGCCGCGGGGCGCCCAAGGCGCGGCTCATCCTGGACGGGAACCAGGGCCTGACCCCGCGCGGTGCCCTGAAGCTTCTCGACGCGGTGATCAAGGAGGGCGGGCGCGTGGATCTGCTGGAACAGCCCGTCGGCAAGGACGACCTCAAGGGCATGGCGTTCGTCTCCCGGCGCGCGGGCGTGCCCGTCGCCGCGGACGAATCCGTCGCGACGCCCGCGCAGGCCTCCCGCGTGCTGGACATGGGCGCGGCCACGGCGGTCAACATCAAGCTGGCCAAATCCGGCATTTCCCGGGGTCTCGAGATCGCGGCCGTCGCGCGCGCGGCGCAGGTCCCGCTGATGATCGGCTGCATGGCGGAGACCGCCCGCGGCCTGGCCGCCTCCGTCCATCTGGCCTTGGGGACGGGATTCTTCCGGCACGTGGACCTGGACAGCGACGTCCTTCTGTCCGAGCCCGCCGGCGCCCGCGCCCGGGCGGGCTGGCGGCGCCGCGGCCCGCTGCTGCTTCCAGCCTAAGGACCCATAATCATCGGACCGAAAGGCCCATGAAACCGTGGGCCCCATGGGCCATCCTCTGGTAGAATACAGGCCGTTCGTACGCCGCGAGGGGTCGCGGCGTCAAGCACCGGAGGTGGTATGGCTCGATCCGTCCTCGTCCGCGGTCTCCTGGCCGCGGGCTTCCTGTCTCTCTCAGTCGCCTCGCGCGCCGATTTCTTCGACGGCTCCGGCGGTTCCGGGCCGCAGATTCCGAAAGTGGACAAGGCCGGTCTCAAGGCCCTGGCCGCGCAAGCCTCTCCGGCCGCCGCGGCGGGCACGCCGCAGACCGGCGCCGACCTCTACTACTTCACCAAGGAGGAAGCCGCCGCCGCCAAGAAGAAGTTCGGCTTCCGGCCCGAGTCCCGCGGCTGGACCTTCGACTCCGACGTGCCCGCCGACATCCAGACGCAGATGCGCGCCGACCTGGCCTTCATCTACGGCCTGAAGGGCGGCAAGGGCACCCCGCTCCATCAGAAGATCTTCGGGGCGATGGACGGTGCCGCCTACCAGAAGTTCTTCGAGACGCGCGTGTCCGCGATCGGCATGGACGGCTGCGGCAACGGCAACGCCGTGGCCTGCGTGATCCCGTTCCGCGACCCGTCGAAGATGTGGTTGACGCAGAACTTCATCAAGTTCAGCCACCCGCAGGTGTCGCGCATGATGGTGGTGTTCCACGAGGCGCGCCACACGGAGTCGCGCAACGGGAACTGGCCGCACGCCACCTGCCCGACGCCGTTCCAGGACGAGAACGGCAACGACATGAAGAGCATCTGGACCGGCGCCATGCTCGCGGGAGAACCGGCCTGCGACGAGACGCCGCTGGGCTCCTACGGCTCCTCGACCATCATGCTCAAGAACATTCAAAAGTCCTGCACGAACTGCACCGACAAGGTGAAGCAGGACGCCGGCCTGTACGCCGACGACCAGATGGGCCGCATCATCGACGACGGCGCCAAGAAGCAGATGCAGGACGACTTCACGAAATGAGACGGGCGCTCGCCGTCGGCGCCCTGCTGGCGCTGACGGCCCTCGGATGGCGGGCGGCGAGACGATCGCCGCCCGCTGTTGTGTCCGATCATGGCGAGACTGGGAAACTGCGGACCTTGGAGGCAATCCTCGGGGCCCGGAACGACAACGATCCGCGATTGGATTCGGACTTCAACGCGCTCACAAACGAAGAGAAGATGGGCTTCCGTCGAAGGTACGGCGAAATCCCGCCGGAACGGCGGAACGAACGCGGCACCATCGTTTATCTCCTCGGCAAGAACATGACCGCTCCTGAGGATTGGGCGTTTATACGCGACGTCGCCGGCGAACCGCCGTGTTTGAGCCTCGCGAACTGCGCGCATCCTCCGAACGGCGAAGGCGATCCCGGCGACGACGTGACGCTGTCCTACCCGTCCTTGGTCGCGCTGAAACGGGCGCAAAAAGCGCTCGAAGAGGGAACGTCGACGAACGAAGCGCGCGCGGTGGTCGAAACGGCGAGACATTCAAAGATGCCCGCCGTCCTGCGGCTGGTTGGACGCATCGACAAGAAGTTCCCGTCGGCGTCCAAATGATTCGAACCGCCCGCCCGGACGAGATGAAGGATGTGTATCTCATGGGCCGCGACGCGTGGACCGGAGCCCTGTCCGTCGGCGACTATCTCAAGTCGTGCGCCGCTTCGGTCAAATACCGGTCCGGCACCTGGTACGTGCTCGAGGACCAGAAAAAACTTCTCGCGTCCCTGATCGTCTATCGTCTTTCCGGCATCGGCGACGGGGCTTATGGATTGGGCTCCATCGCCGTTCCGAGCGACGATCGCAATCACGGTCATGCGACCCGGCTGATTCGGGGCGTCCTCGAGATTCTCGATGAAGAAGGCGCCGTCGAGATTTATTTACACAGCGATATCGCCCCGGCCCTCTACGAGCGCCTGGGCTTCCGCGCGCTGCCCAAAGCGCTTCAGGCCTCGGCGAAGTCGATATGCATGCTCCGCTCGTCCGTTTCCGCCTTCGAAGCGCTGACGTCCGCCCCGGACTACTTCTAGCGGCGGCGCCGGTGCGGCTGGCGGCGCGGAGGCCGCGCCGCGCCCGCCGGCTGGTTCTGCCCGCCGTGACGGCCGGAGTGCTGGCCGCCGTGACGCGAACCCAGATGCTGGCGCGCCTGATGGCTTTGCGTCATGGCGTGGGTCTGATCCTGCGTCGGAGCCGCGTTGTAGTCGAAGCCCGGAAGCTGGCGGCGCTCCAGGGGCTTGCCCATGCGCCGCTCGATGGCGCGGACCATGTCCTCGTCCTCGCGGCCGATCAAGGTGAAGGCGTCGCCGGTTTTCGCCGCGCGGCCGGTGCGGCCGATGCGGTGGGTGTAGGCTTCCGGGGTGTCCGGGATGTCGTAGTTGATCACGTGGGAGATCTGGGACACGTCGATGCCGCGCGCCGCGATGTCCGTGGCCACCATGATGTTGTACTTCCCGCTGCGGAAGCCGTCGAGCGCCGCCTTGCGGCGGTTCTGGGACAGGTTGCCCTGCAGCGACGTGGCCGCGAAGCCCGCCGTCACCAGGACCTTGTCCAGCTTCTTGGCGCGGTGCTTGGTGCGCGTGAAGATCAGCACGGACTCCATCGCCGTCGGCTTGAGCAACTCCAGCAGCATGGCCGTCTTGCGGTGCTCGGCGACGGGGTACAGCGCGTGGGAGACGGTGGTCAGCGCCACCGTGTGATCGACGGACACCGTGATCGGATCGCGCAGGCATTCGTGGGCCAGGTGGCGGATGTCGTCGGGCATGGTCGCGGAGAACAGCAAGGTCTGCCGCTTGGAGGGGATCTGCTTGAGAATCTTGCGGATGGAAGGCAGGAAGCCCATGTCGAACATCTGGTCGGCCTCGTCCAAAACCAGGACCTCCAGCGCCGACAGGTCGGCGTGTCGCTGCTGCATGTGGTCGAGCAGGCGGCCCGGGCAGGCCACGACGATGTCCACCTTCTTCAGGGCGATGATCTGGTGGTGCGGGCTGACGCCGCCGTAGATGGTGATGCTGTGCAGGCCGGTCTGACGTCCCATGTTCGCGATGGAGACCTGGATCTGCTCGGCCAGCTCGCGCGTCGGCGCGACGATCAGGGCGCGGATGCGGCCCCGCGGCCCCGACGACAGGCGCTGGAGGATGGGGAGCACGAAGGCGGCGGTCTTGCCGGTGCCGGTCTGAGCCAGGCCCAGCACGTCGCGACCTTCCAGGATCTTCGGGATGGCCTGGCGCTGAATGGGCGTGGGCGTCGTGTAGCCCAGGGGCTTCAGCGCGGCGTTGATGTTGGCGTTGAAATGGAAGCTGTCGAAAGTCATAGGTTCTCCGTCGGGAAAGCGAGGAGGGAGTCTAGCAATTCCGGCGGCCCGGCGGGTCAGACGCCGAGGGCGCGGGCCAGCTTGCGGCCGTAGACGCGCACGAACTCGGACCAGGTGTGGGTGTGCTCGCGCGTCTCCAGGATGACCGGCGCGTCGGGAATATGAAAGTGGCGCCCGTCCAGCGCGTGCACCCGTTCGCGGATCCCGTGCGGGCCGATGTCCACCGTCAGGAAGTGATGGAAGCGGTCGCTGGCTCCCGAGGGAAACAGGGCCGAGCCGCCGCCGCCGGTCAGCACGTAGCGCACGCCCAGGTGGTCCTGGACGCCGAACGCGTGCACGTGTCCCATGTACACGCGCTTGACCCCGTGCCTGGCGACGATCTCCGAGAACTCGCGCGCGCCGCCGATGAACCCGCCCAGCGCGTGGAATTTGCCGACGCCGCCCCAAAGTCCGAGATGAACGGGGGGCATGTGCGTGAACACGATCTTGCGCGCCGGTCCCGACAGCAGGACCTTATCCAGCCAGCGCAGCTGCGCGGCGGTCACGCGCTTGGAGCTGGAATCCAGCACGACGAAGCGGGTCTGGGCGTGGTCGAAGAAATAATTCGCGACGCCGAACAGGGAGCGGTACATCGTGGAGTGCGATTTGCCGTTCGGGCGCGAGCGGTCGTGATTGCCGATGACCGTCAGGTACGGCCGGCCGCCCTTCCACGCGCGCTTCAGCTGCTGGAAAAAATTCTCATAGCGGCGCGGCTCGCCCTTCTCCACCATGTCGCCGAGCTGGACGATGAAATTCACCTTCTGCGCCTGGATGGCCGCCATCTGCGCGGAGAAGACGCCTTCCTGGTTGAACAGCTTGCGGGCGAGCCAGAAGCGCGACGGCTCCACGTCGCCCAACACCGCGAAACTGACCCTCTCGCCGCCCGCCGTGGGGAGACGCGACAGGCGCTTGAGCTGCCGCTCCGTGCGCCAGCGCGACGCCAGGCGCCGGAGGCCGTCGGAGGGGGGGTGATGACTGGACACGTCCATAGGATGACTCCCGCGACGGGCAAAGTCAAGCCGCGCGATTATCCACAAACTCGTCGTGCGACGAGGCGGCGAATACGTCTTTCACTCCGCGTAGCTCTGACTGTGTCCGGACACAGTTGAGCACGCCAGGGACAGCGGTCCCGGCAATTTGGTTCAATCGTCGTCCGTGAAATTTATTCTTTCGATCGTCCCGCTGATCGCCGCGCTGTCGTTCGCCGCCGAGCCGCCCCCGTACTTCCCGCCCGCCATGCCCGGGCCGCGGCGCGAGGCCCTGCTCCCCTGGACGCGCGTCGTGACCTACTACGGCAATCCGCTCTCGAAGAAGATGGGCATCCTCGGGGAGCTCCCGCCCGAACAGATGATGGCGGGGCTGGAGCGCGAGGCCGCCGCGTGGCGGAAGGCCGACCCGCACACGCGCGTCAGCCCCGGGCTGGAGTTGGTCGCCACCGTCGCGTCGGACACGCCCGGACCGTCCGGCTTCTACCGCACGCGGATGCCGGACGCGCTGATCGCCAAGGTGATCGGCTGGGCGCGCTCCAAGGGCTGGCTGGTCATCCTCGACATCCAGGTGGGGCACGCCTCCACCAAGGACGAGGTCGAGCGCCTGCGGCCGTTCCTGGAAAGCCCCGACGTGCATCTCGCGCTCGATCCGGAGTTCGACATGCCCGCCGGGATCGTCCCCGGGCGGCGCATCGGGACCACCGACGCCAAATCGGTGAACGAGGCGATCTCCCTGCTCGCGTCGATGATCGAGAAGAAGCGCCTGCCGCCCAAGCTCCTGCTCGTGCACCGCTTCACCGAGGGCATGCTCACCAACGCGGCGGCGGTGAAGCTGGACCCGCGCGTGCAGGTGGTCATGGTGATGGACGGCTACGGCACGCCCGCGTTCAAGCGCACCGCCTACCGCATCGCGATCCGCAAGCAGCCGGTCGAGTACGCCGGCCTCAAGCTGTTCTACAAGAACGACAAGCCGCAGATGACCCCGCGCGAGGCGCTGCAGCTGACGCCGGGTCCGTCGGTCATCATCTATCAATAAACGTCCTCGAAACGTTCTCGCGGCGGACGCAGGCAAGGCTTCCGGCGCGGATTTGGTATTCTCCCCAGAATGTTCCGCGAGCTGAGGGGGCTGGCGAAGGAGACCGCGTTCTACGGCCTCTCCACCGTCCTGGGCCGCATGCTCAGCTTCCTGCTGACGCCCCTGTTCACCCACCTGCTCAACCGCTCCGAGAGCGGCGTCGTCCAGACGACGTACTCCTACATCGCGTTCCTGACGGTCGTGTACGGCCTGGGACTGGACGTCGCCTACCTCCGCCTGGGGCGCAACGACGGCAAGGCCGACGCGGGCTCGTTCACCGGCGCGCTGGCCTGCGTGACGGCCGTCTCGCTCGGCGTCTCGGCCGCGGTCCACGTCTTCGCCGTGCCGATCGCCGTGTCCATGGGCATACCCGCGGACATGGCGGCGGTCATCCGCTACGCGGCCTGGATCCTCGCGCTCGACGCGCTGTCCCTGATGCCGTACACCGAGCTGCGCGGCTCCCACCAGGCCGGCACCTTCGCCGCGATCAAGACCTTCGGCATCGCGCTGAACCTGGTCCTGGCGTTCGTGTTCGTGCGCCACATGCAGCTGGGAGTGCGCGGCGTCTTCCTGGCGAACCTGATCGCGTCGTCGGCGACGCTGGCGATCCTCTCGCCCATCCTGATCTCCCGGCTGGACCGGCCCGACCCCGCCCGCCTGCGCCGGATGCTGGCCTTCGGCCTGCCTCTGGTCGTCGCTCTTCTGGGGGCGATGGTCGTGCAGGTCGCCGACCGTCCGATCATGGCGCGCCTGGGCGGCCTGGACATGGCCGGGGTGTACGGCAACTGCTACAAGCTGGGCATTTTCATGTCGCTGCTCGTCGGCATGTTCGACCAGGCCTGGAAGCCGTTCGTGCTGGAGCGCGCCGACCGGGCCGACGTGGACCCGCTGATCGCGCGCGTGCTGACCTACTTCGCCACGCTCGCGTGCTGGGCGTTCCTCGCCATCGCGTTCTTCGTGGAGCCCCTGGTGAAGGCGCCCCTCTTCGGCGGGCACTCCCTTTTCGGCCCGGCTTATTGGGACGGCCTGTCCATCGTGCCGGTCGTGTCCCTCGGCTACCTGTTCAACGGCCTGTATTTCGTGATGCTCGCCCCGTTGATGATCGACAAGCGCATGACCTCGGTCGGCGTCGCCACGTGGATCGGCGCGCTGATCAACATCGGCGTCAACTTCGTCATGATCCCGAAGTGGGGGATGATCGGCGCGGCTTGGGCGACGTGCATCGCCTATCTGGCGATGGCCGGCTCCGTCTGGTGGCTGGGACGCCGCACGCGCGAGACGCCGTACGAGTGGGGGCGCCTGGGCGTGCTCGCGATCTGGACCGTCCTGCTGTGGATCCCCGCCGCGCACGTGGGGCTGGCCGCCCGCCTTCTTTTGGTGCTCGCCTATCCCGTCGGCCTGCGCGTGTCCGGCTTCCTGCACGACGAGGAGCTGGTCGAGCTGAAGGCGCTGTTCAGCGCGCGGGCTTCACGTTCAAAGCCTCCGGCGCCGGCCGCGGGCTGAACGGATCGGTCAACGGGCGCGGCGGGCGGGGAGCTTCCAGCGGCCGCGCGTGATGGACGAACAGCTTGTCCCCGCTGAAGGAGAACGCCGCCTCCACCCCGCCGCCGCGCCACGCGTCCAGCGCGCGCGCCAGGCGCGAGAGCGCGGCCAGCCGCTCGGGAGACAGCCGCGGCTTGCCGTCGGCGGACGCGGGAACGAACTCCAGCGTCCGGCCGGTGCGCGGCTCCAGCGTCCAGCGGTCCGCGTCGGCGCCGCCGGACAGAAGCTCCTCGACGCCTCCCGTGGCGGCCTCCACCAGCACGCGGCGCCGCCCCGAGCCCGGATCGCGGGAGAAGAGCAGCCCGGAGACGTCGGCCTTCGCGGCGCGCGTAAAGCGGATCTTTCCGGCGTAGTCCGCGCCGCGGCCCGCGCGCAGGCGCGCGCCCAGCGGGCCGGGGCCCCAGGAGGCCGCCCAGGTCTCGAGAACGGCCGACAGCGCCCCGCGGGCGTCGCCGGCCGTCAGCGTCGCGTCCTCGCCCACGACCAGGCACGGGCAGGACGCCGCCGCGGCCGCGACCGCGCGGCCGGCCTCCGTGTCCGCTCCCAGGCGCGACTGGAGGAGACGCGCGCGGATTCGCTCCGACTTGCGCCGCAGGCCCAGGGAGGCGTCGTCCAAGGTCCGGGCCAGGAATTCGGAGAGATTGTTCTCCTCCACGAACCAGCGCCACGCGTTGGACGTCAGCTCCGCCGCTTCCGGCCGCGAGGCTCCCGCCGCGGCCGCCGCGTCGTCC